>NZ_CP009438.1:1272500-1572500 GCF_000761215.1 Streptomyces glaucescens | reverse complement strand
GAGGGGTCCCGGATGCTTTCGGCCAAGGGTCTGTTCCAGGAGATCCTCGACAACGACGAGTCCTTCGCCCTCTTCTGCTCCATCGCCGCCGGCGGTGAGGCGCAGGGCGGATGGGAGAACGCCCGGATCGCCGCGCTCGTCCCCGCGAGCGAGCGCGACCTCGCCCCCAAGATCACCCGGCACGGCGCCGACGAGGACAAGCACGGGCGCATCTTCACCGCGCTCCTGCGCAAGCGCGGCCTCGACCCGGTCCCCGTCCCGCCCGAGACCGACTACACCATGCTGCTGGAACGCGCGGGCATCGGCCTCGCCCACGACAGGCTCCGGCGCGACGAACCGCTCACGGTCCAGGACATCGTCACCTACCTCGCGCACAGCCGGGTCACCGAGCAGCGCGCCGCCGAGCAGATGGGGCTGCTGCGCAAGCACTTCGCCGACCACCCGGACATCGGCCGGGCGGTCCGGATGATCTCCGCCGACGAGGACAACCACCTCGCCTACTGCCACGAGGAACTGCTCCGCCTCGCCCGCGCCGGCCACGGCCGGGCCATCCAGCGCACCCTGCGCGCGTGCGCGCTCGCCGAGATCCGCGTGCACCGGGACGTCAGCCTGGCCGTCATGTCCCGCATGGGCCGCGTCCTGGGCTGGCGCAGGGCCAGGTCCGCGGTGCTCGCGGCCGGCATCCACGCCGTCTACGCCTACGAGCGGCTCGGCGGCTGGCGCCGCATGGTCTCCCTGCGGCCGCCGCGGCGCCGCAACGCCCTCGGCGGCCCCGCGGAGACGGCCACGGAGTTCGCGTGAGGGCCCCTCACATCCAGCCCCGCCCCTTGAACAGCCGGTACAGCAGGACCTCCAGGACGGCCATCACCACGATCACCGCCGGGTAGGACCACGTCCAGCGCAGCTCCGGCATGTGCTCGAAGTTCATGCCGTAGACCCCCGCGATCATCGTGGGGACCGCGGCCATGGCCGCCCACGCGGAGATCTTCCGCATGTCGTCGTTCTGCCGCACGCTCATCTGCGCCAGATGGGCCGACAGCACGTCGGACACCAGCCGGTCCAGTGCCTCCACGGACTCGTTCACGCGCGTGAGGTGGTCGTGGACGTCGCGGAAGAAGGGCCGCGCCTTCTCGTCCACGAACGGCACCGCCCCGCCGAACGTCCCGGTCTCCGCGAGCCGGGTGAGCGGCAGGGCGAGCGGGCCGGCGGCCCTGCGGAACTCCAGGATCTGCCGCTTGAAGGTGTAGATCCGCGACGCGGTGTGCCGTGAGCCGCCCTGGTCCGGCGAGAAGACCTCCGTCTCCAGCTCCTCCAGGTCGTTCTGCAGCTCACCCGCCACCTCCAGGTAGTGGTCGACGGTGGCGTCGGCGACGGCGTAGAGCACTGCCGTGGGCCCCTTGACCAGCAGCTCCGGCTCGCGCTCCAGCCGTCGCCGGACGGCGGCCAGCGGGGCCCCCTCGCCGTGCCGCACGGTCACCACGAACCCGTCGCCGAGGAAGACCATGAGCTCGCCGGAGGACACCGCGTCGCTCTCCGGCTCGTACACCACCGGCTTCAGCACCAGGAACAGCGAGTCCTCGTACACCTCCAGCTTGGGCCGCTGGTGGGCCTTCAGGGCGTCCTCCACGGCCAGCGGGTGCAGCCGGAACTCCTCGCTGACATGGCTGAACTCCTGCTCGGTCGGCTCGTGCAGGCCGATCCACACGAACCCGCCCCCCGCCCGCGCCTCGTCGAGGGCGTCGGAGAAGTCCTCGGGGCCCTCCGTCCGACGTCCGTTCCGGTAGATGGCGCAATCCACGATCACTGGGTGCATTCTCCTTCCGCGTCCGGCCACCGCACGCGGGTGTACGCCTACCCTGGGCGGCATGCCCACGCTCATCCTCGTCCGGCACGGACGTTCCACCGCCAACACCGAGGGACTGCTCGCCGGCTGGACGCCCGGCGTGCGGCTCGACGAACGCGGCACCGCGCAGGCCGCCGCCCTGCCCGGCCGGCTGGCCGCGCTGCCGCTCGCCGAGGTCGTCACCAGCCCCCTGGAGCGCTGCCAGGAGACGGTCCGGCCGCTGCTCGACGCCCGCCCCAGCCTGACCGCGCACACCGACGAACGCATCGGCGAGTGCCACTACGGCGACTGGTCCGGCCGCAAGCTCGCCGAACTGAAGGACGAGCCCCTGATGGAGGTCGTGCAGGCGCACCCCTCGGCCGCCGAGTTCCCCGGCGGCGAGTCGATGCGCGCGATGGCCACTCGCGCCGCCGAGGCGGTCCGCGAGTGGAACGCGCGCGTGGAGCGCGATCACGGGCCCGGCGCGGTGTACTTGATGTGTTCGCACGGCGACATCATCAAGTCGCTCGTCGCGGACGCGCTCGGACTTCATCTCGACCTCTTCCAGCGGATCAGTGTGGAACCGTGTTCCATCACCGCGATCCGTTACACCCGCACGCGCCCCTTCCTCGTCCGCCTCGGCGACACCGGCGACTTCGCGTCCCTGGTGCCGCCCGAGGAGCCGCCGGCCGGTGACGCGACCGTCGGGGGTGGTGCGGGCGCACCGTGATCGTCGCCCGCAGTAGGGTGAAGCGGTCAGTCGGTCCGCAGTCGATGCCGAACCACAAGTCCAGACGATTCCAGGAGACAGGACGTGTCCCGTCAGGTGTTCCTCTACGACCCACCGGACCGTTTCGTGGCCGGCACGGTCGGACTGCCCGGGCGTCGTACCTTCTTCCTCCAGGCCACCGCCGGCTCCCGGGTGACCAGCGTGGCCCTGGAGAAGACGCAGGTCGCCGCGCTCGCCGAGCGCATGGACGAACTCCTCGACGAGGTGGTGCGGCGCAGCGGCGGCAGTGCCGCCGTGCCGGCCGTCGCCCCCGCCGAGGTCACCGACACCGCCCCGCTGGACACCCCCGTCGAGGAGGAGTTCCGGGTCGGCACCATGGCCCTCGCCTGGGACGGCGAGGAACAGCGCATGATCGTCGAGGCGCAGGCCCTCGTGGAGCTGGACGCCGACTCCGACGAGGACCTGGCCGAAGCCGAGGAGCGGCTGCTCCAGGACGAGGAGAACGGGCCGCCGATGCTGCGGGTCCGGCTCACCGGAGCCCAGGCCAGGGCCTTCGCCAAGCGCGCCCTCGACGTCGTCAACGCCGGCCGGCCGCCCTGCCCGCTGTGCAGCCTGCCGCTCGACCCGGAAGGACACGTATGTCCGCGCCAGAACGGATACCGCCGCGGAGCATGACGCCGGCGGACCTGCTCGCCGAGGGCGAGCTGACCGTGCGCGGACGCATCCGGGAGGCCTCCAACGCGGCGCTGTACTGCACGGTGACCCACGACGGGCAGGAAGCGGCCTGCGTCTACAAGCCGGTCGCCGGGGAACGCCCGCTGTGGGACTTCCCGGACGGCACGCTCGCCGCCCGCGAGGTGGCCGCCTACCTGGTCTCGGAGGCCACCGGCTGGGGCCTGGTCCCGCCGACCGTGCTGCGGGACGGCCCGTACGGCGAGGGCATGGTCCAGCTCTGGATCGAGGCGGTCCCCGACGCCGAACTGCTGGCCCTGGTCGAGGAGGACGAGCCGGGGCCGGGCTGGAAGGCGATCGGCCTCGCCGAGGTGGGGGAGGGGCGTACCGCGCTGCTGGTGCACGCCGACGACCCCCGGCTGCGGCGGCTCGCCGTGCTCGACGCGGTGATCAACAACGCCGACCGCAAGGGCGGCCATCTGCTCCCCGCCGCCGGCGGCCGGCTCTACGGCATCGACCACGGCGTCACCTTCAACGTCGAGAACAAGCTGCGCACCTTGCTGTGGGGCTGGGCGGGCCAGGCCCTCACCGAGGAAGCCGTCACGGTCCTCGGCGGGCTCCGGGAGCGGCTGGCGCCGGGCGCGGCGCTCGCCGAACGCCTCGCGGGGCTGATCACCCCGGCCGAACTGGACGCCACGCGCGCGCGGGTCGAGGCGCTGCTCACCGCCCGGGTCCACCCGGAACCCGGCGGCGAGTGGCCGGCCATCCCCTGGCCGCCGGTGTGACGGAGGTCTCCGCCGCACCGGGGCCGGGAGGCCGCGCACGCACATGGGCCGGGTGGCCGCAAGAGCGCCTTCCCGGCCATATGGCCTGGTCCGGTTCGTATACGGAACTCCAGTCCGGTTAGGCTCAAGGCATGCATGCCTGGCCCGCTTCCGAGGTCCCCGCCCTGCCTGGTCAGGGCCGCGACCTGAGGATCCACGACACCGCGACCGGTGGTCTCGTCCCCCTCGCCCCCGGTCCCGTCGCCCGTATCTACGTCTGCGGCATCACCCCGTACGACGCGACCCACATCGGTCACGCGGCGACCTACAACGCGTTCGACCTCGTCCAGCGCGTGTGGCTGGACACCAAGCGGCAGGTCCACTACGTCCAGAACGTCACCGACGTCGACGATCCGCTGCTGGAGCGGGCGCAGCGCGACGGCGTCGACTGGGTGGCCCTGGCCGAGCAGGAGACGGCCCTCTTCCGTGAGGACATGACCGCCCTGCGGATGCTGCCGCCGCGGCAGTACATCGGCGCGGTCGAGGCCATACCCGGCATCGTGCCGCTCGTGGAGCGGCTGCGCGCGATGGGCGCCGCCTACGAACTCGACGGCGACATCTACTTCTCCGTCGAGGCCGACCCGCACTTCGGCCAGGTCTCGAACCTGGACGCCGCCGCCATGCGGCTGCTGTCCGCCGAACGCGGCGGCGACCCGGACCGGCCGGGCAAGAAGAACCCGCTCGACCCGATGCTGTGGATGGCCGCCCGGCCGGGCGAGCCGAGCTGGGACGGCGGCTCCCTCGGGCCCGGCCGCCCCGGCTGGCACATCGAGTGCGTCGCCATCGCCCTCGACCACCTCGGGATGGGCTTCGACGTCCAGGGCGGCGGCTCCGACCTCGCCTTCCCGCACCACGAGATGGGCGCCTCGCACGCCCAGGTGCTGACCGGCGAGTTCCCCATGGCCAAGGCGTACGTCCACGCCGGCATGGTCGCCCTGCACGGCGAGAAGATGTCGAAGTCCAAGGGCAACCTGGTCTTCGTCTCCCGGCTGCGCCGCGACGGCGTGGACCCGGCCGCCATCCGGCTCTCGCTCCTCGCCCACCACTACCGGGCCGACTGGGAGTGGACCGACCAGGTGCTGCGGGACGCCGAGGCCCGGCTGGAGCGCTGGCGGTCCGCCGTCTCACGGCCCGACGGGCCGGGCGCCGACGCGCTGGTCGAGGAGATCCGCGAGGCCCTGGCGAACGACCTCGACGCCCCGGCCGCACTGGCCGCCGTCGACCGCTGGGCCGAGCTCCAGCACGCGCGGGGCGGCGAGGACCCCGGCGCCCCCGGCGTCGTCACCCGCGCCGTGGACGCGCTGCTCGGCGTCGCCCTGTAACGCGCCGCGTCCGGTCAAGGGGCGTCTCCTCCGCCGCGAGGGGACGCCCCTGACGCGTCCGGCGGCCCGTGCGGCCGGCTCCCGTCCTGCCGGAAGCCGCCCGCCGGCGCCGTCAGTCCTCCGGTGATTCCCCGTCGTCCGTGCCCGGCTTGGGCGGCATCGGCGGGCGGGTGCGGTCCCCGGGGGCGTCCCGGCCGCCGTCCCGGCGCCGCAGATACCGCTCGAACTCGCGCGCGATCGCCTCGCCCGACGCCTCGGGCAGCTCGGCGGTGTCCCGCGCCTCCTCCAGCGTCTGCACGTACTCGGCGACCTCGCTGTCCTCGGCGGCGAGCTGGTCCACGCCGACCTGCCAGGCGCGCGCGTCCTCGGGCAGCTCGCCCAGCGGGATGCGCACGTCGATCAGGTCCTCCAGGCGGTTCAGCAGCGCCAGCGTCGCCTTGGGGTTGGGCGGCTGCGAGACGTAGTGCGGTACGGCGGCCCAGAGCGAGACCGCCGGGACGCCCGCGTGGGTGCAGGCCTCCTGGAGGACGCCGACGATGCCCGTGGGGCCCTCGTACTTGGTCTCCTCCAGGTCCATCCGGCGGGCCAGGTCCGGGTCGGACGTGGTCCCGCTGATCGGGACCGGACGCGTGTGCGGGGTGTCCCCGAGCAGGGCGCCCAGGATGACCACCAGCTCCACCCCCAGCTCATGGGCGAACCCCAGCAGCTCGTTGCAGAACGAGCGCCAGCGCATGGACGGTTCGATGCCGCGCACCAGCACCAGGTCGCGCGGCTTCTCGCCGCCGATCCGGACGACCGACAACCGGGTCGTGGGCCACGTGATCTTGCGTACGCCGCCGTCCATGAACACCGTGGGGCGGTTCACCTGGAAGTCGTAGTAGTCCTCCGCGTCCAGCGCGGCGAACACCTCGCCCTTCCATTCCCGTTCCAGGTGAGCGACCGCGGTGGAGGCGGCGTCGCCGGCATCGTTCCAGCCCTCGAACGCGGCCACCATGACTGGGTCGATCAGCTCGGGAACCCCCTCCAGCTCGATCACCCAGTGCCTCCTTCCGACGTGCCCTCGCTTGACGTCCCAACCTTACGGCGTGCGGCGTGGGCGCCCGCAGCCCCCTTGCACGGGGGCAGTGCACGGATCACTGCCCCGATCACCGGCCCGGAACACCCGGCCGGCCGTCCGAGCCGGTCACCCGTCCCCGCCCGCCGTCGACTTCCCGGGTGCCCCGTAAAGATCGTTCGATCCCGGCGGCCCTCGGCCTCCGGTGACTCGGGCCGTGACGCGAGGACCCCCGCCTATACTCCGGAGCCATGGCCGACGCAGCGATCCCACCGGACCCCGGGCTGGTCGACGCGCTGCGCGCGCTCTCGAACCCCGTGCGGTTGCAGCTGCTGCAGTGGCTGCGGGAGCCCGAGCGCCACTTCCCCGCGCGGGCCGCCGTCGCCGATCCGGCGGAGGTGGGGGTGTGCGTGAGCCACATCCAGGCCAAGGCCGGCCTGGCCCAGTCGACGGTGTCGGCGTACCTGGCCGAGCTGCAGCGGGCGGGGCTGGTGCGGGCGACCCGGATCGGCAAGTGGACCCACTACAAGCGGGACGAGGAGCGGATCGCCGCGCTCGTCGAGGAACTGGGCCGCACCCTCTAGTCGTTCGTCGGCGGGCCGGGACCACCTGTTGCGCCTCATATCGAGAATCTGCGATATTCCGATGTGAGGACCCGTGAGCGAACACCGAGCGAGCGAACACGAGGGGGACCCATGAGCGGGATCGACGGCCTGGAGCTGGGCACGTTCGGCATCTACACCTTCGACTTCGAGCACCAGCCCGCCGGACGGATCCGCGAGTCCGTACAGGAGCTGGAGGAACGGGGCTGGCGGGCCCTGTGGTTCCCCGAGGTGGGACAGCGCGAGGCGCTCACCCTCGCCGGTCATCTGCTCGCCGCCACCGAGCGCCTGCACGTGATCAACGGCATCGCCCAGATCTGGGCGCGCGACGCCGCCGCGGCCCAGGCCGGGGCGCTCCTCCTCGCCGACGCCCACCCCGGACGCCACATCCTCGGCCTCGGCTACGGCGGCCGGCCGCGCCCCGGCGTCAAACCCATCGCCGCCATGGCCGCCTACCTCGACGAGATGGACGCCCTGGACGCGCCCGAACCGGCACCTCCGGTGCGCCGCCTGCTCGCGGCCTACGGCCCCAGGATGCTGGGACTCGCCCGCGACCGCACGGCCGGCGCGCACACCTACCACGTCAGCGTGGCCCACACCGCCGAGGCCCGTGCCATCCTCGGCCCGGACCCCTTCCTCGGCGTCGAGCACGCCGTCCTGCTGGAGACCGACCCGGACAAGGCGCGCGCGACGGCCCGCGAGCACCTGCGCCCGTACCTGGACACCCCCTACAACCTCGCCAAGTTCCGCCGGCTCGGCTACGCGGAGGACGAACTCACCGGCGGCGGCAGCGACCGCCTCGTCGACGACCTGGTCTTCTGGGGCGAGCCGGACGCCGTCGCCGCCAAGCTGGCCGCCCACGTCGACGCGGGCGCCGACCATGTGGCCGTCCAGGTCATCGGCACCGAACCCGGCGCCTCCTCCCTCCCGGCCTGGCGGCTGCTCGGCGACGCCCTGCTGTAGAGCCGTACGGGCATGGCGGAGGGGGCGGCTCCGCCGGTGCGGAGCCGCCCCCTCGGCGGGGCCCGGCCCCCCTGTGCGGAGGGGGCCGTTCCTCGGGTGCCGGCTGCGGTCAGGGAAGTGCCGGCACCGGGTCTACTTCTCGTCGAGCAGGTCCTGGACCTTCGCGCGGATCTCGTCCGTGGCCAGACCGCGGATGGTCAGCGTGGTGCGGCGGCGCAGCACGTCGTCCGCGGTCTCCGCCCACTCGTGGTCGCGGGCCCAGACGACCTGCGCCCAGATCTCCGGCGCGTCCGGGTGGACCCGCCGGGCCAGCTCCGGGTCGTCGTTGGCGAGGCGGGCGATGTCGAAGGCCAGCGAGCCGTAGTGGGTGGCCAGGTGCCGGGCGGTGTCCGCCGCCATGCGCGGGCCGGGCGCCGGGCCGTCGGCGAGCAGCCGGTGGGCGACCGCGCGCGGGTTGGCGACACCGGGCAGCGGCAGCTTCTTCGGCAGCGACGAGATCGGCTCGAAGTCCTCGCCCAGCGGGTGGCCCGGCAGCGACTCCAGCTTCTTCATCACCGTGCGGCCGATGTGCCGGAAGGTCGTCCACTTGCCGCCCGCGACGGACAGCATGCCGCCCCGGCCCTCGGTGACGACCGTCTCGCGCTTGGCCTTCGCGGTGTCGCCGGGGCCGCCCGGCAGCACCCGCAGACCGGCGAACGCGTAGGTGATCAGGTCGCGGTCGAGCTGCTGGTCGCGGATGGAGAACGCGGCCTCGTCGAGGATCTGGGCTATGTCCTTGTCGTTGACCGCGACGTCCGCCGGGTCGCCCTCGAACTCCTCGTCGGTGGTGCCGAGGAGCAGCATGTCCTCCCAGGGGAGGGCGAAGGTGATGCGGTACTTGTCGATCGGGGTGGCGAGCGCCGCCTTCCACGGGGAGGTCCGCTTCAGGACCAGGTGCGCGCCCTTCGACAGCCGGATCGACGGGGCGGCGTCCGGGTCCTCCATCCGGCGCAGGTGGTCGACCCACGGGCCGGTCGCGTTCAGCACCAGACGGGCGTTCACACCGAACTCGTCGCCGGACAGGCGGTCCTTCAGCTCGGCGCCCGTCACCCGGCCCTTGGTGAAGCGCAGGCCGGTGACCTCGGCGTGGTTGAGGACGACCGCGCCCGCCTCGACGGCCGCGCGGACCGTCATCAGGGCCATGCGGGCGTCGTTCATCTGGTCGTCGCCGTAGACGGCCACGGCCTTCAGGTTCTCGGTGCGCAGCTCGGGCACGTCCGCCGCGGCCTTGGCGGGGGAGAGCAGGTGGCCCACGCCGTCGCCGAACGCCGACAGCATCGAGTAGGCGAAGACGCCGGCCCCGAGCTTCGCGGCGCCGTGCGGCCCGCCCTTGTACACGGGGAGGTAGAAGGTGAGCGGGTTCGCCAGGTGGGGGGCCACCTGGCGGGAGACCGCACGGCGCTCGAAGTGGTTCTCCGCCACCAGCTTCACCGCGCCGGTCTGCAGGTAGCGCAGACCGCCGTGGAGCAGCTTGGAGGAGGCGGAGGAGGTGGCACCGGCGAAGTCGCCGGCGTCGACCAGCGCCACCCTGAGCCCGGACTGCGCGGCGTGCCAGGCGGTGGAGATGCCCAGGATGCCGCCGCCGATCACAAGGAGGTCGTACGACGCCTTGGCGAGCCGTTCCCGGGTCTCGGCGCGGCTCGGGTTCGAGCCGGAGGCCGGGTGCGTACCGAGGGCGGGCACGGACTGCAGGGTGGACTGACTGGTCATGTCGGGTTCTTACTCCTCATCAGAGCTCGGCGGAGAACTCGCTCCCGAAGCCGGGCTCGGGTCAGTTCTCGTCCTCGAGCCAGCCCATGGTCCGTTCGACGGCCTTGAGCCAGTTCTTGTACTCACGGTCGCGGATCTCCGCGTCCATGCGGGGGGTCCACTCGGCGGCCCGCCGCCAGTTGGCGCGCAGGTCGTCGGTGCTGGTCCAGAAGCCGACGGCGAGGCCGGCGGCGTAGGCGGCGCCGAGGCAGGTGGTCTCGGCGACCATCGGGCGCACCACGGGGGCGTCCACGAAGTCGGCGAGGGTCTGCATCAGCAGGTTGTTGGAGGTCATGCCGCCGTCGACCTTGAGGGCGGCCAGCTCCACGCCGGAGTCCTTCGTCATGGCGTCCGCGATCTCGCGGGTCTGCCAGGCGGTGGCCTCCAGCACGGCACGGGCCAGGTGCGCCTTGGTGACGTACCGGGTCAGGCCGGCGATCACACCGCGGGCGTCGGAGCGCCAGTAGGGGGCGAACAGGCCGGAGAAGGCGGGCACGAAGTAGGCGCCGCCGTTGTCCTCGACCGACAGCGCGAGCGTCTCGATCTCGGCGGCGGTGGAGATCAGGCCCATCTGGTCGCGCATCCACTGCACCAGGGAGCCGGTGACGGCGATCGAGCCCTCCAGGGCGTAGACCGGCCGGTCGTCGCCGATCTGGTAGCCGACCGTGGTCAGCAGGCCGCTGTAGGAGTTGATGATCTTGTCGCCGGTGTTCATCACCATGAAGGTGCCGGTGCCGTACGTCGACTTGGTCTCGCCCTCGGAGAAACAGGTCTGGCCGAACAGGGCCGCCTGCTGGTCGCCGAGCGCGGAGGCGACCGGGATGCCCCCGAGCAGCTCGCCGAGGCGGCCGCCGGTGATCTCGCCGTACACCTCGGCGGAGGAGCGGATCTCCGGGAGCATCGCGGTCGGCACCCCGATGGACTCGGCGATCTTCTCGTCCCACCGCATGGTGTGCAGGTTCATCAGCATGGTGCGGGAGGCGTTGGTGACGTCCGTGACGTGCTTGCCGCCGTCCACGCCGCCGGTCAGGTTCCAGATGACCCAGGTGTCCATGGTGCCGAAGAGGATGTCGCCGGCCTCGGCGCGCTCGCGCAGCCCGTCGACGTTGTCCAGCAGCCAGCGGGCCTTGGGGCCGGCGAAGTAGGAGGCCAGCGGCAGGCCGGTCTCGCGGCGGAAGCGGTCCTGACCGACGTTGCGGCCCAGCTCCTTGCAGAGGGCGTCGGTGCGGGTGTCCTGCCAGACGATGGCGTTGTGGACCGGCTCACCGGTGTTCCGGTCCCACAGCACGGTGGTCTCGCGCTGGTTGGTGATGCCGATGGCCTTGATGTCGTCGCGGGTGATGCCGGCCTTCTCGATGGCTCCGGCGACGACCTCCTGGACGTTGGTCCAGATCTCGGTGGCGTTGTGCTCGACCCAGCCCGGCTTGGGGAAGATCTGCTCGTGCTCCTTCTGGTCGACGGAGACGATGCGGCCGTCCCGGTCGAAGACGATGCAGCGCGAGGAGGTCGTGCCCTGGTCGATGGCGGCGATGAACGGGCCGGCGGTGTGCGCGTCGGTCACGGTGTGCTCCTGGGGATTCACGGAAACGGTCTGCTGTGGTGCGCTGTTGCTTCAGCGGATGCTCTAGGCGAAAGCCAGCCTGTACAGGCCTGCCGCGATCGCGGCGCCGATCAGCGGGCCCACGACCGGGATCCAGGCGTAGCCCCAGTCGGACCCGCCCTTGTTGGGCAGGGGGAGCAGTGCGTGCACGATGCGCGGGCCGAGGTCGCGCGCGGGGTTGATGGCGTATCCGGTGGGACCGCCCAGCGAGAGGCCGATGCCGAC
Source organism: Streptomyces glaucescens (assembly GCF_000761215.1). GTDB lineage: Bacteria > Actinomycetota > Actinomycetes > Streptomycetales > Streptomycetaceae > Streptomyces > Streptomyces glaucescens_B. The sequence goes on along the minus strand of NZ_CP009438.1, from coordinate 1,560,898 downwards.
CACGACGAGCGCGGTGATCAGCGCGCCGAGGGTGCCGAGGCCGTTGCCGTTGTCGTTGAGGCCCTGGGTGAGGACCGCGAGGACGAGCACGAAGGTGCCGATGATCTCGGTGGCGAGGTTCATCACCACGTTGCGCACCTCGGGGCCGGTGGAGAAGACGCCGAGGACCGGTCCGGCCTGGGCCTCCCGCGCCTCCACGGCCTTGGTGGACTGGGTGCCCGGACCGCCGACGATCTCGCGGTCCGTGAGGTGGGCGTGGAACTGGCCGTAGTAGGCCACCCAGGCGAGGGTGGCGCCGATCATGGCGCCGAGCAGCTGTCCCGCGAAGTAGGTGGGGACGTTGCTCCAGTCGTTGTCCTTGATCGCGATACCGAGCGTGACGGCCGGGTTCAGGTGGGCGCCGGACAGGGGCGCCGAGATGTAGACGGCCGTGAGCACCGCGAAACCCCACCCGAAGGTGATGGCGAGCCAGCCGGCGTTGCGGGCCTTGGAGGCCTTGAGCACGACGGCGGCGACAACGCCGGCGCCGAGCAGGATGAGTATGGCGGTACCGATGGTCTCGCCGATGAAGATGTCGGAGCTGGACACCCGCGACTCCTTTGTCCTTCGTCCAGGGGAAGCCGAACCCCGTGTCCCTACGGAGGTTCCGCGCCCTCGGGGGTGAGAGCGATGCCGGCCCTTGGCGTTGTCACACTCTAGCGCTTATTGCCGGTAGGTGTTCGACAATGCCGACCGATGGACGGGAGTCTTGTCGGGCGGTCGCACATGCGTCAAGGGTTCCGTTATCGAATACCCGATCGTTATTGATCGCGGTGACTTATCGATCTTCGATGCCGCACTGGGCAGGGGCGTGCCCGGTTTGTCCGCCCCGTTCGATCTCAGAGTACGGCGATCACCGCAACCCCGTCCGGTGTCCCGGCGGGTGGTGCCGTCACCGCCCCGTACGGCGCCCCGCGCCCGGGCCGCGCGCCATGAGCGGCCCCCGGCCCGCCGCAGCTCCGGAAGGGCCTCGCGCCCGGCCGTGCGCGCGGAGGCGGCCCGCGCTCCGGTTCCAGGTCGGCGAGCGCCCGCGCCCGGCCGTGCGCCGACAGGCGGCCCGTGGGTGGTGCGCTCGTAAGCGGCCTTCCGCCCGGCCTCCAGGTCCGGAAGGGGCCGCGCCCCGCCATAGGCCGGAAGCGCCCGCGCCCCGGGTCGTGTGCTCAGGAGCGGCCCGCGCCGCAGTCGCGCGCCCGGAAGCGGCCCAGGCCCCGGCTCCAGGTCCCGGAAGGCGCCCGCGCCTCGCCGTAGGCCGGAAGCGGCCCCGGCCCGGCCGTCCGCGCGGAAGCGGCCCTCTGCCTGGCCCAGGTTCGGAAGGGGGCCGCGCCCCGCCGCAGGCCGGTGCGCCCGGCTCCAGTCGCGTGCTCAGCAGTGGCCCCGCGCGGCAGCCGTGCGCCCGGAAGTGGCTCCCGCCAGGGCCGTACGTGCAGAAGCGACCCAGGCCCCGCCCCCGAGTCTGGGAGGGGCCGCGTCCCGCCGCAGGCCGAAGCGCCCGCGCCCCGGTCGTGTGCTCAGCAGTGACCGGCGCGCCTCAGCCGCGCGCCCACGGCCGCCTACGCCCCGGCCGCACACCCCGAAGCGCCCCGCGCCCCGGTCGTGTGCTCAGAAGCGGCCCGCGCCCAGGTCCCGCGACACCGCGCGGGCGCAGTCCCGTACCGCGGCGATCAGTTCCGGGCGCAGTTCGCCGTCCCGGCACACCCGTTCCACCGCGCCGGTGATGCCGACCGCGCCGACCGGCATCCGGCGCCGGTCGTGGATGGGCGCGGCGATCGAGGCCACGCCCTCCCAGGTCTCCTCCACGTCGGCCGCGTAGCCACGCGCGCGTGTGACGTCGAGGATCTGCTCGAAGGGGGCCAGGTCGCAGACGGTGCGGTCGGTGAAGGCCTTGCGGTCGGCCTCGACGGCCTCGCTGTGGGCGACCGGGTCGTACGCCGAGAGGACCTTGCCGAGCGCCGTGGAGTGCAGCGGCTGCATGGCGCCGATCTCCAGCACCTGCCGGCTGTCGTCCGGCCGGAAGACGTGGTGGACGATGAGCACGCCCTGCTGGTGCAGCACCCCCAGGTAGACGCTCTCGCCGCTGGAGCGGGCCAGGTCGTCCGTCCAGACCAGGGCCCGGGCGCGCAGCTCGTGCACGTCCAGGTAGGTGGTGCCCAGGCGCAGCAGCTCCGCGCCCAGCTGGTAGCGGCCGGAGGTCTCCTCCTGCTCCACGAAGCCCTCCTGCTGGAGGGTGCGCAGGATGCCGTGCGCGGTGCCCTTGGCGAGCCCCAGGGCCGAGGCGATGTCGGACAGGCCCAGCCGCCGCTCGCCGCCCGCGAGCAGTCGCAGCATCGCGGCTGCCCGCTCGAGCGACTGGATGTTCCGTGCCATCGCCGTCCTGCCTCCGTCCCCTTCGACCGTCGAGCCGCGACGTCGCTGCCGCTGTTCGGCAATGTCGAACACTACCGGTCGATGCCGACCTCCCGCCAATGGTCGGTCGTCGACCGTCTGCCACGAGTCCACCACGGTGGCCGGATCCGGACGGCCCGGTTCTCCGCCCGTCCGCCCGGCCCGGCCCGTTCGTCCGCGTCGTGGACGCCCCTGACCATAGGCCCCCGCCGCCGGTTACCCTGACGGCGTGCGCCCGCCCCGGGACGGCCCCCCGCCGTGCCCGGAGGTGACGCAAAGCCGACAGCCGTCGCATCTCAGGGAGCCCTTACATGGCCTCGTTGCCGCCGACCCCTACCGCCGACAGCCGGACCCGTGCGTCCGCGCTCCGAGAGGCGCTCGCCACCCGTGTGGTGGTCGCCGACGGAGCCATGGGCACGATGCTCCAGGCCCAGGAACCCACCCTCGAGGACTTCCAGAACCTGGAGGGGTGCAACGAGGTCCTGAACGTCACCCGGCCCGACATCGTCCGCTCGGTGCACGACGCCTACTTCGCGGTCGGCGTGGACTGCGTGGAGACCAACACCTTCGGCGCCAACCTCACCGCGGCGGCGGAGTACGACATCGCCGGGCGCGTCCTCGAACTGTCCGAGGCCGGTGCCCGCATCGCCCGCGAGTCCGCCGACGCGCACACCGCCCGCGACGGCCGGCAGCGCTGGGTGCTCGGCTCCATGGGCCCCGGCACCAAGCTGCCCACCCTCGGCCACACCACCTTCCGCGCGATCCGCGACGCCTACCAGCAGAACGCCGAGGGCCTGCTGGCCGGCGGCGCCGACGCGCTGATCGTCGAGACCACCCAGGACCTGCTGCAGACCAAGGCGTCGGTGATCGCCGCCCGGCGCGCCATGGCGGTCGCCGGGTACGACGTACCGCTGATCGTCTCGGTGACGGTGGAGACCACCGGCACCATGCTCCTCGGCTCGGAGATCGGCGCCGCGCTGACCGCGCTGGAGCCGCTGGGCATCGACATGATCGGCCTGAACTGCGCGACCGGTCCGGCCGAGATGAGCGAGCACCTGCGCCACCTGTCCCGGCACGCACGTGTCCCGCTGTCCTGCATGCCGAACGCCGGCCTGCCCGAGCTGACCAAGGACGGCGCGCACTACCCGCTCACCGCCCCGGAGCTGGCGGACGCCCAGGAGGGCTTCGTCCGCGACTACGGCCTGTCCCTGGTCGGCGGCTGCTGCGGCACCACGCCGGAGCACCTGCGCCAGGTGGCCGAGCGCGTCCACGGCCTGCGGCCGGTCGAGCGCGACCCGCGCCCCGAGCCGGGCGCCGCCTCCCTCTACCAGTCGGTGCCGTTCCGCCAGGACACCGCCTACCTCGCGATCGGCGAGCGCACCAACGCCAACGGCTCGAAGAAGTTCCGCGAGGCCATGCTCGCCGGCCGCTGGGACGACTGCGTGGAGATGGCCCGGGAGCAGATCCGCGAGGGCGCGCACATGCTCGACCTGTGCGTCGACTACGTCGGCCGGGACGGCGTCGCCGACATGGAGGAGCTGGCCGGCCGGTTCGCGACCGCCTCCACCCTGCCGATCGTGCTGGACTCCACCGAGGTCGAGGTGATCCGGGCGGGCCTGGAGAAGCTGGGCGGCCGCGCGGTGATCAACTCGGTGAACTACGAGGACGGCGACGGCCCCGACTCCCGCTTCGCCCGGGTCACCCGGCTGGCGCAGGAGCACGGCGCCGCGCTGATCGCCCTCACCATCGACGAGGAGGGCCAGGCCCGCACGCCGGAGAAGAAGGTCGAGATCGCCGAACGGCTGATCGCCGACCTGACCGGCAACTGGGGCATCCGCGAGGAGGACATCCTCATCGACACCCTGACCTTCACCATCTGCACCGGTCAGGAGGAGTCCCGCAAGGACGGCATCGCCACCATCGAGGCGATCCGCGAGCTCAAGCGCCGCCACCCGGACGTGCAGACCACCCTGGGTCTGTCGAACATCTCCTTCGGCCTGAACCCGGCCGCCCGGATCCTGCTGAACTCCGTCTTCCTCGACGAGTGCGTCAAGGCCGGCCTGGACTCGGCGATCGTGCACGCGTCGAAGATCCTGCCGATCGCCCGCTTCGACGAGGAGCAGGTGCGGACCGCGCTGGACCTGATCTACGACCGCCGCGCCGAGGGCTACGACCCGCTGCAGAAGCTCATGCAGCTCTTCGAGGGCGCCACCGCCAAGTCGCTCAAGGCCGGCAAGGCCGAGGAGCTGGCCGCGCTGCCGCTGGACGAGCGCCTCAAGCGCCGCATCATCGACGGCGAGCGCAACGGCCTGGAGCGGGACCTCGACGAGGCCCTGGAGAGCCGCCCGGCGCTGGAGATCGTCAACGAGACGCTGCTCGACGGCATGAAGGTGGTCGGCGAGCTGTTCGGCTCCGGCCAGATGCAGCTGCCGTTCGTGCTCCAGTCCGCGGAGGTCATGAAGACCGCCGTGGCCTACCTGGAGCCGCACATGGAGAAGACCGACGAGGACGGCAAGGGCACCATCGTGCTCGCCACCGTGCGCGGCGACGTCCACGACATCGGCAAGAACCTCGTCGACATCATCCTCTCCAACAACGGCTACAACGTCGTCAACCTCGGCATCAAGCAGCCGGTCTCCGCCATCCTGGACGCCGCCGCCGAGCACCGGGCCGACGTGATCGGCATGTCCGGGCTGCTGGTCAAGTCCACGGTGATCATGAAGGAGAACCTGGAGGAGCTGAACGCCCGGGGCCTGGCCGCCACCTACCCGGTCATCCTGGGCGGCGCCGCCCTCACCCGGGCCTACGTGGAGCAGGACCTGCACGAGATCTACGAGGGCGAGGTCCGCTACGCCCGTGACGCCTTCGAGGGCCTGCGCCTGATGGACGCGCTCATCGGCGTCAAGCGGGGCGTCCCCGGCGCCAAGCTGCCCGAGCTGAAGCAGCGCCGGGTGCGCGCGGCGACCGTGCAGGCCGAGGAGCGCCCGGAGGAGGGCCACGTCCGCTCCGACGTCGCCACCGACAACCCCGTCCCGGCCCCGCCCTTCTGGGGCACCCGCGTCGTCAAGGGCATCCAGCTCAAGGAGTACGCGAGCTGGCTGGACGAGGGGGCCCTGTTCAAGGGGCAGTGGGGCCTGAAGCAGGCCCGCACCGGCCAGGGACCGACGTACGAGGAGCTGGTGGAGACCGAGGGCAGGCCGCGGCTGCGCGGCCTGCTGGACAAGCTCCAGTCGGAGAACCTGCTGGAGGCGGCCGTCGTCTACGGCTACTTCCCGTGCGTCTCCAAGGACGACGACCTGATCATCCTCGACGACGCCGGCCACGAGCGCACCCGGTTCACCTTCCCGCGCCAGCGCCGCGGCCGCCGCCTGTGCCTGGCCGACTTCTTCCGCCCGGAGGAGTCGGGGGAGCGGGACGTGGTCGGCCTCCAGGTGGTCACCGTCGGCTCCAGGATCGGCGAGGAGACCGCGAAGCTCTTCGCCTCCGACGCCTACCGCGACTACCTCGAACTGCACGGCCTGTCCGTGCAGCTGGCCGAGGCGCTGGCCGAGTACTGGCACGCCCGGGTCCGCTCCGAGCTGGGCTTCGCCGGGGAGGACCCGGCCGACATCGAGGACATGTTCGCGCTGAAGTACCGCGGCGCCCGCTTCTCCCTCGGCTACGGCGCCTGCCCCGACCTGGAGGACCGCGCCAAGATCGCGGAGCTGCTCCGGCCGGAGCGCATCGGCGTCCACCTCTCGGAGGAGTTCCAGCTGCACCCCGAGCAGTCGACGGACGCCATCGTCATCCACCACCCCGAGGCCAAGTACTTCAACGCACGCTGACGTCCCGCGGGGCGGCCGGCACCGGCCGTCCCGCGCTCCGGACGGCCGAACGAGGCGGATCGTCCGCGTGCGTCGTACACTGGTCGGTCCACCGCAGGCCGGTTCCCGCACGGGAACCGGCCTGCTCGTCCCTCAAGGAGGTACGCCGGATGACGACCACCGTCCCCGCGCTCGGCACCCGCACGGCCGAAGGCTCCGCCCTGCAGGCCGTGCTCCTCGACATGGACGGGACCCTGGTGGACACCGAGGGCTTCTGGTGGGACGTCGAGGTCGAGGTCTTCGCGGCCCTCGGGCACACCCTCGACGACTCCTGGCGCCATGTCGTGGTCGGCGGTCCCATGAGCCGCAGCGCGGGGTTCCTCATCGAGGCCACGGGCGCGGACATCACCCTCGCCGAATTGACCGTCCTGCTCAACCAGGGCTTCGAGGACCGGATCGACCGCTCGCTGCCGGTGATGCCCGGCGCCGCCCGGCTGCTGGCCGAGCTGGCCGCGCACGAGATCCCCACGGCCCTCGTCTCGGCCTCCCACCGGCGCATCATCGACCGGGTGCTCACCTCCCTCGGCCCCCAGCACTTCGCGCTCACCGTGGCCGGTGACGAGGTGCCGCGCACCAAGCCGCACCCGGACCCGTACCTTCTGGCCGCCGCCGGGCTGGGCGCGGATCCGGCCAGGTGCGCGGTCGTCGAGGACACGGCGACCGGGGTCGCCGCGGCCGAGGCAGCCGGCTGCCGGGTGGTCGCGGTGCCGTCCGTCGCGCCCATCGCCCCCGCCGCCCGGCGGACCGTGGTGTCCTCGCTGGAACAGGTGGACCTCGCATTTCTGCGCGGCCTGATGACGGAAATGCGCTAGCTCTTCACCCGCTGTGCAGCCCCGATTGGCCCGGAATTCACCGCGCGCGCCCACGAGGGAATTGAAGCCGTTCGAGTGGCCGAATTCCGGCGCCACCGCCCCCGCTCGGTCGTGTGAGGTTCGCCACGCCGACGGGGCCGGGCGCGTCGTCCCTCGTGGGATCGTTGCCCGCTTCCTGCGGGTTGGGCCGTGACCTTGTGTCCCGATTGGTGGATCGCTGACACGAATCCTTCCGCTGTCGGGTTTTCGGTGCGTCCACGCCCGGTTTCGCTCCGTGATGGCCGTCCGGCTCCGGTGCCCGCGAACCCCGTCGCGGGGGCGCACTAATCTCATCGCGAGAACATCACCCCCTGAACCCGTGCTCCGCGGCGCCACCCCTGCATGCCGGATACACGGACTCGACAGCTCTGGAGAAACTCGAGCATGAACCGCAAGACTTTGGTGCTGCCGGCCGTGGTCGGCCTGCTCGCGCCCGCGCTCGCCGCCTGCGGCGGGTCCGACAGCGGGGGCGGCGGCGGCGACGCGATCGCCGTCGGCACCACGGACCGGTTCATCGCCTCCAAGGACGCCCCGGCCCCCCTCGACCCGGCCTACGCCTACGACGTCGGCACCTGGAACGTACTGCGCCAGACCGTGCAGACGCTGATGATCCAGCCGCGCGGTGAGGGCGAGCCCGTCCCCGAGGCCGCCGAGAGCTGCGGCTTCACGGACACCGGCAACGAGCGCTACTCCTGCCGGCTGCGCGACGACCTGACCTTCGCCAACGGCGACCCGGTCACCGCGGCCGACGTGAAGTACTCCATCGACCGCGCCCGCTCCCTCAAGGCCGACAGCGGTGTCTTCGCCCTGCTGTCCACCATCGACACCGTCGAGACGCAGGGCGACCGCGAGGTGATCTTCCACCTCAAGACCGCGGACGCCACCTTCCCCTACAAGCTGTCCACCCCGGTCGCCGGCATCGTCAACCCCGACGACTACCCCAAGGACAAGCTGCGCGACGGCTTCGCCGTGGACGGGTCCGGCCCGTACACCCTGGAGGCCGAGGAGAAGAACGGCGAGCTGGTCAAGGCCGTGTTCACCAAGAACCCCGACTACAAGGGCGCCTTGACGGTGAACAACGACAAGGTCGAGCTCGTCTCGTTCGCGGACGCCGACGCCATGGGCGAGGCCCTCGAAAAGGGCGACATCGACCTGATGAGCCGCACCATGACGCCGCAGCAGATCCAGCGGCTGGGCACCGACGCCCCCGAGGGCGTCGACCTCGTCGACATGCCCGGCCTGGAGATCCGCTACCTGGCCTTCAACACCGACGCCCCGGCCGTGCGCAGCAAGGCCGTGCGCCAGGCCATGGCCCAGATCGTCAACCGCGGCGAGCTCGTCTCCAAGGTCTACGGCTCCCAGGCGGAGCCGCTGTACTCGCTGGTCCCGGCCACCATCACGGGGCACTCCAACGCGTTCTTCAACGAGTACGGCGACCCGAGCGTCGCCAAGGCCCGCGCCCTCCTCGCCGAGGCCGACATCACCACCCCGGTCAAGCTGACGCTGCACTACACGACCGACCACTACGGCTCGGCCACCAAGCAGGAGTTCGAGCTGCTGAAGAAGCAGCTCGACGACAGCGGCCTGTTCGACGTCGACATCCAGGGCACCCCCTGGTCGACCTTCCGTCCCGCCGGGCAGAAGGGCGCCTACGAGGTCTACGGCATGGGCTGGTTCCCGGACTTCCCCGACGCCGACAACTTCATCGCGCCCTTCCTCGACAAGGACAACTTCCTCGGCTCGCCGTACGCCAACAGCCAGATCCGCAACAGCCTGATCCCGCAGTCGCGCCGCGAGGCGGACCGTATCGGCGCCGCGGACAGCCTGACCCGGATCCAGGACATCGTCGCCCAGGACGTCCCGGTGCTGCCCCTGTGGCAGGGCAAGCAGTACGTGGCCGCGCGGGACGACATCACCGGTGCCGCGTACGCGCTGAACTCCCTTTCCACCCTCCAGCTGTGGGAGCTCGGCCGCGGTGTGAGCGGCTGACACCTCCTCACCCGTGCCCGGGCGACGGACGGACCCCGGGACTTCGAGAACGACGTAAGGCACACGCACGTGAACATGCGCAAGCAGTGGCCCGTCCTGCCCCTCGTGGCGGGGCTGGCCTCCGGCCTGCTGACCGGATGCGGTACGGAGAACGGTGGCGCGGGGGAGAGCGGCTCCTCCATCGTCATGGGAATGTCCGACGACGTCCTGGCGACGGACCCCGCCTCCGGTTACGACCCCGGATCCTGGCTGTTGTTCAACAACGTCTTCCAGTCCCTGCTCAGCTTCCCCAAGGGCGGCACCGAGCCGGAGCCCGAGGCCGCGCAGCAGTGCTCCTTCACGGACACCGCGACCAAGGTGTACGAGTGCACGCTCAAGGACGGGCTGAAGTTCAGCAACGGTGACCCGCTCACCTCCGAGGACGTCAAGTTCTCCTTCGACCGCCTGCTGAAGATCGGCGACCCGGACGGTCCGGCGATCATGTTCCCCATGCTCGACTCGGTCGAGACGCCGGACGCCAAGACCGTCGTCTTCAGGCTGAAGGTCCCCGACGCCACCTTCCCCAGCAAGATCGCCTCCGGTGCCGGCTCCATCGTCAACCACCGCGAGTACGACGGCAGCAAGCTCCGCGAGGACGGCCAGGCGGTCGGCTCCGGCCCCTACAAGCTCGACTCCTTCGACGAGGACCGGGCCGTCTTCTCGGTCAACGAGCACTACCAGGGCAACGCCGAGCCCGCGAACTCCGGCGTCACCATCAAGTTCTTCCACGGCGACCGCACCGCGCTGAAGCAGGCCCTGCTCGACGACGAGATCGACATCGCCTACCGAGGCCTGAGCGCCGCCGACATCGCCGACATCGAGAAGGCCGACTCCGACGCCGGCGTCGAGGTCATCGAGGGCACCAGCGCCGAGGTCCAGCACCTGGTCTTCAACATGGACGACCCGGTGGCCGGCAAGCTCTCGGTCCGCAAGGCGATCGCCCATCTGATCGACCGGGACGCCCTCATCGAGGACGTCTACCAGGGCACCGCCACGCCGCTCTACTCGATCATCCCGGCCGGTATCGGCGGCCACAACACGGCCTTCTTCGACACCTACGGCGCCAGCCCCTCCAAGGCCAAGGCCGCCGCCGCCCTGAGCGCCGACAACATCACCGGCAAGGTGAAGCTGACCCTCTGGTCCACGCCGTCCCGCTACGGCCCGGCCACCGACGAGGAGCTGCAGGCCATCGCCGGCCAGCTCAACGCCAGCGGCCTTTTCCAGGCCAAGGTCAAGTCGGTGCCCTTCGACCAGTACGAGAAGGACATCGAGGCCGGCAAGTACGGCGTCTACGTCAAGGGCTGGGTGCCCGACTACCCCGACGCCGACAACTTCACCGCGCCGTTCTTCGGCAAGGGCAACGTGCTCGGCAACAACTACGCCAACGACACCATCACCGGCACGCTGATCCCGCGCACGGCCGCCCAGTCGGACCGCGCGGCCACCGACAAGGACTACGGCGTGCTGCAGGACATCGTCGCCGACGAACTGCCCGTCCTGCCCGTCTGGCAGGCCAAGCAGTACGCCGTCGTCCGCGACGGCGTGTACGGCCTGGAGTACTGCCTGGACGCCTCGACGGTGTTCCGGTTCTGGGAGCTCAGCAAGAGCTGAGCCGGCGGGACCACGCGAGGGGCGGCCCCTCCTCCGGGAGGAGGGGCCGCCCCTCGTCGTGTCCGCCGCGTCCTACTGGGCGCCGGGGCGCACCAGCCCGCTCTCGTACGCGTACACCGCGGCCTGCACCCGGTCGCGCAGCCCCAGCTTGGTCAGGACGTGCCCGACGTGCGTCTTCACCGTCGTCTCGCTGACGAACAGGTCCGCGGCGATCTCGGCGTTCGACAGGCCCCGCGCCACCAGCTTCAGCACCTCCACCTCGCGGTCGGTGAGGGTGTTCAGCGCGTCCGGCACGGGCTCGTCCCCGGACGGCAGGTGCGTGGCGTACTTGTCCAGCAGCCGGCGCGTGATGCTCGGCGCGAGCATGGCCTCACCGGCGGCCACCACCCGGATCGCCTGCACCAGTTCATGGGCGGGCGCGTCCTTCAGCAGGAAGCCGCTGGCTCCGGCCCGCAGCGCCTCCACCACGTACTCGTCCAGGTCGAAGGTGGTCAGCACCAGCACCTTGGCCGGGCCGTCCCGTCCCGGGCCGGTGATCTGGCGGGTGGCCTCCACACCGTCCATCCGCGGCATGCGGATGTCCATCAGGACCACATCGGGCTGCAGGGCCCGCACCTGGTCGAGGGCCTGGAGGCCGTCCCCGGCCTCGCCGACGACCGCGATGTCCTGCTCGGCCTCCAGGATCATCCGGAAGCCCGTGCGCAGCAGCGGCTGGTCGTCGACCAGTAGGACACGGATGGCCACGTGAGTCTCCTTCGCTAGTCCGGCCCCATTCTGCCCTGCTCGGACGTAACCACGGGGAGCGGGTACGGCGGGGGAGTGCCGCCGAACTCCGGGCAGTGCGCCTGGTGGTCGCACCAGCCGCACAGCTTGGTCCGGCGCGGCCGCCAGTCACCGGTCTCGGTGGCCAGCCGGATGGCCTCCCACAGCGCGAGCAGCTTGCGCTCCACCCGCTCCAGGTCCGCCACGACCGGGTCGTACGTCAGCACGTCGCCGCTGCCGAGGTAGACCAGCTGGAGCCGGCGCGGGACGACGTTCTTCAGCCGCCACACGACCAGCGCGTAGAACTTCATCTGGAACAGCGCGTCCTCGGCGTACTCCGGCCGGGGCGCCTTGCCCGTCTTGTAGTCGACGATCCGCACCTCGCCGGTGGGCGCCACGTCGACCCGGTCGATGATCCCGCGCAGCCGCAGGCCCGACTCCAGCTCCGCCTCGACGAACAGCTCCCGCTCGGCCGGCTCCAGCCGGCTCGGGTCCTCCAGCGTGAACCAGCGCTCCACCAGCCGCTCCGCCTCGCCGAGCCAGCGGGCCAGCCGCTCGCCCTCCGGGTCGTCGGCGAACAGCTCGGCCAGCTCCGGCCGGGACTCGCGCAGCCGGTCCCACTGACCCAGGAGCAGCGCCTTGGCACGCGGCGCCGTGCGCTCCCCGGCGGGCACGTCGAACAGGCGTTCCAGCACTGCGTGCACCAGCGTGCCCCGGGTCGCCGCCTCGCTGGGCTTCTCCGGCAGCCGGTCGATCACCCGGAACCGGTACAGCAGCGGGCACTGCATGAAGTCACCGGCCCGCGACGGGGAGAGGGAGGCGGGGGCCACGGCGCGCGGCGCGGGGATCTCCGCGGCGGCCGCCGTCGCCACGGCCGTGCCGGTCCCGGCCTCCGCCGTACCGTCGCTGTGGGCTCCCGTGCCGCCCTCGGTGCTCGTCTCCATGCCCACAGACCTTACGGCCCGCCACTGACAGTGACCCGGTCGCGGTCGTGTTCACCCCCGGCGACCGGGGAAGCAGAGGGGTGCCGAGGCGGAACGCGTCCCGACGGCCGCATACCATCGACCAGAGACCTTCCGCCCGGCAGGTGCGGGACACGCTTCGAACGAGGGGACATCGTGGACGAGAGCGGCGGGAGCGGGCGGCCGCGGTCGGGCGACGGCAACTCGACCGATCACGCGTCACCGGCCCTCCACCCCACCCCCGACCCGGCGGAACCGGCCCCGGCCGGCACCCGCGGTCCCTCCGGCGAGCCCGCCCGCGCACCGGCGGAATCCCCGGCCGAGCAGCCCGCGCCCGGACCCGGACCCGGACCCGCGCCCGGACCCGCCGAGGATGCCGCCGCCCCCGCCCCCGGGGACCACGCCGCGGAACGCCGCCCCGCTGCCGCCGCCGACGGTGACGAACGGCACCCCGGACCGGCGGACCCGCCTCCCGGCGCCGACGCGGCCCCCGCCCCGGACCCGGCCGCCCCCGGCACGGAGGAACCCCCCCGAGCCCACACGGCACCGGGCCCCGCCACGGCCCCGTCCGACCCGTCCGGGCCCCGGACGGACCAGGACGGCCCCGCGGGCCGGGCCGGTGACGCCGGTCGCCGTGACGACGGCGGGACCCGCCTGGACAAGACCCCAGCCCCAGCACCGGCCTCCGCGCCGGCCGACGACCACGAGCGCGCCCACGCCCGCTCCGGTGCCCACGGCTCCCCGCACCGGCCCGAGCCCGGCGGCGGTCTGCTGATGGGGCGGCCGTTCGGCGTGCCGGTCTACGTGGCGCCCAGCTGGTTCCTCGTGGCGATCCTGATCACCTGGGTCTTCGGCGGCCAGCTGGACCGCGTGCTGCCCGAGCTGGGGGCCGCGCGCTACCTGGTCTCGCTCTTCTTCGCGGTCGCCTTCTACGCCTCCGTGCTCGTCCACGAGCTGGCGCACACGATCGCCGCACTCCGTTTCAAGCTCCCGGTCCGCCGGATCCAGCTGCAGTTCTTCGGCGGTGTCTCCGAGATCGAGAAGGAGGCCGAGACGCCGGGCCGGGAGTTCGTGCTCGCTTTCGTCGGCCCGCTCCTCTCCCTCGTCCTCGCCGGCGTCTTCTACCTGGCCATGCTGGCCGTCGAGCCCGGCACGGTCCCCGGTGTCCTGCTGGCCGGCCTGATGATCTCCAACCTGATCGTGGCCGTGTTCAACCTCCTGCCGGGCCTGCCGCTGGACGGCGGCCGGATGCTGCGCGCCGTGGTCTGGAAGATCACCGGCAAGCCCATGAGCGGCACCATCGCCGCCGCCTGGATCGGCCGCGCCCTCGCCGTCTCCGTCCTGATCGGCCTGCCGCTGCTCACCCAGTCCGGCGTCCTCGGCTCCGACGCCGAGGACAACGTCGGCATGGACACGGTCCTCGACGCGCTGCTCGCCGCGATCCTCGCCGCGATCATCTGGACCGGCGCCGGGAACAGCCTGCGCGTCGCCCGCCTGCGCGAGCACCTGCCGGAACTGCGCGCCCGCGCGCTCACCCGCCGCGCGGTGCCGGTCCGGGCGGACACCCCCCTCTCGGAGGCGCTGCGCCGCGCCAACGACGCCGGGGCCCGCGCCCTGGTCGTCGTCGACACCGAGGGCACCCCGGTCGCCCTGGTCCGTGAGGCCGCCATCGTCGGCGTCCCGGAGCACCGCCGCCCCTGGGTCGCCGTGAGCGGCCTCGCCCAGGAGCTGACCGACGGGATGCGCGTCTCGGCCGAGCTGGCCGGCGAGGACCTGCTGGAGGCCCTGCGCGCCCACCCCGCCACCGAGTACCTGGTGGTCGAGGAGACCGGTGAGATCTACGGCGTCCTGTCCGCCGCCGACGTCGAGCGCGCCTTCGTCAGGGCGATGGCGAGGCCGAGCTGAGCACCGCCCGCCAGGAGCGGTGGTCCGCGGCTCCGGCAAACCCCGGTAGTCTGTTCACATGTCCGAACCGACCGGTGCCGCCCGCCGCCGCGGGCCCTTCAAGGTCGGGGACCAGGTACAGCTGACCGACCCCAAGGGCCGCCACTACACGTTCACGCTCGAGGCCGGGAAGAACTTCCACACCCACAAGGGTTCCTTCCCGCACGACGAGCTGATCGGCGCTCCCGAGGGCAGCGTTGTCCGTACGACGGGGAACGTCGCCTATCTCGCGCTGCGCCCCCTGCTCCCCGACTACGTCCTGTCCATGCCCCGCGGGGCAGCCGTCGTCTACCCGAAGGACGCGGGGCAGATCCTCGCCTTCGCCGACATCTTCCCCGGCGCCCGCGTCGTGGAGGCCGGCGTCGGCTCCGGCTCGCTCAGCAGCTTCCTGCTGCGGGCCATCGGTGACCAGGGCATGCTGCACTCCTACGAGCGCCGCGAGGACTTCGCCGAGATCGCCCGGCAGAACGTGGAGCGCTACTTCGGCGGCCCGCACCCCGCCTGGCAGCTCACCGTCGGCGATCTCCAGGACAACCTGAGCGACACCGACGTCGACCGCGTCATCCTCGACATGCTCGCCCCGTGGGAGTGCCTGGAGGCCGTCTCCAAGGCACTGGTCCCCGGCGGCATCCTGTGCTGCTACGTGGCGACCACCACCCAGCTCGCGCGGACCGTCGAGTCCATCCGCGAGATCGGCTGCTTCAACGAGCCGACCGCGTGGGAGACGATGATCCGCAACTGGCACATCGAGGGCCTGGCGGTCCGCCCGGACCACCGGATGATCGGCCACACCGGCTTCCTCCTCACCGCCCGCCGCCTCGCGGACGGGGTGGAGCCGCCGATGCGCCGCCGCCGCCCCGCCAAGGGCGCCTACGGCGAGGACTACGCGGGTCCCAACGCCGACGGAGGCGCCGGCCGCTGAGGCGGTCCCGTGCGCGCACAACGTCACGGCGCCGTGGCCGAGTTCCCGCCCCGCGCGCGGAACTCGGCCACGGCGCCGTGACGTTGACACACCCGCGAGCACCCGGCCGCCGACGGCCGCCTCCAGGTTCCACCCCCGCCGTTCCCCTGCCCTGTGACGTGTGGCACCATGCTGGCCACCCCACCGGCACAGCCCCACAGGAGACACTCCTAGTGCAGCAATCCGCGGTCCCGGAACTGGCACACACGCGCACCCGCCCGATCCACTGGCTGGCCACCGCCACCGCGCTCGCCGGTGTCGTGGCCCTCTCCTCGGTCCTGCAGCCGGACGCCGCCACCGCCGCCCAGAGACCGGGCCCGCGCACCCAGTCCGCCCCCGCGGCCGCCGCGCCCGCCACCGACGGAGTGGCCTTCCCCCTCGAATGCGGCCCCGTAGAGGCCGTGGTGGAGCGCAAGGCGTCCGGGGACCTCGACGGCGACGGCCGGGCGGAGACGGTCGCCGTGGTGCACTGCGACGCCGGCATCAGCACCCCGCCCGACGGCGTCTACGTCCTCACCCGCGGCGCGGACGGGGCACGCGTGCGCGTGGTGGCCACCCTGGTCGACCCCGAGGACCGCCACACGGTCGAGGACTTCGCCGTCGGCGAGGGCGCGGTCACCGCGACCCTGCTCGGCTACTCGTCCGTCGACGTGCCCACCTGCTGCCCGGACACGGAGGAGCGGGTCAAGTGGCACTGGAAGAACGGAGCGTTCGTCCGCTCGTCACCCGCGGAGGCCCGCAGCGTCTGACGGCCGCCACCGCGGCGTGTGACCAACCAGACAGCGGTGACGCACCGTAAAGATCAGGTCACTGTGCGTCCGGACCGTAGACTTCGACCCTGTCCGAAACCCGACGCACGTGGATGCACTCGCCGGGACACTCCCTGGCCGAGTCGATCACGTCCGTGAGGAGCGGCAGCGGTACGGGCGTTGTGGCGCCGGGGGCCTGGAGCAGCTCGTCGGCGCCGCTCTTCACATAGGCCAGACCGTCGATGTCCAGCTCGAACACCTCGGGCGCGTACTGCGCGCAGATGCCGTCGCCGGTACAGAGATCCTGGTCGATCCAGACCTCCAGAGCCTCGCCGTCGACTCCGGCCTCCTGCTGCACGGTCATCTCTCCTGCCGTTTTCTGTGCCGAGCCGCACGGGAATCCGGCCAGCTCTGGCGGGTGTTGAACGGTTCGACCCTACCTCTGGTCGCTTTCCAATCGCGTTCGGTGGGTATTCCCCTGGCGTGAGGGAGAGCGCAAGGGTGAAGATCGGACACACCCCGACCGTCTTTGTGATCTAGGGGTTTCAATCGACACCCACCCAGGTAGGGTCTGGAAGCGTCCAGCTCCCCTTGGAGGAGGTGAGGACCGTGGCAGCCCACGACGACGACATGAACCGCGGCATCCGCCCGGGACGCGGGTCCGACGACCCGGCCGGGCAGATCGCCTATCTTGAGCAGGAGATCGCCGTCCTGCGACGCAAGCTCGCCGACTCTCCGCGACACACGAGGATTCTCGAAGAGCGGATCGTCGAGCTGCAGACCAATCTGGCCGGCGTGTCCGCGCAGAACGAGCGACTCGCCAATACGCTCCGCGAGGCCCGCGACCAGATCGTGGCCCTCAAGGAGGAGGTCGACCGGCTCGCGCAGCCGCCGGCCGGCTTCGGTGTCTTCCTCGCGGCGAACGAGGACGGCACGGCGGACATCTTCACCGGGGGCCGCAAGCTCCGCGTGAACGTCAGCCCCAGCGTCGAGCTGGACGAGCTCCGGCGCGGCCAGGAAGTGATGCTCAACGAAGCGCTCAACGTGGTCGAGGCCATGGAGTTCGAGCGCGTCGGGGACATCGTCACCCTCAAGGAGATCCTGGAGGACGGCGAGCGCGCCCTGGTGCTCGGGCACACCGACGAGGAGCGGGTGGTGCGGCTCGCCGAGCCGCTGCTGGACGTCACCATCCGCCCCGGCGACGCCCTGCTGCTCGAACCCCGCTCCGGCTACGTCTACGAGGTCGTGCCCAAGAGCGAGGTCGAGGAACTCGTCCTCGAAGAGGTCCCCGACATCGGCTACGAGCAGATCGGCGGCCTCGGCAACCAGATCGAGGCCATCCGCGACGCGGTCGAGCTCCCGTACCTCTACCCGGACCTGTTCAAGGAGCACGAACTGCGGCCGCCGAAGGGCGTCCTGCTCTACGGGCCCCCCGGATGCGGCAAGACGCTCATCGCCAAGGCGGTGGCCAACTCGCTGGCCAAGAAGGTCGCCGAGGTGACCGGCCAGGCCGCGGGCAAGAGCTTCTTCCTCAACATCAAGGGCCCCGAGCTGCTCAACAAGTACGTCGGTGAGACCGAGCGGCAGATCCGCCTGGTCTTCCAGCGGGCCCGGGAGAAGGCCAGCGAGGGCACCCCCGTCATCGTCTTCTTCGACGAGATGGAGTCCCTCTTCCGCACCCGGGGCTCGGGCGTCAGCTCGGACGTGGAGAACACCATCGTCCCCCAGCTGCTCGCCGAGATCGACGGTGTGGAGGGCCTGCAGAACGTGGTGGTGATCGGCGCCTCCAACCGCGAGGACATGATCGACCCCGCGATCCTGCGGCCCGGCCGGCTCGACGTCAAGATCAAGATCGAGCGTCCGGACGCCGAGGCGGCCAAGGACATCTTCGGGAAGTACCTCACCGAGCGCCTCCCGCTGCACGCCGAGGACCTCGGCGAGCACGGCGGCGACCGGGGGGCGTGCGTCCAGGCCATGATCCAGACGGCCGTGGAACACATGTACGCCGAATCCGAGGAGAACCGCTTCCTGGAGGTCACCTACGCCAATGGCGACAAGGAAGTCCTCTACTTCAAGGACTTCAACTCCGGCGCCATGATCGAGAACATCGTGGGCCGGGCCAAGAAGATGGCGATCAAGGACTTCCTCGAGCACCAGCAGAAGGGCCTGCGGGTCTCCCACCTCCTCCAGGCGTGCGTGGACGAGTTCAAGGAGAACGAGGACCTGCCGAACACCACCAACCCGGACGACTGGGCCCGGATCTCCGGCAAGAAGGGCGAGCGGATCGTTTACATCCGCACCCTCATCACCGGAAAGCAGGGCGCGGACACCGGGCGCTCCATCGACACGGTGGCGAACACCGGACAGTACCTGTAAAACGCGGGGCGGCTGCGGGTGCCCTCGCCGGGTACCCGCAGCCGCCTGTTTTTCAGGCCACGGCTGGAGCAGGCAATGACGCAAATGATCTCCCCACCAGCGCAAAGGCGTTCTAGGCTCTTCCATACCGCCGAGTCGCGCAGTGCGGGGACGGGCACCGCATTCGCAACAGAGCGCCGGCGGTATCTGAGCGAGGCCCACGACCGAGGGCTCCGCCGGGCAAGGAGGGCCGCATGACCGTACGGCGAGTAATGGGCATCGAGACGGAGTACGGAATCTCCGTCCCCGGCCACCCGAACGCCAATGCCATGCTCACCTCGTCCCAGATCGTCAACGCCTACGCGGCGGCGATGCACCGGGCCCGCCGGGCCCGCTGGGACTTCGAGGAGGAGAATCCGCTGCGCGACGCGCGGGGCTTCGACCTCGCCCGCGAGGCCGCCGACTCCAGCCAGCTCACCGACGAGGACATCGGCCTGGCCAATGTGATCCTCACCAACGGCGCCCGGCTCTACGTCGACCACGCCCACCCCGAGTACAGCGCGCCCGAGGTCACCAACCCGCGCGACGCCGTCCTGTGGGACAAGGCCGGCGAACGGATCATGGCCGAGGCCGCCGAACGGGCCGCTCAGCTCCCCGGCGCCCAGCCGATCCACCTCTACAAGAACAACACCGACAACAAGGGCGCCTCCTACGGCACGCACGAGAACTACCTGATGAAACGGGAGACCCCGTTCTCGGACATCGTGCGCCACCTGACGCCCTTCTTCGTGTCCCGGCAGGTCTTCGCCGGCGCGGGCCGCGTCGGCATCGGCCAGGACGGGCACGAGCACGGCTTCCAGCTCAGCCAGCGCGCGGACTACTTCGAGGTCGAGGTGGGCCTGGAGACCACCCTCAAGCGCCCGATCATCAACACGCGTGACGAGCCGCACGCCGACGCGGAGAAGTACCGCCGCCTCCACGTGATCATCGGCGACGCGAACCTGTCCGAGATCTCGACCTACCTGAAGCTGGGCACCACGGCCCTGGTCCTGTCCATGATCGAGGACGGCTTCATCGCCGTCGACCTGGCCGTCGACCAGCCGGTACGGACCCTCCACCAGGTCTCGCACGACCCGTCCCTCAAGCGGCTGATCACCCTGCGCAGCGGCCGGACACTCACCGCGGTGCAGCTCCAGATGGAGTACTTCGAGCTGTCCCGCAAGTACGTGGAGGAGCGGTTCGGGGCCGACGCCGACGAGCAGACCAAGGACGTCCTCGCCCGCTGGGAGGACACCCTCAACCGGCTCGAGCGCGACCCCATGAGCCTCGCCGGCGAGCTGGACTGGGTGGCCAAGCGGGAGCTGATGGAGGGCTACCGGCGCCGCGACAACCTGGACTGGGACGCGGCCAGGCTGCACCTGGTCGACCTCCAGTACGCCGACGTGCGCCCCGAGAAGGGCCTGTACAACCGTCTGGTGGCCCGCGGCCGGATGAAGCGGCTGCTGGACGAGGCGGAGGTCTCCCGGGCCATGCTGAAGCCGCCGGAGGACACCCGCGCGTACTTCCGCGGGCGCTGCCTGGAGCAGTACGCCGACGACGTGGCCGCGGCGTCCTGGGACTCCGTGATCTTCGACCTCCCGGGCCGGGACTCCCTGCAGCGCGTCCCAACCCTGGAACCGCTTCGCGGAACGCGTAATCACGTCAAGGAGCTCCTGGACCGCTGTCGCACGGCCGAGGACCTGGTCAAGGTGCTCTCCGGCGGCTGAGCGGGTACCCGGGGGGAGCCGGCCGGGCGGGGTGGAAACCACCGGCTCAGGGAATCATCGAGGTGGGCCCCGTACGTTGCAGAAACTGCGGGGCCATCGTAGGACCCGGCGAGTAGGGTCTGATCTTGACCGAGCAACTGTGTCGGGCGAACCGAGCGGGGTGAGGGTTATGGCGACCAAGGACACCGGCGGCGGACAGCAGAAGGCCACCCGGTCCAGCGAGGAGGTCGAGGAGCAGGCGGCGGAGTCGCAGGCTTCCGAGGACCTCAAGGAGCGGCACGAGAAGCTCAGCGACGACGTCGACTCCGTCCTCGACGAGATCGACGACGTGCTCGAGGAGAACGCCGAGGATTTCGTGAGGTCCTTCGTTCAGAAGGGTGGCCAGTAAAGGCAGCCTCCCTCATCCGCCTTTGAAACGAAGGCCGGAGAGGGCGAGGGAACGCCCGGAAGCAGTACACCGGCGCGGTGCCGGGAGCGGGTGGCGGGGTGTCCCGCCGTGCGCGACCGGTGCCGCGCCGTCGTGACCGTCTCCGCTTCCGCCGCCGCATGTGGATCACCGCCCGTCGGCGGGTAGGGTCCGTGGCGTACTGTGCTTCAACTGCAATTCCGGCCTCGGCCTGTTGACTACTTGGAAGGAAACGCGTGGAAGCCAACACTCGTAGCACCGGGCGTCTGCCGGCAGCCTTCCTGACGCCTGGATCCTCCTCGTTCATGGACTTCCTCTCGGAGCACCAGCCCGAGCTGCTGCCCGGCAACCGGCAGCTGCCGCCCACCCAGGGAGTGGTGGAGGCGCCGCACGGCACGACCATCGTCGCCGTCTCCTTCCCCGGCGGTGTCGTGCTCGCCGGCGACCGGCGGGCGACGATGGGCAACGTCATCGCCCAGCGGGACATCGAGAAGGTGTTCCCGGCGGACGAGTACTCGGCGGTCGGCATCGCCGGCACCGCCGGACTGGCCGTCGAGATGGTGAAGCTGTTCCAGCTCGAACTGGAGCACTTCGAGAAGGTCGAGGGGGTGCAGCTCTCCCTGGAGGGCAAGGCGAACCGGCTCTCGACGATGATCCGCTCCAACCTGGGCATGGCCATGCAGGGCCTGGCCGTCGTACCGCTCTTCGCGGGCTACGACCTGGACCGCGCCAAGGGCCGCATCTTCTCCTACGACGTGACGGGCGGCCGTTCCGAGGAGCAGGGCTACGCGGCCACCGGCTCCGGCTCGATCTTCGCGCGCGGCGCCATGAAGAAGCTCTTCCGCGACGACCTGACCGAGGACGAGGCCACCACCCTCGTGGTGCAGGCCCTGTACGACGCGGCAGACGACGACTCGGCGACCGGCGGTCCCGATGTCGCCCGCCGGATCTACCCGATCGTCACCGTGATCACCGAGGACGGCTACCGCCGGCTCACCGAGGACGAGTCCTCGCGGATCGCCCGCTCCGTGCTGGAGCGGCGTCTCGAGCAGCCGGACGGCCCGCGGGCCTCCCTGCTCTGACCGCGGGCGCTTTGTTGTCAGGTGATCCAGTGACTTCCACAGAAAGGGACGGATAACCGGTGTCGACGCCGTTCTATGTCTCACCCCAGCAGGCCATGGCCGACCGGGCCGAGTACGCCCGCAAGGGCATCGCCCGCGGTCGCAGCCTGGTCGTCCTGCAGTACGCCGACGGCATCGTGTTCGTCGGTGAGAACCCGTCCCGCGCCCTGCACAAGTTCAGCGAGATCTACGACCGGATCGGCTTCGCCGCGGCCGGCAAGTACAACGAGTACGAGAACCTGCGCATCGGCGGCGTCCGCTACGCCGACCTGCGGGGCTACACCTACGACCGGGGCGACGTGACCGCGCGCGGCCTGGCGAACGTGTACGCGCAGACGCTGGGCACGATCTTCTCCAGCGCGGGCGAGAAGCCGTACGAGGTGGAGCTGGTCGTCGCCGAGGTGGGCGAGACGCCGGAGGGCGACCAGATCTACCGGCTGCCGCACGACGGCTCGATCGTGGACGAGCACGGCTCGGTCGCGGTCGGCGGCAACGCGGAGCTGATCAGCAGTTTCCTGGACCAGCGCCACCAGGACGGCATGACGCTGTCGGAGGCGCTGAAGCTGGCGGTCCAGGCGCTGTCCCGCGAGTCGAACGGCTCGCAGCGGGAGATCCCCGCCGAGCGCCTGGAGGTCGCGGTGCTGGACCGCACGCGTCCGCAGAAGCGGAAGTTCAAGCGGATCACCGGCGGCCAGCTCTCCCGGCTGCTGGCGGAGGGCACCACCACCCAGACGGAGAGCGAGTCCGCCGAGGACCCCGAGGGGGAGTAGCCCGCACAGGTACACCCCGTCTTCTCACCGCGCGAAGTGCCCCGGTCCGTGGAGGCCGGGGCACTCGGCGTCTCAGGGGGCCCCAGGCGGCGCCGTGGAGCCCCGTACGACCAGCTCCACGGGGATGTCCCCACGAGCGGGCGTGCGGCCCTCCAGGACGGCCAGCAGGGCCTGCATGCCGCGTTCGCCGAACAGCTCGGCGTCCAGGCGCACGGTGGTCAGCTCGGGGTCGATGGCGGTGGCCAGGGCGAGGTCGTCGAGGCCGGTGACGGAGAGGTCGTCGGGGATGCGCAGGCCCAGCCGGCGGGCCGCCTTGTAGACACCGGCGGCGAGCTTGTCGTCGTCGCAGACGACCGCGGTGGGACGCGCCCCCGGCGCGGCCAGCGCGGCCTCGGCGGCGGCCCGGGCCCCCTCGATGGAGATCGGCGCGGGTGCCGTGCGCACGGTGGTGCCGGGGACGGCGCCCACCCGCGCGGCCAGCTCCCGGGCGCGGATCTCGAAGGTCCACGAGGCGACGTCGGCCGCCAGGTGCAGGAAGCGGCGGTGGCCGAGCCCCAGCAGGTGCTCGGCGACCTGGCGCACGCCGTCGGTGATGTCGAGGTTGACGGTGGCCGCGCCCAGACTGCCGTCCGGGTCGCTGTCGAGCATCACCAGGGGAAGCTGGTCCCCGCGGATGGCGGACAGGGCGTCGGCGGCCATGGAGGAGGCGAGCACGCCGTCGAGGGCGGCCTGCGCCGAGGCGAACGGGTCGCGGGCGGGGCCGATGCCCTCGGGGGAGGGGTAGAGGACGACGCCGAAGCCGTGGGCGGCGGCGACCCGGGCGGCCCCGGTGTAGACCCCGGCGAAGAACTCGGTGGTGAGGGCGGGGACGACGAGCAGGACCGTGCGGGTGCGGCCGAGGCGCAGGTTGCGGGCGGCCAGGTTGGGCCGGTAGCCGAGCGTGCGGGCGGCCTCGCGGACCCGTTCGGCGGTGGCCGCGGAGACCCGGCCGCGCCACTTCTCGCCCAGCACGAGGGAGACGGCGGCCTGCGAGACCCCGGCGGCCTCGGCGACGTCGCGGCTCGTGGGGCGGGTGCTGGCTCGTGCCACCGTCGGGTGCTCCTCGGTAGGGATCGCGCCCGGGCTCCGCCTGGACGTGCGAACAGCGCACATGGTACGTATGACGGACGACGTTATACGTAAAACTTCAGCGGGAGGGCGGGGATCATGACCGCGGGATACCTGGAGATCCTCAGGACGAGGCACGCCGCCCGGCTGCTGACCGGCACGCTGGTGGGGCGGCTGCCGAACGCCACCGCCGCGATCGCCATCGTGCTGTTCGTCCGCGCCGAGGGCGGCTCCTACAGCCTCGCGGGGGCCCTGGCCGCCGTGTACGGCGTCGCCAACGCCGTCGGTCAGCCCCTGTTGGGCCGCCTGGTGGACCTCCACGGCCAGCCCCGGGTCCAGCTTCCCGCGGCCGCGCTGTCGGCCCTGGCCATGGCCCTCTTCGCCTTCGCGGGCACCGATCCGGCGCCCGTCGCCTACGCCGCGGTCGCCGCGTCCGGTCTGTTCACCCCGCCCCTGGAGGGCGGCCTGCGCGCCCTGTGGCCGTCCGTGCTGCGCAAGGAGGACCAGGTGCACACCGCGTACGCGATGGACGCCGTGGCCCAGGAGGTGATGTTCACCGTCGGACCGCTCCTGGTCACCCTGTGCACCTCCCTGTGGTCGGCCCGCGCCGCGCTGCTCGTGCTGAACGTGATCGGCCTCCTCGGGGCGCTGTCGGTGGTGGTGTCGCCGCCGTCGCGCGCGTGGCGCTCCGCTCCGCGGGAGGCCCACTGGCTGGGCGCCCTGCGCTCACCGGGGCTGCTCGCCCTGCTCGCCGCGTTCCTCTTCGTCGGCGTGGCGCTCGGCTCCATCACGGTCGCCGCGATGTCGTACGCCGACGGCCACGGCGGTGACGCGGTCTACGGCTGGCTGATGGCCGCCCTGGGCCTGGGCGCGCTGGCCGGCGGCGCCGTCTACGGGGCGCGGCAGTGGGCCGGCGCCCCCGAGCGGCGACTGCGGGTGCTGGTGGCTCTCCTGGCGGTCTGTTACCTGCCGCTCACGCTGACGCCGGGCCCGGTCCCGATGACGGCGCTGGCGGCGCTGTCCGGAGTGTTCCTGGCCCCCGCCATCGCCTGCGCGTTCGTCATCGTCGACCGGCACGCCCCGGCCGGCACGGTCACCGAGGCGTTCTCCTGGCTGGTGACCACGTTCACGGTGGGCGCCTCGGTCGGAACCGGGCTGGCCGGACCGGTCGTCGAGTGGGGCGGAGCGCTGTGGGGCTTCGCGGTGCCGGGCGCCGCCGGCGGGGTGTCGCTGCTGGTCCTGGTCGCCACGGGGCGGGTCCTCGCAGCTCCCGCGCGCACCGCGGTCGTTGCGTCTTCATCGGAAAATGATCCGAATCGTGCTGCCGAACCCCGTTTCAGTTCGGGGGATCGGGCGTAATGTTCAGTCATGGACCGCCGCATTTTCGGGCTGGAGAACGAGTACGGCGTCACGTGCACGTTCAGGGGACAGCGCCGTCTGTCGCCTGACGAGGTGGCGCGGTACCTCTTCCGCCGTGTCGTGTCATGGGGCCGCAGCAGCAATGTGTTTCTGCGGAACGGTGCCCGCCTCTATCTCGACGTGGGCTCCCACCCGGAATACGCGACACCCGAATGTGACAACGTGATCGAACTCGTCACTCACGACAAGGCCGGCGAGCGTATTCTCGAAGGTCTCCTGGTGGACGCGGAACGACGCCTGCACGAGGAGGGAATCGCGGGCGACGTCTACCTCTTCAAGAACAACACCGACTCGGCGGGCAACTCCTACGGCTGCCACGAGAACTATCTGGTGGCCCGGCACGGGGAGTTCTCGCGGCTCGCGGACATCCTCATCCCGTTCCTCGTCACCCGGCAGCTGCTGTGCGGCGCCGGCAAGGTGCTGCAGACGCCGCGCGGTGCGGTGTACTGCGTCAGCCAGCGGGCCGAGCACATCTGGGAGGGCGTCTCCTCGGCGACGACCCGCTCCCGGCCGATCATCAACACGCGCGACGAGCCGCACGCGGACGCCGAGCGCTACCGCCGCCTGCACGTGATCGTGGGCGACTCCAACATGTCCGAGACGACGATGCTGCTGAAGGTCGGCGCCACCGACCTGGTGCTGCGCATGATCGAGGCGGGCACCGTGATGCGGGACCTGACCCTGGAGAACCCGATCCGGGCGATCCGCGAGGTCAGCCACGACATCACCGGCCGCCGCAAGGTGCGCCTGGCCAGCGGCCGGGAGGCGTCGGCGCTCGAGGTGCAGCGGGAGTACTACGAGAAGGCCCTCGACTTCTGCGAGCGGCGCGGCATCCGCACCGGTACGGTGGAGCGGGTGCTGGAGCTGTGGGGCCGCACGCTGGAGGCGATCGAGAGCGAGGACCTCGACCGGATCGACACCGAGATCGACTGGGTCATGAAGTACAAGCTCATCGAGCGGTACCGGGCCAAGCACAACATGACCATGTCGCACCCGCGGGTCGCCCAGATAGACCTCGCCTACCACGACATCCACCGCCGCCGCGGTCTCTACTACCTGCTGGAGAAGAAGGGCCAAGCCACCCGGATCTGCAACGACTTGAAGATCTTCGAGGGCAAGTCGGTTCCGCCGCAGACCACTCGGGCCCGGCTGCGCGGCGACTTCATCCGGCGGGCGCAGGAACAGCGCCGGGACTTCACCGTCGACTGGGTCCATCTGAAGCTGAACGACCAGGCGCAGCGCACCGTGTTGTGCAAGGACCCGTTCCGTTCGGTGGACGACCGGGTGGAGAAGCTGATCGCCGGAATGTGACCCAGGGCGTCCGGCACCGCTCGCCGGAACGCCACACGGGCGCCGTACGTTACCCGTACGGCGCCCTTCTCACGCCGTAGAGTTGCGCGCACGCCATCCGCAAGATCGACCGATTACGAGGCTCCCACCGTGCGCCGACGCTCACTCATGATTGCCGTTCCCGCCGGACTGGTCACGCTCGCCGGGTGCGGCGACGACAAGGCCGATTCGAGCAAGGCCAGCGACAGCGCTTCGCCGACCGCGCCGGCCACCTCCGCCGCGCCGTCGCCGAAGATCGTCGACGGTCCGCTGCCGGCGATCACCGCGGGCACCGGGTTCGACGAAAAGCCGACCGTGGCCAAGGGCAGCGGCGCCCCGTCGAAGGACCTCGCGGTGAAGACGGTGGTGGCGGGCGGCGGCCGGACCGTCGCGGAGGGCGACTACATCCAGGCGAACTACCTGGGGCAGATCTGGGACACCGCGAAGGTGTTCGACAACAGCTACGACCGCAAGACCCCGCTGGTCATCCAGCTGTCCCAGGGCAGCATCATCGACGGCTGGCGCTATGCGCTGACCGGGAAGAAGCTGGGCAGCCGGGTCCAGTTCTCGGTCCCGCCGGCCCTGGGGTACGGCGAGCAGGGCCAGTCCCAGGCGGGCATCAAGGGCACCGACACACTGGTCTTCGTCGTGGACCTCCAGGGCACCTTCAACGCCACGAGCTCCGCCAAGGGCACCGAGGTCGCGCAGGACGACGCGAACCTGCCGAAGGTCGGCACCAACACCGACGGCAAGGCGCCGTCCGTCGAGGTCCCGAAGACGGACCCGCCGAAGAAGCTCGTGGCGAACTACGTCATCGAGGGCGACGGCGCCGAGGTCGGCGCCCAGGACAGCGTCCTGGTGCAGTACAAGGGCGTGCAGTGGACCGACGGCAAGGAGTTCGACTCCACGTACGGCCGCAAGGCGCTGACCTCCTTCTCCCTCCAGCAGGTCGTCAAGGGCTGGTCGCAGGGGCTGACCGGCAAGAAGGTCGGCAGCCGCGTGCTGATCGTGGTCCCGCCGGACCTGGGCTACGGCGACAACCCGCCGGAGGGCAGCGGCATCGCCAAGGGCGCCACGCTGGTGTTCACGGTGGACGTGCTCGCCAAGATGTGAGCCCCGCCCCGCCCCGCGCACCGGCCCCGCGGGAGTGGCTGGTCACGGCCGCACCGGATGGGATGAAAGACTGGGCGCGTTACTGGTCGTACACACGCAGGAGCCACAGACGTGAGCATCGATAAGCCCGAGATCGACTTCCCGGGCGGCGAGCCCCCGGCGGACCTGGAGATCAAGGACATCTGGGTGGGCGACGGCCCCGAGGCCCAGGCCGGTCAGACCGTCACCGTGCACTACGTGGGCGTCGCCTTCAGCACGGGCGAGGAGTTCGACGCGAGCTGGAACCGCGGCACCCCGTTCCGCTTCCCGCTGGGCGGCGGGCGCGTCATCAAGGGCTGGGACCTCGGCGTGCAGGGCATGAAGGTCGGCGGCCGCCGCCAGCTGACCATCCCGGCCCACCTCGCCTACGGCAACCAGAGCCCCACCCCGGCCATCAAGCCCGGTGAGACCCTGATCTTCGTGGTCGACCTCCTCGGGGTCTGACCGTCGCGGCGGAGTCACTGAGGGATCCGGAGACGTTCCGATCGTCGTACGGGCCACGTGCGAGATCCGACCGGTTCCGATCATCCGGGGCCCATGCCCGCCCGGGCATGGGCCCTCGGCTTTTGCCGCGGCGCCCCTGAGCGGTACGGTCGTCGCTCGGAAGCACCATAGGGAAGGCGAAGGGCGTCGATGGCCATTGCCAAGGCCGAGCGGCTGATGAACCTGGCGCTGTGCCTGCTGGGGACACGGCGGCCGCTCAGCAAGCGCGAGCTGCGCGATTCCATCGAGGCGTACGTCGAGGCCTTCGGGCCGGGAAAAGGCGGGTCCGGCTCCGAGGACTCCTTCAACCGCATGTTCGAGCGGGACAAGGACGACCTGCGTGAGCTGGGGCTCGTGATCGAGACCGTCGAGAACCTCGACGGCGAGGTCGGCTACCTCGCCCGCCGTGACAGCAACCGCCTCCCGCCCATCACCCTGGACGCCGAGGAGGCCGCCGCCCTGGGCCTGGCCGCCAAGGTGTGGCAGCAGGCCCGGCTGGCCGGAGCGGCCAGCGGCGCCCTGCAGAAGCTGCGCGCGGCCGGGCTCCCGGAGGACGTCGACCCGTACGAGGCGCACGGCGCCCTGGAACCGCGCATCCCCGTGCACGAGGCCGCCTTCGAGCCGCTGATGCTCGCCTGCCGCGACCGCCGCCCCGTCGTCTTCGAGTACCGCAAGGCCAACGCCGCCCGCCCCGAGACCCGGCAGGTCGAACCGTGGGCGCTGGAGTGCTGGCGCGGCCACTGGTACCTGGCGGGCTGGGACCGCGACCGGGGTGCCGAGCGGGTCTTCCGGCTGTCCCGGATCACCGGCAAGGTGCGCTCGCGCGGCGCGCGGTTCACCGCCCCGGTCCCCGACGTCGTCACCGTGCGCGAGACCGTGGCCGGCTGGGCCGGCGAGATCGCCGACCGCAGCGCCCGCATCCGGCTGCGCTCCGGCGCCGGCTACCCCCTGCGGGCCAAGGCCACCTCGGTGCGGGAACTCGGCGACGGCTGGGACGAGTTGGAGATTCCGTACGGGCACGGACTGGATGCCTGGCTGGTGGAGTTCGGCCCGGACGTGGTGGTCCTCGAGCCCGCCGAGCTGCGCGCCGACGTGGTGGACCGGCTGCGCGCCGTCGCCGAGGGCTGAGGGAGAGCGGGAACAGACAGTGGCAGGCAAACCGGTCAGGCCCGTGAACGCCATCGACCAGACCCGGCGGATGCTCTCCCTGGTGACGTACCTGAAGGAGCGCCCCGGCGCCCGGATCGAGGACGTGGCCCGCGCCTTCGGCATCAGCGAGGAGGAGCTGGTCTCCGACCTCGACGTGCTGCCCATGTGCGGCACCAGCTTCCGCGGCGGCGACCTGCTCGACATCGACACCGACGGCGAGCGCATCTGGTGGCACAACCCCGCCGCCCTCGGCGCGGAGGCCGCCGAGCCGCTGCGGCTCGCCGCCGACGAGGCGACCGCGCTGCTCGTTGCCGCCCGCGCGGTGGCCACCCTGCCGGGCCTGCGCGAGAGCGACCGCCAGGCGCTGCTGCGGGCCACCGCCAAGGTGGAGACCGCGGCCGGCGAGGCGGCGGGCGCCAGCTCCCGGCTGTCGGTGACCTTCGAGTCCGAGGGCGGGGTCTTCGCCGACGTCGACCGGGCGATCTCCGAGCGCCGCCGCCTGTGGATCCGCTACTACTCACCGGCCCGCGACGAGGTCACCGAGCGCGAGATCGACCCGATCCGGCTGGTCAGCGTCGGCCACACCTATGTCGAGGCGTGGTGCCGGCGCTCC
Organism: Streptomyces glaucescens; assembly: GCF_000761215.1. Classification (GTDB taxonomy): domain Bacteria; phylum Actinomycetota; class Actinomycetes; order Streptomycetales; family Streptomycetaceae; genus Streptomyces; species Streptomyces glaucescens_B. The sequence goes on along the minus strand of NZ_CP009438.1, from coordinate 1,531,076 downwards.
GAGGCTCGGCGCACCTTCCGGCTCGACCGGGTCGCCGAGATCAAAATCCTCGACGAGCCGTCCGCGCCGCCGGAGATCGAGCTGCGGGACCTGTCGGAGGGGCTGGTGCAGCCGGCCGCCGAGGACCCGGAGGTCGTCGTCGAGGTCGGGCCGGGCGGCCGCTGGGTCGCCGAGTACTACCCGCACGACAGCGCCGAGGAGCTGCCCGACGGCGGTCTGCGGATCACGCTGCGCACGCCCGACCCGGCCTCGCTGCGCCGTCTCGCGCTGCGCCTCGGCCGCGACGGCCGGATCGTCGCCCCGGCCGAGCTGGCCGACAGCGCCCGCCGGGCCGCCCGCGACGCGCTGGCGGCGTACGCGGGCCTCGCGGACCGCGTCCCCGGCGAGCCCTTCGGCAGGCAGGAGCAGGAACGGTGAACGAGTCGGCGTCCGGTGGGCGCGGCGTGCCGGCGGCGGGCGCGATCGCCGGCCTGCGCGGGGTCACCCCGGTGGTGTTCCGGGCGGGCTGCCCGGACTGCCGGGGCCGCTTCGAACTCACCGCGAGCGCCCTGCGGCTGGCGATCGGCGCCAGCCGCCGTACCACCTTCTACTCCTTCACCTGCCCCGAGTGCGGCGCGGCCGTGCGCAAGCCCGCGGGGGAGCGGATCGTCGAACTGCTCACCGGCGGCGGCGTGCGGACGCTGCGGCTCCACTCGACCGTCTAGGCTCGGCGTCATGTTCTGGCCGATGTTCGCGATCGCTGTGGGTTTCCTGGGTCTCGCCGTCCTCGGCGTGCTGGCCGTACGGGTCTTCGTGGAGGCCCAACGCCTCGGCCGGCAGGTGGCCGAGTCGACGCGGCGCATCAACCGGGCCGCCGAGGACCTGGAGCGGGCCGCGGTCAGCACGGCGCGGTCCGTCGACGCGCTGTGAGGGGCGCCGCGCGCCTCCTGCGGCCGCGGCGGGTTCATGTGCTTTGGGCCGCTTCGCCCTGTCGGCCTGCCCCGCCCGGCAGGTACCCTGCTGGTCGCGGTCCGGAAAACGAGGCCCGGACGCGAACCGGGAGGACGCACGGGGATTGCCGGACGTTTACCCCTGAGCGTTACGATCGCTGCCAGCACGGTCGTTCGGACACCCGTCCGACCGGTCGGACAGCCACCCACCCACCCGCCTCGGTGAGAAGGTAAAAGCTTATGTTCGGAGGAAAGCTCGGAGCCCCCGAGATTATTCTCATCCTCGTCGTCATCATCCTGCTCTTCGGCGCGAAGAAGCTTCCGGACATGGCCCGCTCGCTCGGCAAGTCCGCGCGCATCCTCAAGAGCGAGGCCAAGGCGATGAAGGAGGACGGGAAGTCCTCCGCGCCGGCCGACCCGCCGCACACCACCGACGACTCCGCGCAGCGCGTCATCCAGGCCGCACCCGGTGACGTGTCCAGCTCCCGCCCGGTCACCGAGCCGACGGACACGACCAAGCGCTGACGCAGGGCCGGTGACCTCCGGCCCGCCGCACGAGATGGGAACGTGGGTTGCTGAAGTCTGCCCGCAAGAAGGAGAAGGATCCCGAGGGGCGGATGCCCCTCGCGGAGCACCTCCGTGAGCTCCGCAACCGGCTCGCGAAGGCACTGCTGGCGATCGTGGCCGTCACGGTCGTCGCCGCCTTCTTCTACAACGACATCATCAACTTCTTCACCGAGCCGATCCTGGAGTCGGTCGGCTGCGAGCAGACCTTCGAGGAACTGGCGAAGGCCGGCGAGAACGCCGATCCGTGCGCGAACATCACGATCAACGGCCTGCTCACACCGTTCACGCTCGCGCTGAAGGTGTCCCTGATGGCCGGTGTCGTCCTGGCCGCGCCGATCTGGCTGTACCAGCTGTGGGCGTTCGTCGCGCCCGGTCTGCACAAGCACGAGAAGAAGTACGCGTACGCGTTCGTCGGCACGGGCTTCCCGCTCTTCCTGGGCGGTGCGTTCTTCGCCTACAAGCTGCTGCCCACCACCGCCGAGGTACTGATCGAGTTCACCCCGTTCGGCGTGGACAACCTGCTGCCGCTGGACGACCTGCTCGACCTCGTGACCCGCATGGTCGTCGTCTTCGGCCTCTCCTTCGAACTGCCGCTGCTGCTGGTCATGCTCAACCTCACCGGCGCCATCTCCGGCAAGCGGATGGCCGGCTGGTGGCGCGGCATGATCATGGGCATCACGGTCTTCGCGGCCATCGCCACCCCCAGCACCGACCCGGTCTCCATGCTCGGGCTCGCCGGTCCGATCTGGGTCCTGTACTTCGCCGCGGTCGGGTTCTCGCTCGTCAACGACGCCCGTCGCCGGCGCCGCGAGGCCCTGGGCCCCGCCGACGACGAGGCCTCCGAGCTGGACCTGACCCCCGAGGACATCGGCGAGGTCGAGGCGGTCGCCGCCGCCCCCGCGCTGCCCGAGCAGGCGACCAGGGACCGGGTCAACGGTTATGACGACGTGACCTGAGGACCCCCGCCCAGCTCATAGGGTCGCTTCGTGACCTGTGAGATCACTCTCTTCGTCAATCCCACCGCGGGCCGCGGCCGGGGCGCCCGCGCGGCGCAGCCGGCCGCTTCCGCGTTGCGGGAGGCCGGCTTCTCGGTACGGACGGTCCTCGGCGAGAACGCCGAGGACGCCCTCAGTCGTGCGCGTGCCGCCGTCGCCGCGGGCACCGGCGCGCTGATCGCCGTCGGCGGGGACGGCATGGCGGGCCTGGCGCTCCAGGCCGTCGCCGGCACCGGCACCCCGCTCGGCCTGGTCGCCGTCGGCACCGGGGACGACTTCGCCCGCGCCCTCGGCCTGCCCGTGCGCAGCCCGGCCGCCGCCGGCCGGCTGATCGCCGACGCGCTCAAGGGCGGCCGGCTGCGCGACATCGACCTCGGCCGGGTCGGGGACCGCTGGTTCGGCACCGTCCTCGCCTCCGGCTTCGACTCCCGGGTCAACGACCGGGGCAACCGGATGCGCCGGCCCGCGGGCCGCCTCAAGTACGACCTGGCGATGCTCGCCGAGCTGGCCGCGTTCCGGCCGTTCCCGTACCGGATCACCTTCGACGACGGCGCCGTGCACGAGGTCGAGGCGACGCTGGTGGCGGTCGGCAACGGATCCTCCTACGGGGGCGGGATGCGCATCTGTCCCGGGGCGGACCTGACCGACGGGCTCTTCGACGTCACCGTCGTCGGGGACTGCTCCCGGCGGACGCTGCTGCGGGTCTTCCCGGCCGTGTACCGGGGCGGGCACGTCGACCACCCCAAGGTCACCGTGCACCGGGCGGCGAAGGTCGAGATCGCGGCGGAGGGCATCACCGGCTACGCGGACGGCGAACCGCTGGGAGCGCTGCCGCTGACCGCGCGCTGCGTTCCCGCCGCGGTCCGGGTGGTGGGCCCCTGAGCTGGGGGTATCACCGAATTCACAGGATCGGCTCCGGATAATGATCGTCCTGTTGTCAGTGCGGCCCGGTACGCTCGAAAGCACGATGACACAGGACCTCTCACCGGCCGAGCGGTACGCGGCAGCCCGCAGGCGGGCAGCCGAGCAGGCCACCGCGCTCGCGTCCTTCCGCGAGATGTACGACTTCGGCCTCGACCCCTTCCAGATCGAGGCGTGCCGGGCCCTGGAGGCGGGAAAGGGCGTGCTGGTCGCGGCACCCACCGGCTCCGGCAAGACGATCGTGGGCGAGTTCGCCGTCCACCTCGCCCTCCAGCAGGGCAAGAAGTGCTTCTACACGACCCCCATCAAGGCGCTGTCGAACCAGAAGTACAACGACCTGTGCCGACGTTACGGCACCGCGAAGGTCGGCCTGCTGACCGGCGACAACAGCGTCAACTCCGACGCCCCGGTGGTCGTGATGACCACCGAGGTGCTGCGGAACATGCTGTACGCGGGCTCGCAGACCCTCCTGGGCCTCGGCTACGTGGTCATGGACGAGGTGCACTACCTCTCCGACCGCTTCCGCGGCGCGGTCTGGGAAGAGGTGATCATCCACCTGCCCGAGTCCGTGACGCTGGTGTCGCTGTCGGCGACCGTCTCCAACGCGGAGGAGTTCGGCGACTGGCTGGACACCGTGCGCGGCGACACCGAGGTGATCGTCTCCGAGCACCGGCCCGTGCCGCTGTTCCAGCACGTGCTCGCCGGGCGGCGGATGTACGACCTGTTCGAGGAGGGCGAGGGCCACAAGAAGGCCGTCAACCCCGACCTCACCCGCATGGCGCGCATGGAGGCGAGCCGGCCGTCCTTCCCGGACCGCCGGCGCGGCCGGGCGATGCGCGAGGCCGACCGGGAGCGGGAGCGCCGCCAGCGCTCGCGCGTCTGGACGCCGAGCCGTCCCGAGGTGATCGAGCGGCTGGACGCCGAGGGGCTGCTCCCCGCGATCACCTTCATCTTCAGCCGCGCCGCCTGCGAGGCCGCCGTCCAGCAGTGCCTGTACGCGGGACTGCGGCTCAACGACGAGGAGGCGCGCCACCGGGTGCGGGCGCTCGTGGAGGAGCGCACCGCCTCCATCCCGCGCGAGGACCTGCACGTGCTCGGCTACTACGAGTGGCTGGAGGGCCTGGAGCGCGGGATCGCCGCCCACCACGCGGGCATGCTGCCGACCTTCAAGGAGGTCGTCGAGGAGCTGTTCGTCCGCGGGCTGGTGAAGGCGGTCTTCGCCACCGAGACGCTGGCGCTGGGCATCAACATGCCGGCCCGCTCGGTGGTGCTGGAGAAGCTGGTCAAGTGGAACGGCGAGCAGCACGCCGACATCACCCCCGGTGAGTACACCCAGCTGACCGGCCGGGCCGGACGGCGCGGCATCGACGTCGAGGGCCACGCCGTGGTGCTGTGGCAGCGCGGGATGAGCCCCGAGCACCTGGCCGGACTCGCGGGCACCCGCACCTATCCGCTGCGCTCCAGCTTCAAGCCGTCGTACAACATGGCGGTCAACCTGGTCGAGCAGTTCGGGCGGCACCGCTCGCGTGAGCTGCTGGAGACCTCGTTCGCCCAGTTCCAGGCCGACAAGTCGGTCGTCGGCATCTCCCGTCAGGTGCAGCGCAACGAGGAGGGCCTGGAGGGCTACAAGAGCTCCATGACCTGCCACCTCGGCGACTTCGAGGAGTACGCGCGACTGCGGCGCGAGCTGAAGGACCGCGAGACCGAGCTGGCGCGGCAGGGCGCGTCGCAGCGGCGGGCCGAGGCCGCCGTGGCGCTGGAGCGGCTGAAGCCCGGTGACGTCATCCACGTGCCGACCGGCAAGTACGCCGGGCTGGCGCTGGTGCTCGACCCGGGCCTGCCCGCCGGGCGCTCCAACGGCCACCGCGGACTGGAGCACCACGACGGGCCGCGCCCGCTGGTGCTCACCGCCGAGCGGCAGGTCAAGCGGCTGGCGGCGATCGACTTCCCGGTCCCGGTGGAGCCGCTGGAGCGGATGCGCATCCCGAAGTCCTTCAACCCCCGCTCCCCGCAGTCCCGCCGGGACCTGGCGTCCGCGCTGCGCACCAAGGCCGGGCACATTACGCCCGAGCGGCACCGCAAGCGGCGCTCCGAGGCCGCCGACGACCGGGAGATCGCCCGGCTGCGGGCGGCCCTGCGGGCGCACCCGTGCCACGGCTGCAACGACCGCGAGGACCACGCCCGCTGGGCCGAGCGGTACCACCGGCTGCTGCGGGACACCAAGCAGCTGGAACGCCGCATCGAGGGGCGGACGAACACCATCGCGCGCACCTTCGACCGGATCGTGGCGCTGCTGACCGAGCTCGACTACCTGCGCGACGACGAGGTCACCGAGCACGGCAGGCGGCTCGCCCGGCTCTACGGTGAACTCGACCTGCTGGCCAGCGAGTGCCTGCGGGCCGGCGTCTGGGAGGGCCTGGGCCCGGCGGAACTCGCCGCGTGCGTCTCGGCGTTGGTGTACGAGGCGCGGGTCGGCGACGACGCGCTCGCGCCGAAGCTGCCGTCCGGCAACGCGAAGGCCGCGCTCGGCGAGATGGTGCGGATCTGGGGACGGCTGGACGCCCTGGAGGAGGACTACCGCATCAGCCAGACCGAGGGCGTCGGGCAGCGCGAGCCCGATCTCGGGTTCGCCTGGGCCGCGTACATGTGGGCCTCCGGCAAGGGCCTCGACGAGGTGCTGCGCGAGGCGGAGATGCCGGCCGGGGACTTCGTGCGGTGGTGCAAGCAGGTGATCGACGTGCTGGGGCAGATCCAGGCGGCGGCGCCCGCGGAGGGGTCCACCGTGCCCAAGGCCGCGCGCAAGGCGGTCGAGGGGCTGCTGCGAGGGGTTGTCGCCTACTCGTCGGTGGGCTGACCGCCCCGGGCGCGGGCGGGAAGCGCCCGGCCGCCGCCGTCCGCGCGGCGGGGCTGCGTCGCGACACGGCCCGCGCCTCTCGACCCGGTTGTCGCTCCGGCACATGAGCCGTTCACCCCTTCGGGTGGACGGCTTTCGTGTGCCCGCGCGATGTGACGTGGTGTGCTCGGATGATCTCGGTCCGTGCAAATGGAGCCGAGCGTACCCCGTGACCGCGGCCCGTTTCAGGCGGTCGCCGAATATGACACGGCGATGATCCGGCCGGACTAGGCTCGCCCGCGGCGCACCGAGTTGCACTGGATTCGTGCGCTTGTTCCCCATCGTCCCGAACAGCCGGACATTTCCATGACTCTTCCCCTCGCAAGCTCGCCCGACTCCCCGCCGATTCGCTTCGAAGGCCCCACATGGTGAGTGTTCAGACCCCGCCCGGTCCACGCGAACTCCCTTACGGCCGTGTGCTGTTGCCGCCGGCCATAGTCATGGCGGCGGCGACCGGGGCCGCCGTCGCCGTGGTGGCGCACCCCGCCCGGCTCGCGGTCGGACTGGTCGGCGGCATCGCCACCCTGCTGGTCCTCGTGACGGCCGCCGAAGCCGCCCGGCGCGACCGCGCCTTCCACCGCCGGCAGGCCGAACAGGCCCGGCGCGGCGCGTACCTGGAGCAGCTCCTCGCCGAACAGGACCAGCTCATCGGCCGCATGACCAAGGAGGCACTGCCCCGCTCGATCCGGCTGCTGCGCGGCGGCCTCCCGACCCGGGAGGTGCTGGAACGCCTGGTCAGGACCGAGCCCGCCTGCCGCGACCTGCGCAGACCGCACACCGACCTGCTGCAGGCGGTGCTGAAGGCGGTGGAGAGCGAGGTCACCCAGCGCTCGGGTGCCCAGCAGTCCTTCGTCCACGTCGCCCAGCGGGTGCAGGCCATCGTCCACCAGCAGGCCAAGGAACTCCGCGAGATGGAGGAGGACCACGGCCGCAACCACGAGGTCTTCCAGGACCTGCTGCGCATCGACCACGGCAACGCCCTGATCGGCCGGCTCGCCGACTCGGTGTCCGTCCTCGGCGGCGGCCGGCCGGGCCGTCAGTGGCCGCTGCCCGTGGCGCTGTACAGCGTGCTGCGCGGCGCCATGTCCCGGATCCTCGAGTACAAGCGCATCGAGCTGGAGGCCATCGCCAAGGTCAACATCAGGGGCATCTCGGTCGAGCCGGTCATCCACGCCTGCGCCGAACTCCTCGACAACGCCACCCGTTACTCGCCGCCGCAGACCCAGGTGCACGTCTCCGCGCACGAGGTGCAGTACGGCGTCGCCATCGAGATCGAGGACTGCGGCCCCCCGCTCAACGAGGAATCCCGCGAGCGCCTCGAGGAACTGATGGCCATGGCCGCGGAAGGCACCGACCTGGAGGTCATCGAGGACGTGCCGCGGCTGGGCTTCGCCGTCGTCGGCCGGCTGTGCAGGCAGTACGACATGCAGATCTCGCTGCGCTCCTCGGCGTACGGCGGTCTGCGGGCGGTGCTCGTGGTGCCGCGGATCATGATGACCGACGAGCCCGGCGTGCTCGGCTTCGTGCCGCACGGGATCGGCGCCCAGTCCGTGGCCCCGCGCCCGCCCGGCTCGGTCGAGGGACCCAAGCGCAAGCCCAAGGTCCGTCGCCCCACCAACCCGAAGATCCCCGCCACGGTGTCCATGGAGGACGACGTCCCCGTGGTCACCGAGTGGACGGAGAACGGCCTGCCGCAGCGCCGCAGCCGGGTGAAGACCTCGCTCACCCAGCAGCTGATCGACGAGGCGGCCTGGGACCAGGCCGTGAAGGAGGCGGCCGAGCGCGCCGCGAACGCCCACCGGATCAGGGACAACCCGTGGCTGACGCCCGACCCCGAACCGGAGCCGGAGGCGGAGCCCGCACCGGAGCCGGAGCCCGAACCGGAGCCGGAGAAGGAGGAGCGGCCCCTGCCGGGCATGTGGGTCGAGGCCTTCTACGAGGGGCTGAAGAAGGACAACCCGGGTGACCCCACCGGGTTCACCCGCAACCCCGCCGCCTACCAGCACCTGCTCAAGGAAAACCAGCCGAACCGGAGTGAGACGGCCCGTGACGGGGCCGGCGACGAGGGGGACCCCACGTGATTCAGCAGCGAGGCAACATCGACTGGATGCTCCGCGATCTCGTCGACGGCACCCTCGGCATCGAGATGATCGTCGTGCTGTCCGCCGACGGGCTGCGCATCGCCCGCCACGGCGGTGACCCGGACGCCGCCGACCGCGTCGCCGCGGCCTGCGCCGGGATGCAGAGCCTGGCCCACGCCCTGACCGCCGAGATCGAGGCCAGCGAGAAGGGCGAGATGCGGCTGCTGCTGATGGAGGTGGACGGCGGCTACTTCTACCTGATGAACGCCGGCGACAACGCCTACATCGCCGTCCTCTCCGACATCCGCACCGAGCCCGGGCTGATGAGCGGGCGGATGCGCGACCTCATCGTGCGGCTCGGCACCCACCTCACGAGTCCGCCCCGGCGGAACGGGCAGACCGTATGACGCCTCCGCGACGCCGGCGGCGCCACCCCGGACGGGAACCGGATCCCGCACCGCGCAAGGAGGGCGAGGGCCGCAACCCCGAACGGCTGTTCCTGATCGGTGAGGGGAACGACGGTGCCGCCGGCCTCGACCTGGTGACGTTGATCGTGACGCGCGCCGAACCCCCCGGCTCCCTGCCGCCGGAGCAGGCGGCGGTGCTGCGGCTGTGCGAGACCCCGCTCTCCGGCGCCGAGCTGTCCGCCTACCTCCAACTGCCGTTCAGTGTGGTGTCCGTGCTGCTCGCCGAGCTGCTGGCGGCCGGACTGGTGCAGGCGCGCGCCCCGATCGTCCGGCAGGCGCTCCCTGACCGTTCCCTCCTCGAAGCGGTGATGCATGGACTTCAAAGGCTCTGACACCGTTCCCGGCCCCCGCGCCGAGGACCGGCTGCCGCACACGGCCCAGGCCGCCGTGAAGCTCGTGATCGCGGGCGGGTTCGGGGTCGGCAAGACCACCATGGTCGGGTCGGTCAGCGAGATCCGGCCGCTGACCACCGAGGAGACCATGACGCAGGCCGGGATCGGGGTCGACGACGACTTCGGCTCCGAGACCAAGTCCGCCACCACCGTGGCGATGGACTTCGGCCGGATCAGCGTCTCCGACAAGCTGGTGCTGTACCTGTTCGGCACCCCCGGCCAGGAGCGGTTCTGGTTCCTGTGGAACGGCCTGTTCGAGGGCGCGCTCGGCGCGGTCGTCCTCGTCGACACCCGCCGCCTGGAGGTCAGCTTCGATGTGATGGGACGCCTGGAGGAGCGCGGCGTGCCGTTCGTGGTCGCCGTCAACGCCTTCCCGGACGCGCCCCGTTACCCCCTGGAGCAGCTGCGCACGGCGCTCGACCTGGCGGCGGACGTCCCCATCATCGAGTGCGACGTCCGCCGCCGGGCCTCCAGCCGCGACGTCCTGATGACCCTGATGCGCTTCCTGCACACCCTCGCCCTGACCGGCCGGCTCTCCTGACGGCCGGCCCAAGACGCCTGGAGAGCGACACACCGTGACGTCAGACATCCCCACCCGCACCGGTACGGACGACCTCGCCCTCGCCCCACCTCCCGGCTGCCCCGCGCACGGGCTCGACGGCGGCGCGCTGACCCGGCTCCACGGCCCCCGGCCGCTGGACCTGCGTTCCCTGTACGAGGACCTGCGCGAGGAGCACGGTCCGGTGGCCCCCGCGCTGCTCCATGACGACGTGCCGATCTGGGTGGTCCTCGGCCACGCGGAGAACCTGCGGCTGGTGGGCACGCCCGCGCTGTTCAGCCGGGACAGCCGGATCTGGACCCCGCTCGTGGAGGGCAGGGTCAAGCCCGACCACCCGCTGATGCCGCACATCGCCTGGCAGCCCATCTGCTCGCACGCGGAGGGCGACGAGCACCGGCGGCTGCGCGGGGCGGTCACCCACGCCATGCGGCCGATCAACTACCGGATCCTGCGCCGCGCCGTCTACCGGCACGCCCAGGCACTGGTCAACGAGTTCTGCGAGCGGGGCGAGGCCGACCTGGTCAACGAGTACTCCGAGTACCTGCCGATGGCGGTGATGTGCGACCTCCTGGGCATGCCGACGGAGTACGACGACCGGATCGTGCACGCGGCCCGCGACATGCTCAAGGGCACCGAGACCGCGATCGCCAGCAACGCCTACATCACGGAGGCGCTCGCCCGGCTGACCGCCCGCCGCCGGGCCGAGCCGGGCGAGGACATCGCCGGGCTGCTCGTGTCGCACGAGTGGGGGCTGACCGACGACGAGGTCAGGGAGCACCTGCGGGTGGTGCTGATCGCGGCGTACGAGGCCACGGCCAACCTGCTCGCCAACGCCCTGCGCATGGTCCTCACCCACCCGGGGTTCCGGGCTCAGCTCAACGGCGGCCAGATGACCGTCGGGCAGGCGGTGGAACAGTCGCTGTGGGACGAGCCGCCGTTCAGCACGGTCTTCGCGTACTTCGCCAAGCAGGACACCGAACTCGGCGGCCGGCGGATCCGCAAGGGCGACGGGCTGCTGTTCGCGCCCGCGCCCGGCAACGTCGACCCCCGGGTGCGGCCCGACCTGAAGGCCGGCATGCGGGGCAACCGCTCCCATCTCGCCTTCGGCGGCGGCCCGCACGAGTGCCCCGGCCAGGACATCGGCCGGGTCATCGCCGACGTCGGCGTCGACGCGCTGCTGCGACGGCTGCCGGACGTACGGCTCGACTGCGAGGAGGACGAGCTGGAGTGGCGGGAGTCCATCGCCTCCCGCCATCTGGTGGAGCTGCCGGTGCGGTTCGCGACCCGTCCGCAGCAGGACGTGGAGCAGATGCCGAGTCACACGCCGAACCCGCTGGAGGGGCCGTCCTGGGAGCCGCCGCCCGCGGAGCCGGTGCCCAGCCCGTCGGCCGCGCCCGCCCCGCGGTCCGGGCCGGAGCCCGAGCCCGGGCCGCAGCCGCAGCCGCAGTCGCAGCCCGAGCCCGAGCCCGGGCCGCGTCCCGCGCAGCGCAGTGCCTGGCAGCGGTTCCTGCGCTGGTGGCGCGGCTACTGACCGGGCCAGGCGGCGAGCGTCCGGGTGCTGCGGAAGCGGTGTGCCGTCCCCGTCACCGGATCGGTGAACTCCAGCTTGCTCGCCAGCAGTTGCAGCGGGTCGCGGAAGTCGCCGGCCGGGACGGGTCCGGCCACCACCGGATAGAGCGGGTCACCGAGGATGGGCAGCCCCAGCGCGTTCATGTGCACCCGCAGCTGATGGGTCTGGCCGGTGCCGGGCACCAGCCGGTACCGGCCCAGGCCGGCCCGGTGTTCGAGCAGTTCGACGCGGCTGACCGCGTTCGGCTCGCCCGGCACCTCGACGGCGGTGAGCGAGCCGCGTTCCTTGACGATCCGGCTGCGCACGGTCCGCGGCAGGGTGAGCGCCGGATCGTAGGGCGCGACCGCCTCGTACTCCTTGCGCACCAGCCGGTCCCGGAACAGCGTCTGGTACGCGCCCCGTTCCTGCGGGCGCACGGTGAACAGCACCAGCCCGGCCGTGAGCCGGTCCAGCCGGTGCGCCGCGCCGAGCGTCGGGATGCCCAGCTCGCGGCGGAGCCGGGCGAGCGCGGTCTCGGCGACGTGGCTGCCGCGCGGAGTGGTGGCCAGGAAGTGCGGCTTGTCGACGACGACGATGTGCTCGTCGCGGTGCACGATCCGCAGCGGGAACGGCACCGGGACCTCCACGGGCAGCTCCCGGTGGAACCACACGTACATCCCGGGCCGGTACGGGGCGTCGGCGGGCACCGCGGCGCCGTCCGCCCCGACGATCCGCCCGGCGTCGAACATCTCGTCGACGACGCCGGGCCCGGCGCCCGACAGCCGCTCCACCAGATGGTCGCGGACGGTGGCCCAGGGCCCCTCGGCGGGCAGGCGCACCCGCACCGGGTCGATCCCCTGGCGCTGGGGCAGCGGGGCGGGCGGAACAGGGGTCCTGCGTCTCATCGCGGTCCAGCGTAGGCGCTTCCGGCCGGGACGGTTCCCGCGCCCGCGGGCTGGGCGGGGGAACGGGTCACGCGGCGGACGCGCCCACGTTCTCCTGTTCCGCCTCGATCCGGGCGTTCCACTCCCGCTTGGCGGCCTGCCAGCCGTCCTCGTTGTGGCCGAGGCGCCAGTAGCCGGAGACGGACAGGTCCTCACGGGGGATCCGGTGCTCGACGCGCAGCAGCCGGCGCAGCTCCTTCACACAGGCGGCCTCGCCGTGCACGAACGCGTGCACCCGCCGGCCCTCCGGGAAGGGCAGCGCGCGCACGGCCTCGACCAGGGCCTGGCCCACCGGCCGGTCGCCCCGGTGCAGCCAGACGACGTCCACGTCGCAGGCGATCTTCTGCTCCTCCACGGGCCCGGCCACCTCCACGAACGCCCGGACCTCGGCGCCGTCGGGCAGTGCCTCCAGGGTGGCCGCGATGGCGGGCAGCGCGCTCTCGTCACCGGCGAGGAGGTGCCAGTCGGCGTCCGGGTCGGGGGCGTAGGCGCCGCCGGGGCCCAGGAAGCGGAGGGTATCGCCCGGCCGGGCGCGCATCGCCCAGGGGCCGGCCAGCCCCTCGTCGCCGTGCAGCACGAAGTCCAGGGTGAGCTCGCGCAGCTCGGGGTCCCACGCCCGCACCGTGTACGTCCGGGTCACCGGCCACTGGTCGCGGGGGAGTTCCTCGCGGATCCGCTCCAGGTCGAACGGCTCCGGGTAGGTGATGCCCTCGGCCGGCGGGAACAGCAGTTTCACGTAGTGGTCGGTGTGGGTGCCCGCGGTGAAGGCGGCGAGCCCGGGGCCGCCGAGCACCACGCGCTGCATGTGCGGGGTGAGCCGTTCGGTGCGGACGACCCGTGCCGAGTGGGCCTTCCGCGGCTTCCTGGCCGGACGTTCTGCCATGACGGCCTCCCTGATCCCTCAACTTAGGCTTGCCTAAGTTAGCATTCCCGCCGCTCGGCCCGCACCACTCCATGCCGGTCGCACATGCGCGTCGCCTCCGGGAGCACGCGCCGGGCGCCGGCGCGGCGTCCCGGCGAGCGACCGGGTACCCTCAGGCGCCCAGAGTCATCAGCAGGCGCCGCAGGGAACCACCCAGCCCCCACCGCTCGCCGATCGCCTCGACCGCCTCGGGGTCGCGCGGGGCGCGCGGCAGGGCGGTGTCGACCTCGGGCAGCGGGACGTCGCCGGCGACCCGGACCACCTTCGGGGCGACCGCCAGGTACGGCCGGGCCTCCGTCAGCCGCCTGCGCTGCGCCGGCGTGAGCCTGGCGCGCGGGTCCTCCACGGCCGCGAGGATCCCCGCCAGGTCGCCGAACTCGGCGAGCAGCTTGGCGGCCGTCTTCTCGCCGATGCCGGCCACGCCCGGCAGCCCGTCGCTCGGGTCGCCGCGCAGCAGCGCCAGGTCCGCGTACCCGCCGCCGTCCACGCCGTACTTCTCGCGCAGCCACGCCTCATCGGTGATCTGCAGGGTGCCGACGCCCTTGAGCGGATACAGCACGCGCACCCCGCGCGCGTCGTCCACCAGCTGGTACAGGTCGCGGTCGCCGGTGACGATGTCCACCGGACCGGTGGCGCGGGCGGTGAAGGTGCCGATGACGTCGTCCGCCTCGTACCCCTCGACGCCCACCCGGGCGATGCCGAGCGCGTCGAGCACCGCCTCGATGACCGGGACCTGCGGGGACAGGGTGTCCGGCACCTCCTCCTGGTCCGGGCCCGCCGGGCGCTCCTCGGCGACGCGGTGCGCCTTGTAGGAGGGGATCAGGTCGACCCGCCACTTCGGGCGCCAGTCGGCGTCCATGCAGGCCACCAGGTGCGCGGGACGGTGGTCCTTGACCAGCCGGTCGATGAACTCCAGCAGGCCGCGCACGGCGTTCACCGGCGTGCCGTCCGGGGCCTTCACGGACTCCGGCACACCGAAGTAGGCGCGGAAGTAGAGCGAGGCGGTGTCGAGGAGCATCAGTCGTCCGGTCACGCCTCGCATCATGCCGTACGCCACCGACAGGCGGGTCCGCGCCGGCGACGCGTTGCGTCCCGCGCCTCCCCGGTGAACCGGCCCGCTTGCCGTGGCCGGGCGGCCCGGGCAGGGGCCGCCCCGGAGGTGGCCTGACGGACCCGGCCGCCCGGGCGAGGGCGGGCCACACGACGCGGTGCGGCCCGCCCCTTTCGTGTACGGCGGACGTACGAGAGGGATTCGGACAACCACACAGCGCTACGCCCATGCCCCGGCGGGACCCGGCGGCGGCCAGGAACATCGCGGACCGCGCCCGCATTGAAAAGAACGAGCGAACGCTCGTACGGTTCGAGGGTCGGTGCCGGTCCGGGGCCGCCCTCCCGCGGCGCGCGGACCGCTGATCCACTGGCGCGAACTGTGAGGTCCCACCCCACGCAGTGTGCCGACGATGTGACGGGGCCCTGAATCGGTTTGCCGAACATGCGTAGGGTGCAGACAACTACTCGTCGGCAGGCGCGCGACGAGCGGGGACACGACGAGCGAAGGAGGGAGCCGGAGCGATGGGCGACCACAAAGAGCAGCCCCTTCGGGTGGGCGCGGCCGTCCGGCGGCGGCGCCGGGCCCTGGAGCTCACCCTCGCCGTCGTGGCCGAGCGCAGCGGCCTGTCGGTGCCCTTCCTGAGCCAGGTCGAGAACGACCGCGCGCGGCCCAGCCGCAGCTCCCTGGAGAAGGTCGCCGACGCGCTGCGCACCACCGCCGTGGAACTCCTCGCCGCCGCCGACCCGGCGTGCAGCGTCGACGTGGTCCGCGCGGAGGAGACCGAGCCGGTGCCCCTGCCGCAGGTGCGCTCGCTGGTCCGCGGCCACCACCAGATGCACGCCTCGGAGTTCACCGGCGACCATGACGCGGGCCGTGAGTTCCAGCACCGCAACGACCAGTTGATGTACGTCGCGGACGGCGCCGTCGAGATCGAGGCGGAGGGCCGCGCGTACCGGCTCGGCCGCGGGGACACCCTGTACCTCACCGGCGGTGTCCGGCACCGCTGGCGGGCCACCGTGCCCGAGACCCGGGTGCTCGTCGTGGCCGTTGCGGAGCACATCGAGGCTGTCCAGGACCGGCATCGGTGAGACCGCGGGTCGTCTCCCTGGTGCCGTCGCTCACCGAGGCGGTGGCCGCGACCGTGCCCGGGGCGCTGGCCGGCGTCACCGACTGGTGCAGCCATCCGGCGGGCCTCGGCGTCGCCCGCGTCGGTGGCACCAAGAACCCGGCCATCGAGCGGATCCTCGCCCTCGCCCCCGACCTGGTGATCGCCAACGAGGAGGAGAACCGGGCCCCCGACCTGGACGCCCTGCGCGCGGCGGGCGTCGA
Organism: Streptomyces glaucescens; assembly: GCF_000761215.1. Classification (GTDB taxonomy): domain Bacteria; phylum Actinomycetota; class Actinomycetes; order Streptomycetales; family Streptomycetaceae; genus Streptomyces; species Streptomyces glaucescens_B. The sequence goes on along the minus strand of NZ_CP009438.1, from coordinate 1,515,477 downwards.
GGTGCTGGTGACCGAGGTGCGGGACGTGCCGCGGGCCTTCCGCGAGCTGGCCCGGGTGCTGGCCGCGTGCGGTGCGCCGGGCCGGCCCCGCTGGCTGGACGAGGCGGAGGCGGCCTGGGCGGCCCCGCCGGTCCCCGAGCGGCGCACGACGGCCGTGGTGCCGGTCTGGCGGCGGCCGTGGATGGTGCTGGGCCGGGACACCTTCGCGGGCGACGTGCTCGCCCGGCTCGGGGTCGACCACCTGTACGCCGGCCACGCCGACCGTTACCCCCGCGTCCCGCTCGGCGAGCTGACCGCGGCCCGCCCGGACCTGGTCGTGCTCCCCGACGAGCCCTACCGGTTCGCCGCCGGCGACGGCCCCGAGGCCTTCCCTGGACTGCCCTGCGCACTGGTCAGCGGACGGCACCTGACGTGGTACGGGCCGTCGCTGGCCGAAGCACCACGGGTGCTGGGCGCGGCGCTGCGAGCAGCCGTCCGCTGAGCAGTCCGCCCGCCGTCCGCACGGCGGCCGTGGCCCAGGCGGCGACCAGCCCGCCGTACAGCAGCACCGCGAGCCCGTCGAACGCGACCAGCCCGGTGTGGCGGGCCAGGGACTGCGCCCCGGTGACACAGGTGCCGACCGGGAAGGTGAACGCCCACCAGGTCAGCGTGAAGCCCATGCCCTGCCGCCGGGCCCGTACCACGTGCGCCGTGGCGAGACCCAGCCACAGCATCGCGAACCCCATCACCGGCACCCCGTACAGCACGGCGGGCAGGGTGAAGGCGGGCCCGGCCGCGTGCGGTACGGCACTCGGGGCGGTGTCCGCGAACATGCCCACCGCGGTGGTGGACTGGCCCAGCGGGCCCAGCACCAGGAAGAGGGTCGGGGTCAGGGCGAGCGGCAGCGGACCTCCCGTCACCAGCCGGGCGAAGACCAGCGGCAGCATCAGCGAGGTGGCGAGGAGACTCAGCCCGAACAGCCCGACGCAGGCGAACAGCAGCGTCTCGCGGGCCTGCCCCGGCGGCAGATGCGGCACCAGGAGCGGTCCGACCGCCGCCGACACCATCGGGGCGACCAGCGGCAGCAGCCAGACGGGTGTCGCCTGCTCGGGCCGCACCCGGTGGCGTACCGCCATCAGGTACGGGACCGTGACCGCGACCGCCAGCCCGATCGCCGTCCCGGCCGTGAACAGCACCGCGCCGAGGGCGACCGCCGCCGTGCCGCCGAGCCAGTCCCGGCCGAGCGTCAGGGTGCCGCCGCCCACCGACACCAGGGCCATGGCCAGGCAGCCGTGGAAGGGGGCCGTGGCCGGATCGAGGAGGTGGGCGCGGGCCTGGTCGCGGTGGTGCGTCCAGTGCAGGGCGCGGGCGGCGAGCAGGGCCAGCAGCAGGACCAGGGCGACGGCCCAGACGGCGGTGCAGGCGGTGCGCAGTCCCGGAACGGCCGGCGGGAGCGCGGCGCCCGCCGTGCCGACGACGGAGGTCCCCATCACGGAGGCGTACCAGTTGGGGCCGAGGTGGCGGACTGCGGTGATCATGCCTCCACCGTCTCCCACCAGGGCGGCTCCCACCAGGGATGATGTCTCTATGAGGGCATAAACTGACCTTATGAGCAGTGCGAGTGACACCCGAGGGCCGAACGGGCCGGACGCGTCCGTCCCGGCCGGCTCGCTGGCGCACCGGGTGCCCGACCTCGGCGCCCTGGAGCTGCTGCTGGCCGTGGCCCGGCTGGGCAGCCTCGGCGCCGCGGCCCGCGAGGTCGGCATCACCCAGCCCGCCGCCAGCAGCCGGATCCGCTCCATGGAACGCCAGCTGGGCGTGGCCCTGGTCGACCGCTCGCCGCGCGGCTCCCGGCTCACCGACGCGGGAGCCCTCGTCACCGACTGGGCCCGGCGGGTCGTCGAGGCGGCCGAGGCGTTCGACGCCGGCGCGCAGGCGCTGCGGCACCGGCGGGACTCGCGACTGCGGGTGGCGGCCAGCATGACCATCGCCGAGTACCTGCTGCCCGGCTGGCTGCTCGCCCTGCGCGCCCAGCGGCCCGACACGGCCGTGTCCCTGCTCGCGGGCAACTCGGCGGCGGTCGCCGAGCGGCTGCTCGCCCACGAGGCCGACCTGGGCTTCGTGGAGGGGCTGACGGTACCGGCCGGGCTGGACTCGGTGGTCGTCGCGCACGACCAGCTCATCGTCGTCACGGCCCCCGGCCACGCCTGGGCCCGCCGCGGCAAGCCCCTCCCGGCCGAGGAACTCGCCGCCACCCCGCTGGTCCTGCGTGAGAAGGGCTCCGGCACCCGCCAGGTCCTCGACGCCGCCCTCGGCGGGCTCGCCCGCCCCCTGATCGAGCTCTCCTCCACCACCGCCGTGAAGGCCTCCGCCGTCGCCGGCGCGGGCCCCGCGGTGCTCAGCGAACTCTCCGTGCGCGAGGAGCTGTCCACCCGCCGGCTGGTCAGCGTCCCCGTCGACCGGATCGGCCTGCGCCGTGACCTGCGAGCCGTCTGGCGCGCCGGTCACCGCCCGGCGGGCCCGGCCCGCGACCTGCTCTCACTGACCCAGGGGTAGCGGCCGGGCGTCCCGGACCGGCGACGGCCGCCGCCCCGCCCGGGTCACGGTGTGCTCGCCGCGGTCTCGGTGCTCGGTGTGCTGCCTGGACGGTGGCCCGCTCGCCGCGGTCTCGGCGGGGCGGCCCGGGTCACGGTGTGCTCGCCGCCGTCTCGGTGCGGGGTCGCGCTCGGGTCAGGGCGCGGTGACCGCGGCTTCGGCGGGGCGGCCCGCATGACGGCCGCGCCGCACGGCGGCCTCGGCCAGGCCACGCATCACGCGGACGTCCTCACCCATCTCCGGGTGCCACTGGACACCCAGCGTCCAGGTGCCCGCGCCGGGGAGCTCGATCGCCTCGACCGTGCCGTCGGCGGCGTGGGCGCAGGGGATCAGACCGGTGCCGAGGCGGTCCACGGCCTGGTGGTGGTACGTCGGTACGGAGGTCTCCTCGGGCACGAGCGCGGCGTACCGGGTGCCCGGGACCGGCGTGACCGGGTGCCGCCCGACGACGCCGACGGCCTCGGCGTGCCCGTCGATGTGCTGGGTGAGGGTGCCGCCCAGGGCCACGTTCAGCAGCTGCATGCCCCGGCAGATGCCGAGCAGCGGCAGCCCGGCCGCCAGGGCCGCCCGGATCAGGGCCAGTTCCCAGGCGTCCCGGGCGTGCGCCGGAGGCCCGGTGCGGGGGTCGCGTCCGGCGCCGTAGCGCGGCGGGTCCACATCGGGGCCGCCCGCGATCACCAGTCCGTCCAGCCGGGCCACGGCCGCCGTCGCGTGCTCCGGCGCGTCCGGCGGCAGCAGCGCGGCCACCCCGCCCGCGCGCTGGACCAGCCGCGGGTACCCGGCCGGCAGCAGCGCCGCCTCCAGGTCCCACACGCCCCAGCGCACCCGGGGCTCCAGATAGGTGCTGACGCCGATCAGCGGCCGTCCGTGTGTCATCCGACCTCCCGCAATGGACTCAGCGCACACCTTTGCGGAGGTGAGGGCCGCGGGCAAGCCGCTCGTCCCGGAAACCCCGCGGGGGGCCGCTCACGCCCGGACCGCGAGGCGAGCCCCTCACGCCCGGACCGCGAGGCGAGCGGCTCGTTCCGCGACGCGGCGAGCCGCTCACCCCGGGCACCCGGCGAGCCGTTCAGCCCAGGAACCCGCGCAGGAGGGCCGCCGTCCCCGCGCAGTGCTCCCGCATGATCTCCCGTGCCCCGTCGGCGTCCCCGTCGAGCACCGCCTCCACCAGCGCGGTGTGCTGGCGCTGGGAGTGCTCCAGGTTGCGCACCAGCAGCGGGATGCAGTCGAGCAGGTCGTTCACGGTGGCCCGGACCGCCGCGTACTGCGCGGTCAGGGTGGGGGAGCCGGACAGCTCGGCGAGGGTGAGGTGCAGCAGGGTGTCCCGGCGCCGGTAGCCGGCGAGCGGGGCGTCCCGGGTGCCGGCCAGCGCCTCGCGCAGCCGGCCCGCCTGGGCGTCCGTCAGGCCGTGGGCGGCGCAGAGCCCGGCCGCGCCGGTCTCCAGCACCTCCCGGAAGCGCAGCACGTCCTCCAGGTCGACCCCGGCGATCCGGCGCCGCAACTCGTGCGCGCCGACGGCGTCCGCGCGCTCCCGCACGAACGTGCCGCCGTACCGGCCGCGCCGCGACTCCACGAGCCCCTGGTCCTGGAGGACCTTCAGCACCTCGCGCAGCGTCACCCGGCTGATCCCGAGCCGCTCCGCCAGCTCCCGTTCGGGGGGCAGCCGCCCGCCGCCGGGCACCAGGCCGAGCCGGACCACCTGGAGGATCTGCTCCAGCGCCTCCTCGAAGCCGTTGCCGGCCCGCACGGGGCGCAGCACCGGGGCAAGCCGGTCCCCGCCCGGCGGGACGGCGCCGGCGCCGGCCGGGTCCACCGGATCCAGTGGCATGTGGCCGTGCCCCCTTCCCAGCAATGGTTCCCGCTCATACCTTAGGGCTCCCGGCTGACCGAAGGAGGCCCTCCCCGTGGCAGACCGCACACCCCCGCTCGGTGCCGAGGAGCTGCACGCCCTCGTCGCGGGCGGTGAGATCGACACCGTCGTCCTGGCCTTCCCCGACATGCAGGGACGCCTCCAGGGCAAGCGGTTCGCCGCGCGCTTCTTCCTCGACGAGGTGATGAGACACGGCACCGAGGGCTGCAACTACCTGCTCGCCGTCGACGCCGAGATGAACCCCGTCGACGGCTACGCCATGTCCTCCTGGGACAGCGGCTACGGCGACTTCGCCATGCACCCCGACCTGGCCACCCTGCGCCGCGTCCCCTGGAACCCGGGCACCGCCCTCGCCGTGGCCGACCTCGCCTGGGCGGACGGCTCCCCGGTGACCGCCGCGCCCCGGCAGATACTGCGCCGCCAGCTGGACCGGCTCGCCGAGCTGGGCCTGACCGCGCAGGTCGGCACGGAGCTGGAGTTCATCGTCTTCAAGGACACCTACGAGCAGGCCTGGGACGCGAACTACCGGGGCCTGACCCCCGCCAACCAGTACAACATCGACTACTCCGTCCTCGGCACCGGCCGGATCGAGCCGCTGCTGCGCCGCATCCGCAACGAGATGGCGGGTGCCGGGATGACCGTCGAGTCCGCGAAGGGCGAGTGCAACCCGGGCCAGCACGAGATCGTCTTCCGCTACGACGAGGCCCTGGTCACCTGCGACCAGCACGCGGTCTACAAGACCGGCGCCAAGGAGATCGCCGCCCAGGAGGGCATGTCCCTGACCTTCATGGCGAAGTACAACGAGCGCGAGGGCAACTCCTGCCACATCCACCTGTCGGTGACCGACACCGAAGGACGTCCCGCCTTCGCCGGGGACGGCCCGGACGGCATGTCCCCGCTGATGCGGCACTTCCTCGCCGGACAGCTCACCGCCCTGCGCGACCTCACCCTCCTCCACGCCCCCCACATCAACTCCTACAAGCGGTTCCAGCCGGGCTCCTTCGCCCCGACCGCCGTCGCCTGGGGCCACGACAACCGCACCTGCGCCCTGCGCGTCGTCGGCCACGGACCCTCCCTGCGCTTCGAGAACCGGCTCCCCGGCGGCGACGTCAACCCGTACCTCGCGGTCGCCGCGATGATCGCGGCGGGCCTCGACGGCGTCGAGCGGGAACGGGAACTGCCCGAGGCATGCACGGGCAACGCCTACACCGCCGGGTACGAGCGGGTCCCCGCCACCCTCCGGGAAGCCGCCGTCCTGTGGGAGAACAGCCCCGTCGCCAGGGCCGCGTTCGGTGCCGACGTGGTCGGCCACTACGCCAACATGGCGCGTGTCGAACTGGCCGCCTTCGACGCCGCCGTGACCGACTGGGAGCTGCGCCGCTCCTTCGAACGGATGTGAGAGGACCCGTGACCCCGACCCTCGAGGTGCTCAACCCCGCGACCGAGGAGGTCGTCGCCACCGTCCCGGCCGCCACCCGCGAGGACGTGGACCAGGCCGTCGTACGGGCCGTGCAGGCGCAGTCGGCATGGGCCGCGCTGTCCCCGGGCGACCGGGCCCGGCTGCTGCGCCGGTTCGCCGCCACCGTGGACGGACACGTGGAGGAACTGGCCCGGCTGGAGGTGCGGGAGGCCGGACACGTCATCGGCAACGCCCGCTGGGAGGCGGGCAACGTCCGCGACCTGCTGGACTACGCGGCCGGCGGCGTGGAACGGCTCACCGGCCGCCAGATCCCGGTCCCCGGCGGCCTCGACGTGACGATCCTCGAACCGCTCGGCGTGGTCGGGGTGATCGCGCCCTGGAACTTCCCGATGCCGATCGCCGCCTGGGGCACCGCGCCGGCCCTCGCCGCCGGGAACGCGGTGATCCTCAAACCCGCCGAGACCACCCCGCTGACCGCGCTGCGGCTCGCCGAACTCGCCCTGGAGGCCGGCCTGCCCGAACACCTCTTCCAGGTGCTGCCCGGCCACGGTCCCGTCACGGGCGACGCGCTGGTCGGGCACCCGGACGTGGCGAAGATCGTCTTCACCGGCTCGACGGCCGTGGGCCGGCAGGTGCTGGCCAAGGGCTCCGCCCACCTCAAGCGGGTCACCCTGGAACTCGGCGGCAAGAGCCCCAACCTGGTCTTCGCCGACGCCGACCTGGAGGCCGCCGCGGCCGCCGCCCCGATGTCCTTCCTCGACAACTCCGGCCAGGACTGCTGCGCCCGCACCCGGATCCTCGTCCAGCGCACCGTGTACGACCGCTTCCTGGAACTGCTCGCCCCCGCGATCGAGGCCGTCACCGTCGGCGACCCGGCCGACGAGACCACCGACATGGGCCCGCTGATCTCCCGCAGCCAGCTGGAGCGGGTGCGCGGCTACGTCCGGCCGGACGCCCCCGGCATCCGCGGAAAGGCCCCCGAGGGCCCCGGCTTCTGGTTCCCGCCCACCGTCCTCACCGGCGTCGGCCCGCACGCGCGCGTGGCCGTCGAGGAGGTCTTCGGCCCCGTCGCCGTCGTCCTCCCCTTCGACGACGAGGCGGAGGCCGTGGCACTGGCCAACGCCACCGACTACGGCCTCTCCGGCTCCATCTGGACCCGTGACGTGGGCCGCGCCCTGCGCGTCTCCCAGGCCGTCCGGGCGGGCAACCTGTCCGTCAACTCGCACTCCAGCGTCCGCTACTGGACGCCGTTCGGCGGGTTCAAGCAGTCCGGCATCGGCCGCGAGCTCGGCCCCGACGCCCTGGCCGCCTTCACCGAGACCAAGAACGTCTTCATCAGCAACGTCCCCACCGGCACGGAGGACCCCGCACAGTGACCTCGCACAGCTCTGACACCGTCTGCCGCCGGCTCGTCGGCCGTACCGCCGTCGTCACCGGAGCCGGCAGCGGCATCGGCCTCGCCACCGCCCGCCGCCTCGCCTCCGAGGGCGCGCACGTCGTCTGCGGCGACATCGACGAGGCCCGCGGCAAGGCGGCCGCCGAGGAGACCGGCGGCATCTTCGTCAAGGTGGACGTCACCGACCCCGAGCAGGTCGAGACGCTGTTCCGGACGGCGTACGACACCTACGGCAGCGTCGACGTCGCCTTCAACAACGCCGGGATCTCCCCGCCCGACGACGACTCCATCCTGGAGACCGGCCTGGACGCCTGGAAGCGGGTCCAGGAGGTCAACCTCACCTCCGTCTACCTGTGCTGCAAGGCCGCCATCCCCTACATGCGGCGCCAGGGGAAGGGCTCCATCATCAACACCGCGTCCTTCGTCGCCCGGATGGGCGCGGCCACCTCCCAGATCTCCTACACCGCCTCCAAGGGAGGGGTTCTGGCCATGTCCCGGGAGCTGGGCGTGCAGTTCGCCCGGGAGGGCATCCGCGTCAACGCACTCTGCCCGGGCCCGGTGAACACCCCGCTCCTGCAGGAGTTGTTCGCCAAGGACCCGGAGCGGGCCGCCCGCCGGCTGGTGCACATCCCGCTCGGCCGGTTCGCCGAGGCCGAGGAGATCGCCGCCGCGGTCGCCTTCCTCGCCAGCGACGACTCGTCGTTCGTGAACGCCACCGACTTCCTGGTGGACGGCGGGATCTCGGGGGCGTACGTCACGCCGCTGTAGTCCCGCGCCTACAGTGCCGGGATATGAGCATGACACCGCCGCCCGGCTGGTACCGCGACCCCACGGCCCCGCACACCGAGCGCTGGTGGGACGGCACGGCCTGGACCGAACACCGGCGTGCCCCGGAACCCGCCGGGCACCCGGTGCCGGAGCCGTCCGTCCCCGGCCCGCTGCCGTCGCCCGTCCCGGGCGACGGCACGGCGCGCTCCGGGGCCGTCGCCCTCACCGTCGCGGGGGCCGTCCTGGTCGCGGCGGTCGTCACCGGCGCGGTCCTGCTGACGGAGGACGGCGCGGGCGGTGACGGCCCGGCGCCGAGCCCCACACCCACCCTGGCGCCGACGCTCCCCACACAGGGGTCGACCCCGCCCCCGTCACCCGCCCCCACCGGCTCCTCCGCCGACGACCCGGCCGTCGTCGAGGACCAGCTCAACGGCATCACGTTCCCCCTGCTCGACGGCTGGGTCCGGCCCGGCCACGTCAGCCGGGAGAACGTCGTGATGACCACCGACGGCACCTACGACTGCCCGAGCGGCACCGGCCTGTGCCGGCACGGCACGGTCTCCTCCCGCACCGCCTCCGCCACCGACGAGACCTCCCCGAAGGCCCTCGCCGAAGGCGACATCGCCGACGCCGCGGAGGAGGCCTACGACCGCGACGCCCTCGGCCGGCGCCCCTACGGCGGCGTCACCTCCCGCCGGCTCGTCGCCTCCGGACCGGTCGCCGTGGCCGGCCGCGCCGGATACTTCGTGCGCTGGCGCGTCACGACCGCCGAGGGGCCCGGCGGTCACGTCCAGTCCCTCGCCTTCCAGTCCAGCGTCGGCACCGAGTCCCCGGTCATCGTCCGCTACGTCTTCGACGCGGGCGGGGACGGGCCGCCGCTCGGCGACATGGACCGCATCACCAAGGGCATCCGGGTGCGCGGCGACACCGGCCCGGGCGGCGGCGTGGGCAGCAGCGTCGGACCCGGCTGAGCCGCTACAGGAACGTACGGCCCTCGCCCCGGTACGTCGGCACGGTCGCCGTCACCCGGTCGCCCTCCACCAGGTGCAGCGCGTCGAACCGCTCGCACAGCTCACCCGCCTTGGCGTGCCGGAACCACACCCTGTCGCCGATCAGCAGATCGTCGGCCGGGGACCCCAGCAGCGGGGTCTGCACCTCGCCGGCCCCCTCCTGCGGGTCGTAGCGCAGCCCCTCGGGCAGATACGGCACCGGCAGCCGGTCCCGGCCCGCCGCGCCGGACGCCGGATAGCCCCCGCCGAGCACCGTCACCACACCCACCCCGGGCCGCCGGACCACCGGCTGCGCGAACAGCGCGGCCGGACGCCCGCTGAACGAGGTGTAGTTGTCGAACAGCCGCGGCACGTACAGCCCGGACCCCGCCGCGACCTCCGTCACCGCGTCCTCCGCCACCGTGTACTGCACACTGCCCGTGCCGCCGCCGTTGACGAACTCCAGCCCCGGCACCACGGCCCGCACGGCGCGCACCACCGCGGCCCGGCGCTCGGCCAGCTCCCGGCGGGCCGCGGCCTGCATCAGCCGGATCGCCCGCGAGCGCACCGGCCGCCCCGCGAGCGCGTCCCCCACCCCGGCGACATGACCCTCGTACGCCATGATCCCGACGACCTCGAAGCCCGGCCGGCGGGCCACCGACCGCGCCAGCTCGGCGACCTCGGCGGGGGAGTGCAGCGGCGAGCGGCGGGCGCCGACCCGCACCCGGCCGCCGAACAGCCGGAGCGAGGTGTCCAACTCCAGGCAGACCCGCACCACTTCGCGGCCGCCGTCCCGCGCCCGGTCGATGAGCGCGAGCTGCGCGGGGTCGTCGACCATGACGGTGACCGCGGCGGCCAGCTTCGGATCGGCCGTCAGCTCCGCGTAACCGGCCCGGTCGACGGACGGGTAGGCGAGCAGCACGTCGTCGAACCCGGAACGCGCCAGCCACAGCGACTCGGCGAGGGTGAACGACATCACGCCCGCGAAACCGTCCTTCGCCAGCACCCGTTCCAGCAGGGCACGGCAGCGCACGGACTTGCTGGCCACCCGGACCGGCTTCCCGCCCGCCCGGCGGACCAGGTCGTCCGCGTTGGCGTCGAAGGCGTCCAGGTCCACGATCGCCAGCGGGGCGTCGAGATGGGCGGTGGCCCGGTCGAAACGGGCCCGGTCGGCGGCGCGCGCAGTCATGGCCGAAGCCTGCCAGACAGGATTACCGCAGGGTAGGGGGATGTTCCGGGCAGATGCCCCGCGGTCGCGGACTGGTTCCCGCATCGGCGCGGGCAACCCGTAAAGTGACGCGCACGCACGGCGGAACGGCCCCCGCGCGGGAGCACCCGCCGGACGGCTTTCCGGCCGTGCCGGTACGCGTGCGACGGGCGGACGGCCGGCTCGCGTACCAGGAGACGGGCGGCCCGCGTGCGAGGAGTCGGGCCCGGGCACGAGGAAGCGGGGGGCGCATGAGCACGGACGCGTCGCGCGCCCCCGTCCCCCCGCGCCCCGCCGCCCCGCCCGCCCCCGGCACCCCGGAGCCCTCCGCGGACCGGCGGACCACCGGCCCGTCCCGGACCGGCGAGCCGGGCCCCGCCCCCCGCCGCCCCGGCCAGGCCCCCCTCGCCCCGCCCCCGCCGCCCGCCTCGGCCCGTTTCCCGGACCTGCCGCCCCCGCCGCCGCGCGGACCCGTGCCGCCGCGCTCCGCCGACACCCCCGCCGAACGCACCACCCGGCTGCGCCCCGTCCCGGCGGAGCCGTCCCCCGCGCCGGACACCGGCCGCGTGCCGGCCCCCGACGGACCGGGACACCGCCGGTCCTCCGGACACCCCGCCCCCACCGGGCCCGCGGCGCACCGGGCCGCGGCGTCCGCCGAGGCCGCCGGACGCCGGGCCGCGGCGGGCTGGTCCGCAGCGCCGGGCGACCCCGGCGACCGCGCCGGGGCGGCCCGGGATGCCGCGGGGCGCCGGTACCCGGCCCCGGGCGAGCCCGAAGGCCACCGGGCCGCGGCGTCCGCCGAGTCCGCCGGACGCCGGGCCGCGGCGGGCTGGTCCGCAGCGCCGGGCGACCCCGGCGACCGCGCCGGGGCGGCCCGGGATGCCGCGGGGCGCCGGTACCCGGCCCCGGGCGAGCCCGACGGCCACCGGGCCACGGCGCCCGCCCAGCCCGCGGACCGCCGCTCCACCGCGTCCGGCGAACCCGCGGCGCACCGCACCCCGCCGGCGACCACCCCGCCCGACGCCCCCGCACCCTCCTGGAGCGCCCCGCCTGCCCACGGACTCGCCATGCCCCACACCCACGACGTCCCGGGCCCGCTCGGCGGACGAGTGCGCCGGCAGACGGTCGCTGCCGCCGCCTGCGTCGTCCTCGGGCTCGGCCTCATCGGCGGCGCGGTCACCGGAAGCTGGCTCGCCGGCGACCCGGCCGGCACCGGGGAGCGCGGCGCGTTCGCCACGGCCGCCGGGCTCTGGCACAACCTGCCCGTCGACCGGCTCTTCCCGCCCACCGTCGCGGGCCGCGGCGCCGGACCCGGCGGAGCCGACCGCACCTGGACCCGGATCGCCGTCGCCCCGGACGGCGGCTGCGCCGACGCGTTCGACCCGCTGCTGCGCAAGGCCCTCGCCCCGGCCGGCTGCGACCGGCTGCTGCGCGCCACCTACACGGACGCCACCCAGAGCCACGTCACCACCGTCGGCCTGCTCTTCACCGGAGCCGACGCCGCCGGCATGCGCTCCCTGGAGAGGCAGTTCGAGGACGAGGGCCTGTACCGCCGCACCGACCTGATGCCCCGCCCCTACGCCCCCGAGGACACCGTCGCCGCCGCGTTCGGCCCCGCCCAGCGCGCCTCCTGGACCCTCTCCGTGCTCACCGACGCCCCCGTCGTCGTCTACGCCGTCTCCGGCTGGGCCGACGGCCGGGCCGTGGACGACCCGCAGCCGGCCGCCGACGCGACCCGCTCCGGCGCCACCAGCGCCCCCGCCCAGGCGGGCCTCGGCCACGAGGCGAAGGGCCTCGCCGACCGCATCGAGCGCGGCCTGCGCGCAGCCGTCGCCGCCGCCACGGAGCAGCCCTCATGACCCGCCGCCGTACGACCCGCCGGGCCACCCTGCTCGGCGTCCTGCTCGCCGCCTCCCTCACGCTCGTGCCGCCCACCGTCGCGCACGCCGACGGCATCCGCGCCAAGCAGTGGGGGCTCGACGCCCTGCACACCCAGGAGGCCTGGCGGACCACCAAGGGCGCCGGCATCACCGTCGCCGTCCTCGACACCGGCGTCGACGCCACCCACCCCGACCTCGAGGGCAACGTCCTCACCGGGAAGGACATGGTCGGCTTCGGCGCCGGGCGCGGCGACCGCGCCTGGGCCCGGCACGGCACCGCCATGGCCGGGATCATCGCCGGGCACGGACACGGCTACGGCGGCACCGAAGGCGTCCTGGGCATCGCCCCCGAGGCGAAGATCCTGCCCGTCCGGGTGATCCTGGAGGACGGCGACTCCGCGCGCGCCAAAGCCCGCAAGACCCGCGGCAACGCCCTCGCCGACGGCATCCGGTGGGCCGCCGACCAGGGCGCCGACGTCATCAACCTCTCCCTCGGCGACGACTCCGCCTCCGCCCACCCCGAGCCCGCCGAGGACGAGGCCGTCCAGTACGCCCTGAGGAAGGGCTCCGTCGTCGTCGCCTCGGCCGGCAACGGCGGCGAGAAGGGCGACCACATCTCCTACCCGGCCGCCTACCCGGGCGTCATCGCCGCCACCGCGGTCGACAAGTTCGGCACCCGCGCCTCCTTCTCCACCCGCCGCTGGTACGCCACGGTCAGCGCCCCCGGCGTCGACGTGGTCATCGCCGACCCGGACCGCAAGTACTACGAGGGGTGGGGCACCAGCGCCGCCGCCGCGTTCGTCTCCGGCGCCGTCGCGCTGGTCAAGGCCGCCCACCCCGGCCTGACCCCGGCCCAGATCAAGCGCCTGCTGGAGGACACCGCCCGCAACGCCCCGGTCGACGGCCGCGACGACTCCCGGGGCTTCGGCTTCGTCGACCCGGCCGCGGCCATCGAGGCGGCCGGCCGCCTCGAACCGGAGGACCTTCGTCCGGCCGCCCACACCGGCGAGTACTTCGGCCCGGGCCCGGACGCCACCGGCCCGGGGACCGACGGCACCGGCTGGGCCGGCCCGCTCGCCGGAAGCGTGGGCGGCGTCCTGCTGGTGTCGGCGGTGGTCCTGTGGCGGGGCCGCGGACGACGCCCGTGAAGGGGCCGCGAAGCCCGCTCGCGCCCCGCCGCCAGGTCCCCCTATAGGGTCGGTGACCGTGGCGAACAAGAACATTCCCGACCCCGGCTTCTCCGACGACGACGGCTCCGCCGATCCCCGGCTGAGCGCGGCGCTCGCCGCCTGGGCCGAGGACCGCACCGCTCTCGGCCCCGTCCTGGAGGCGCTGAAGGGCGCCCGGCTGCTGGTCCCCGTCGTCGCCGTGCTCGGCGAGGTGGAGGAGGACGAGAACGGGCTGCGCCGCGAGAAGACCAGCGACATGGCCGTCCCCACCCTGAAGGCCGCGGGCCGGACCGCGCTGCCCGCGTTCACCTCCACCGACTCCCTCGCCCGCTGGGACCCGCAGGCCCGCCCCGTGGCCGTGCCGCTGCACCAGGCGCTCCAGGCCGCCGCCCACGAGAAGGCGGACACGGTCGTCCTCGACCTCGCCGGACCGGTGCCGTTCGAGCTGACCGGTCCCGCGCTGCTCGCCCTGGCGGAAGGCCGCACGACGACCGACCCGCTCGCCGACCCGGCCGTCCTGGCGGCGGTGCGCGCCGCCGTCGCCGCGGAGCCCGCGGTGGTGCGCGCCCATCTCGGCCCGGGGCAGGCCGACGGGACCCTCGCCCTCGTCCTGGACCCGGACGCCGCCCCCGCGCAGGCCGCCCGCGCGGTCGCCTCGCGGCTCGCCGCCGACGAAACGCTGAGGGCCCGCCTGGTGCGCGGCCTCGACCTGGCACTGCTGCCGGCCGGGACCACGCCTCCGGGCGAGCCCTTGTACGAACGGTAGGGAAGCCCCCGTACGGACGGGAGCGGGTGCGGGGACTAGCCGTAGACGGGACCGGTGTACTTCTCGCCCGGTCCCTGGCCCGGCTCGTCCGGGACCAGGGACGCCTCGCGGAAGGCCAGCTGCAGCGACTTCAGGCCGTCCCGCAGCGGCGCCGCGTGGAACGAGCTGATCTCGGTCGCGCTGCCGTCCAGCAGTCCGGCCAGGGCGTGGATCAGCTTGCGGGCCTCGTCGAGGTCCTTGTGGGTGTCGCCCTCCTCGGTCAGGCCGAGCTTCACGGCGGCGGCGCTCATCAGGTTGACGGCCACCGTCACGATCACCTCGACCGCGGGGACCTCCGCGATGTCACGGGTCATGGCGGCGAAGTCGGGCGTCTCGGCGGAGTCCGAGGGGGAGGTCTCACTCATGCCCCACACCATAGGCGGTGCGGTGCCGTGCCCTCCCGGTTAGCCCTTGTCAAGGGATGCTGGTAATCTGGTGGACGACCGGCCGGACACCGCCGTGTGCCCGGCCCACAAGTGGAGGCTTCGAACTCCCACCTGACCGCCCCCTGGGGCGGCGGGTCACCGGTCAGACGGTCCCGTCCCGAGGCGGCGATCCGTCCGAATGCGCGCCCCGCGATGATTCGCGGCGGTGCTCCGGTAGTTCGAGGAGCCCCGCCTGTGATCGTCCGGGGCATTTTTTCTGTCTCGGCGCGGTTAGGTCTAACGAACAGAGACGTTACGCGGCTGTCCGCCAGACCGCCGTGTGGTGCTACCGAGGAGGATCCATCAGCGCCGAGCCCCGCATCAACGACCGGATTCGCGTTCCCGAGGTGCGACTTGTCGGTCCCAGTGGCGAGCAGGTCGGCATCGTGCCGCTCGCGAAGGCACTGGAGCTTGCGCAGGAGTACGACCTGGACCTGGTCGAGGTCGCGGCGAACGCCCGTCCGCCCGTGTGCAAGCTCATGGACTACGGGAAGTTCAAGTACGAGTCGGCCATGAAGGCCCGTGAGGCGCGCAAGAACCAGGCGCACACGGTCATCAAGGAGATGAAGCTCCGGCCGAAGATCGACCCGCACGACTACGACACCAAGAAGGGTCACGTCGTCCGGTTCCTCAAGCAGGGCGACAAGGTCAAGATCACGATCATGTTCCGTGGTCGCGAGCAGTCCCGGCCCGAGCTGGGCTACCGGCTGCTGCAGCGGCTCGCGGAGGACGTCCAGGACCTCGGTTTCGTGGAGTCGAACCCGAAGCAGGACGGCCGAAACATGATCATGGTTCTCGGTCCGCACAAGAAGAAGACCGAGGCGATGGCCGAGGCTCGCCAGGCGCAGGAAGCCCGGAAGGCCGAAGCGAAGGCCAACCCCGGCCGCTCGATGAACGCCGCGGACCCCGCAGCCGCCAACGCCGAGGCACCGGCCGACGCCTCCGCCGAGGCGTGATCCCCGGGGGCGCGAGCCCCCAAGGACGTAACCGATACAAGCGACGCTCCACCGTGCCCGGTTTCGCGACCGGGCACCGGAGCGCCACCGACGAGGAGAGAACGGCGCTATGCCGAAGAACAAGTCGCACAGCGGTGCCAGCAAGCGCTTCAAGGTCACCGGCTCCGGCAAGGTGCTCCGCGAGCGCGCCGGCAAGCGCCACCTGCTCGAGCACAAGTCGTCCCGCGTGACGCGTCGCCTCACCGGCAACGCCGAGATGGCCCCGGGCGACGCCGCGAAGATCAAGAAGCTTCTCGGCAAGTGAGGCCGGGCGCGTGAGCGCCTGACCCACTGCGCAGACCGGGACCCAATCGTTTCCGGGCCGTGTGAAGACACCCACGGCCCCGCTACAAGGAGTAAAACAAGTGGCACGCGTCAAGCGGGCAGTCAACGCCCACAAGAAGCGCCGGGCGATCCTCGAGCAGGCCTCCGGCTACCGCGGTCAGCGTTCGCGCCTGTACCGCAAGGCCAAGGAGCAGGTCACCCACTCGCTGGTCTACAACTACAACGACCGCAAGAAGCGCAAGGGTGACTTCCGCCAGCTGTGGATCCAGCGCATCAACGCCGCTGCCCGCGCCAACGGCATCACGTACAACCGCTTCATCCAGGGTCTGAAGGCCGCGAACGTCGAGGTCGACCGCAAGATCCTGGCCGAGCTGGCCGTGAACGACGCGAACGCGTTCGCCGCGCTCGTCGAGGTCGCGCAGAAGGCGCTGCCGTCGGACGTCAACGCGCCGAAGGCCGCGTGACGCCCCGCCGGCACTGAGCCGACGCGACTGAACGGACCCGCGGGCTGTGCCCGCGGGTCCGTTGTGTTGCGCAAGACCAACCCGCTGCTGCCGATGCTGATGAAGGTGAACCGGACATGCCCCCCGCCAGCCCCGAGCTGATCTCCCCCCGTTCCCCCCGCGTCTCCGCCGCCCGGCGGCTGGCCAAGCGGAACTTCCGGGGCAAGGAGCGGCTGTTCCTCGCGGAGGGCCCGCAGGCCGTACGGGAGGCGGCGGCGTACCCGGACACCCTCGTCGAACTGTTCGCCACCGTCGAGGCCGCGGAGCGGTACGCCGACATCGTCGGCGAGGCCCGGGACACCGGCGCCCGCGTCCACCTCGCCTCGGAGCAGGTGATCGCCGACATCTCCACCACCGTCACCCCGCAGGGCCTGGTCGGTGTCTGCCGCTTCGTGGACACGCCGTTCGAGCAGATCCTCCGGGCGCGGCCGAAACTCGTCGCCGTCCTCGCGCACGTCCGCGACCCCGGCAACGCCGGTACCGTGCTGCGCTGCGCCGACGCCGCGGGCGCCGAGGCGGTGGTGCTCACCGACGCCTCCGTCGACCTGTACAACCCGAAGGCCGTACGCGCCTCGGTGGGCTCCCTGTTCCATCTGCCCGTCGCCGTCGGCGTGCCCGTCGAACAGGCCGTCGCCGGCCTCAAGGACGCGGGGGTGCGGATCCTCGCCGCCGACGGGGCCGGCACCGACGACCTCGACGACGAGCTGGACAAGGGCACCATGGGCGGACCCACCGCCTGGGTCTTCGGCAACGAGGCCTGGGGCCTGCCCGAGGAGACCCGGTCCCTCGCGGACGCCGTGGTCCGCGTCCCCATCCACGGCCGCGCCGAGAGCCTGAACCTCGCGACCGCCGCCGCCGTATGTCTCTACGCGTCGGCCCGCGCGCAGCGCGCCTCCGGAGGGTGCCGAACCGTCACCGAGAGCTAGTAGGGTGACGGGCTCGGGGGGCCCACTCAACCATCCGAGAGGTGGGATACGGGGATGAGCGTCGGCACGAGCAGCGCACCGGGGGCACGGGACGTGCGGCACCCGCCCGCGCCCCGGCCCGGTGACCCGGCGGCGGGACCCGGGCTCGATCCCGACGACCTGCCCGACGGCCTCGTCGTCGCCGACGAGGACGGCCGGGTGATCTGCTGCAACGCAGCCGCCGAACGCATCGCCGACGTCCGGGCCGCCGACGTCCTCGGCCGGCCGCTGGAGACGGCGCTGCCGTTAGAGGACCTGGAGGGGCGGCGCTGGTGGCAGCTGACCGACCCCTACGGCGGCCTCGCCATCCGGGTCCGCCAGCCCGAGCGCAACCTGCTGCTGCCGGGCGGCCGGGAAGTGCTGGTCTCCGCCCGCTACGTCCGCAGCGAGCCCACCGGGCCGGTCCGCCGCGTCGTCGTCTCCCTGCGCGACACCGAGGCCCGGCGGCGCACCGAGCGCAGCCACGCCGAGCTGATCGCCACCGTCGCCCACGAGCTGCGCTCCCCGCTCACCTCCGTCAAGGGCTTCACCGCGACGCTGCTCGCCAAGTGGGAACGGTTCACCGACGACCAGAAGCGGCTGATGCTGGAGACCGTCGACGCGGACGCCGACCGGGTCACCCGGCTCATCGCCGAACTGCTGGACATCTCCCGCATCGACTCCGGGCGGCTGGAGCTGCGCCGGCAGCCCGTCGACATCGGCGCCGCCGTCGGCCGGCACATCCAGGCGTACGTCGCCGCCGGGCAGGCCGCCGACCGGTTCCTGCTGCGGATCGAGCAGCCGCTGCCCGACCTGTGGGCCGACCCCGACAAGATCGACCAGGTGCTCAGCAACCTGCTGGAAAATGCGGTGCGCCACGGCGAGGGAACCGTCACCATCGACATCACGGCCACGGCTTCCCCCCGTGAGGGGGAGTCCGCCGAGAAAGCAGCCACGTCGGTCACCGTGAGCGACGAGGGGCCCGGCATCCCGGAGGAATCCATGAACCGCGTCTTCACCCGCTTCTGGCGGGGCAGCAAGCGCGGCGGCACCGGCCTCGGGCTCTACATCGTCAAGGGCATCGTCGAGGCCCACGGCGGCACGATCACGGTCGGACGTGCCCCGCAGGGCGGCGCCGAGTTCCGATTTACGCTGCCCGTGGGGGCACCGGCGTATCTCGCCCAGTGACCCACGGGCGCATTCGTACACCTCCACCCCGTTAGACTCGGCCTTTGGCACCTTTGTGTCCTGCACACGGCCCAGACGAGCCAGCTCACCGGCCGGTCACGGGGACCATCCGCCAGGGGGCACCTCCCAGCGAAGCTGGGGGACAATCGGAAGCACGGGAAGAGATGTCGGCACCCAATAAGTCGTACGACCCTGTCGAGGTCGAGGCGTTGAAACCGGAAGAGATCGAGCGCATGCGGGACGAGGCGCTCGCCGCCTTCGCCGCCGCGGACTCCCTCGACGCGCTCCAGGAGGCCAAGGTCGCCCACACCGGCGGCACCTCCCCGCTGGCCCTCGCCAACCGCGAGATCGGCGCCCTGCCCCCGCACGCCAAGGCCGAGGCCGGCAAGCGCGTCGGCCAGGCCCGCGGCGCCGTCAACAAGGCGCTCGCCGCCCGCCAGGCCGAGCTGGAGGCGGAGCGGGACGCCCGCGTGCTGGTCGAGGAGGACGTGGACGTCTCCCTGCCGTACGACCGGGTCCCGGCCGGCGCCCGCCACCCGCTGACCACCCTGTCCGAGCGCATCGAGGACGTCTTCGTGGCCATGGGCTACGAGGTCGCCGAGGGCCCGCAGGTCGAGGCCGAGTGGTTCAACTTCGACGCCCTGAACATCGGCCCGGACCACCCGGCCCGCGGCGAGGCCGACACCTTCTTCGTGGAGGGCCCGGACGGCGGCGCCGACTCCGGTGTCGTGCTGCGCACCCACACCTCGCCGGTGCAGATCCGCTCCCTGCTCGACCGTGAGCTGCCGGTCTACGTGATCTGCCCGGGCCGCGTCTACCGCACCGACGAGCTGGACGCCACCCACACCCCGGTCTTCCACCAGGTCGAGCTGCTCGCCGTGGACGAGGGCCTGACCATGGCGGACCTCAAGGGCACCCTGGACCACATGGTCCAGTCGCTGTTCGGCGAGGGCATGAAGACCCGGCTGCGGCCGAACTTCTTCCCCTTCACCGAGCCGTCCGCCGAGATGGACATGGTGTGCTACGTCTGCCGCGGCGAGTCCGTCGGCAACCCCGACCGCCCCTGCCGCACCTGCTCCAGCGAGGGCTGGATCGAGCTGGGCGGCTGCGGCATGGTCAACCCGCGGGTGCTCACCGCCTGCGGCGTCGACCCGGAGAAGTACAGCGGCTTCGCCTTCGGGTTCGGCATCGAGCGGATGCTGATGTTCCGCCACAACGTCGATGACATGCGAGACATGGTCGAGGGTGACGTCCGGTTCACCCGGCCCTTCGGGATGGAGATCTGATGCGGGTCCCGCTTTCTTGGCTGCGGGAGTACGTCGACCTGCCGGCCACCGAGACCGGCCGTGACGTCCAGGCCAAGCTCATTTCGGCCGGTCTGGAGGTCGAGACGGTCGAGCAGCTCGGCCACGACCTCAAGGGTCCCCTGGTCGTCGGCCAGGTGCTGACCATCGAGGAGCTGGAGGGCTTCAAGAAGCCGATCCGCTTCTGCACCGTCGACGTCGGCCGGGCCAACGGCACCGGCGAGCCCCAGGAGATCGTCTGCGGCGCCCGCAACTTCGCGGTCGGCGACAAGGTCGTCGTGGTGCTCCCCGGCGCCACCCTGCCGGGCGGCTTCTCCATCGCCGCGCGCAAGACCTACGGCAAGGTCTCGCACGGCATGATCTGCTCCAGCGACGAGCTGGGCATGGGAGACGACGGCAGCAAGGGCATCATCGTGCTGCCGCCCGAGACCGAGGTCGGCCGCGACGCCATCGAGCTGCTCGAACTGGTCGACGAGGTGCTGGACATCGCCGTCACCGCCAACCGCGGCGACTGCCTGTCCATCCGCGGCGTCGCCCGCGAGACCGCCATCGCCTACGGCCTGCCGCTGCGCGACCCGGCGCTGCTCGACGTCCCGGCGCCGAACGCCTTCGGCTACCCGGTGAAGATCTCCGAGCCGCTCGGCTGCGACCGCTTCACCGCCCGCACCGTGTCCGGGCTGCGCCCCGAGGCCCGCTCCCCGATCTGGCTCCAGCGCCGGCTGCAGAAGGTCGGCATGCGCCCGATCTCCCTGGCCGTCGACGTCACCAACTACGTGATGATGGAGCTGGGCCAGCCGCTGCACGCCTACGACCGCAAGCTGGTCCAGGGCACGATCGGGGTGCGCCGGGCCGAGGAGGGCGAGAAGATCGTCACCCTCGACGGCGTCGAGCGGAAGCTGCACGCCGAGGACCTGGTCATCACCGACGAGCGCGGGCCCATCGGCCTCGCGGGCGTCATGGGCGGCGCCGACACGGAGATCGCCGACCTCCCCCAAGCTCTCGACTCCGCTCGAGCAGGGGGGACCCCCGTGGACGCCGAGGGCGCCACCACCGACGTGGTGATCGAGGCCGCGCACTTCGACGCGGTGTCCATCGCCCGCACCGCCCGCCGCCACAAGCTGTCCTCCGAGGCGTCGCGCCGCTTCGAGCGCGGTGTCGACCCGCAGGCCGCCTCCGCCGCCGCCCAGCGCACCGTCGACCTGCTGGTGCTGCTCGCGGGCGGTACCGCCGACGCCGGGGTCACCGAGGTCATCGCGCCGTCCGCGCCGCACACCATCACCGTGCCCGCCGACCACCCGGACCGGGTCGCGGGCGTCACCTACGGCCGGGAGACCGTCGTACGGCGGCTCCAGGAGATCGGCTGCGACGTGTACGGGCAGGACGAGCTGATCGTCACCGTCCCGTCCTGGCGCCCCGACCTGCTGGAGGCCAACGATCTCGCCGAGGAGGTCATCCGGCTGGAGGGCTACGAGAACCTGCCCTCCACCCTGCCCAAGCCGCCGTCCGGCCGCGGCCTGACGCACCGCCAGCGGCTGCACCGCAGGGTCGGCCGGGCACTGGCCGGTGCCGGCTACGTCGAGGCGCCGAACTACCCGTTCGTCAGCGAGCAGGTCTTCGACCAGCTCGGCCTGGACGCCGACGACCCCGCCCGCCGCGTGGTCAGGCTCGTCAACCCGCTCAGCGACGAGGAGCCCGCGCTGCGCACCTCGCTGCTGCCGGGCCTGCTCGGCGCGCTGCGGCGCAACGACGGGCGGGGCTCGCACGATCTCGCGCTGTTCGAGACCGGCCTGGTCTTCCACCCGCGTGCGGAGCGGCCCGTCGCCGGGCACGTACCGGTCGACCGCCGTCCCACCGACGAGGAGATCGCCGCGCTCGACGCCGCGCTGCCCGAGCAGCCCCGCCACGTCGCCGTCGTCCTCGCCGGCGCCCGTGAGCAGGCCGGCTGGTGGGGCAAGGGCCGTCCGGCCGACTGGGCCGACGCGATCGAGGCCGCCCGGGCCGTCGCCCGTGAGGCCGGGGCCGGCCTGGTCGTCCGCAAGGGGCGGTACGGGCCGTGGCACCCGGGCCGGTGCGCCGAGCTGGTCGTCGTCGCCGACGGCGCCGAGCAGGTCGTCGGCCACGCGGGCGAGCTGCACCCGCGCGTGCTGAAGGCGCTCGGGCTGCCCGGGCGGACCTGCGCGATGGAGCTGGACCTGGACGCCCTGGAGCGGGCCGGCGACGACACGCCGCAGGCGCCGGGCATCTCCACCTTCCCCGTGGCCACGCAGGACGTCGCGCTCGTCGTGGACAAGCCGGTGCCGCACGCGGAGGTCGAGGCCGCGCTGCGCGAGGGCGCCGGCGAGCTGCTGGAGGCCATCCGGCTGTTCGACGTGTAC
Source organism: Streptomyces glaucescens (assembly GCF_000761215.1). Taxonomy (GTDB): domain Bacteria; phylum Actinomycetota; class Actinomycetes; order Streptomycetales; family Streptomycetaceae; genus Streptomyces; species Streptomyces glaucescens_B. The sequence goes on along the minus strand of NZ_CP009438.1, from coordinate 1,493,380 downwards.
GAGAACGCGGAGCAGCTGGGCGACGGGAAGAAGTCCCTGGCGTACGCGCTGCGCTTCCGGGCCGGTGACCGGACGCTGACGGTCGACGAGGCGTCCGCGGCGCGCGACGCGGCGGTGGCGCTGGCCGCCGAGCGGACCGGGGCGGTGCTGCGGGGCTGAGTCCTCCGCGCCCACGGCGTGCTGCGCGGGCCGGGACGGCCGTCGGTCGTCCTCGGTCGCGCGCGCAGCACGCCGCGTCCCTCGCGGGCACGCCGGTCACCTCACTCGATCGGGTGAGGTTTCCGGCGGATCCGTCGTCACGGGTCATGCGATCGACAGAATCGGACCGGCCTCTCGGGGCCGGTCTGCGCTGTCAGGGCCTACAGGGGGGCCATCGGCATGATCCGTATCAGGGCCCGGGCCCCCGGCCGCCGGGCGCTCGCGCCGGGGCTGCCCACCGCCCGGGGCGCCGCGGCCGTCGCGGGCGAGCCGGCCTGCCCGCTCGCCCGGCAGTGCGGGCTGCGGGTGCGGATCGTCTCCGGCGCCGTCCTCTTCGCCGTCGGCACCGGGCTGGTCCTCCACGCCCGCCGGACACTGCGTGAGCCGAAGCGGTCCCGCGAGGCCGCCGCTGCCGCCCGGGGGGCCCTGCCGCGGCCGCTGCCCCCGCGCGTCGGCGGGCTGCGGGTGGCCGCCGCCCAGCTCTCCGCCGACCGGCGTGCCGGGGTGGGCGGTGACCTGTACGAGGTCGTCGCCACCGAGTACGGCGTGCGGGCCGTGATCGGCGATGTGCGCGGGCACGGGGTCGGTGCCGTCGGGACCGTCGCCGCCGTGCTCGGCGGATTCCGGGAAGCCGTGCACGACGAGCCGGACCTCGGCCGGGTGCTGCGCAGGCTGGACCGTGCGCTCGCCCGCGACCTGCGCGAGCGGGCCCGGACGGCCGGCCCGGACAGCCCGGTCGCCGAGGACTTCGTGACCCTCCTGCTGCTGGAGATCGCCCCTGGGGGCGAGGTGCAAGCGCTCAACTGCGGGCACCCGTGGCCGTACCGGCTGCTCGGTGCCCGGGTCGAGCCGCTGTCCCGGGCCGACCCGCTGCCGCCGCTGGGCCCGTTCCCGCTCCCGCCCGAGCTGCCCGCCGTACGGTGCGCGGCGCTGCGCCCCGGCGAGGCGCTGTTCCTGCACACGGACGGGGCGGAGGAGGCCCGCGACGCCCAGGGCCGGTTCTTCCCCCTCACCGCCGTGCTGACGGAGGCGCTGGGGGCGGGGGCGGGCACGCCGCGGGCGCTGCTGGCGGCCGTCTTCACCCGGCTGCTGCGGCACACGGCCGGACAGCCGGCCGACGACGTGGCACTGCTGGTCCTGCACGACGCGCGCCGGCCCCGGCCCGCCGCTGCGGCGGCGCCGGGAACCACGCGGGCCGCCACCCCGTGACCCCGGCCGGCGCAGGCGCCGCTGACCCCGCAGGGCCGGCGGCGGCCGTCCGCCCCGCCACGGAGTGTCGGGCAGGCGGCGGAGCGGACGGCCGGGACACGGGCCGCCGCACTGTGGTGAGGGGGAGCCGGCGGCCCGGGCCGGCCTCTTGCGAGGCGTTTCAGTCAACCGGCCGGAAACGCTCCGCGACAGCGCGCACACGGTGCGGATGCGGGCACTCCGTTCACACCCCGTGTGAACCCGGCTTCACTACGCTGTCAGCACCGAGCCACCACCTGGGGGCGTTCCCATGCAGCCCAACACCCTGCTCGACGCGATCCTCGACGAGGCGGGCATCTCGCACGCCGGACTGGCCGCGCACGTGAACCAGGCCGGCCGGGCGCGCGGACTCGCGCTCCGGTACGAGCACACCGCCGTGGCCCGCTGGCTGAAGGGGCAGCGCCCGCGCGGCCAGGTGCCGGACCTGATCTGCGAGGTGCTCGCCGCCCGGCTGCACCGGCCGGTCACCCTCGACGACATCGGCCTCGGGGTCCCCGGCGGCGAGCCGGCCGGCCACGGCACCTCGCTCTCCGGGTTCGTCGAGCGGGCGACCGCCCTGTGGCGCTCCGACGAGCAGCAGCGCCCGCACATCCTGGGCGCCCCCGCCGTCACCGGCACACCCGCCGTGATGCCGGTGTGGGAGTGGGAGAACCCGCCCGAGGACGTCGACGTCTCCCGGGGCGGACGGCACCGGGTCACCCCGGCCGACATCGAGATGCTGCGCGCCGCCCGCGCCCACTACGAGCAGATGTACCGCAAGGCCGGCGGCGTGGCGACGCGCACCCGGATCGTCGGTTTCCTCAACGCCGAGGCCGCGCCGCTGCTGCGCGGCGGCTACACCGACGCGACGGGGCGTCAGCTGCACCGGGCCACCGGCGGGCTGGTGGCGATCGCCGGCATCTGCGCCTACGACTCCGACGCGCACGGCCTCGCCCAGCGCTACTTCCACCAGGCGCTGCGGCTGGCCAAGGCCAGCGGTGACCGGGGACTCGGTGCGTACGTGATCGCCCTGCTGGTCAACCAGTCGCTGTACATGAGGGAGTACCGTCAGGCCGTCGCCTTCGCGGAGGCCGCGCTGCGCACCGCGGGCAGACACATCACCCCCGCGCTCGCCTCCGACCTGTACGCGATGCAGGCCAAGGCGTACGCCCATCTCGGCGACGGCAGCAGCGCGCTGTCCTGCATCCGGCGGGCGGAGCAGGCCGCCGAGCGGATCCGGCGCGGCTACGAGCCGGACGAGACCGGCTATGTGCAGCCCGGCCTGGTCAACGTCCAGGTGGCGGAGGCCCTGCTCAGTCTCGGCGAGCTGGCGGCGGCCCGCGAGCACGCCGAGGCGGCGGTGGACACCCCCGCGCACGACCGGGGGCGGGTGCACCGGCTGGCCATGCTCAGCACCATCGAGCTGCGCCAGGGCAACGCGGACAAGGCCGTGCAGACGGCGGTGCTGATGGCCGAGCAGGCGCGCGGGATGGAGTCCCAGCGGCTGCGGGACAGACTCCGGGCGGTGCGCGAGCATCTGACGCGCAGCGGCGGCGCCGGGACGGCCGAGGCCGCCGAACTCATCGACGGGGCCCTGCGCGTACCGCTGTAGCCGCACGCGGTACCGGTGGGCCGCGGGGGTCACCGGCGTTCACCGGGGCGCGCCGCCGTACCCCGCACCGCCGTACCCCGCGACCCGCGTGATCCGTTGCGACGCCGCGCGGCACGCTGCGCCCGCCGCCGCCCGCGAGCGGCCGGCCGTGCGCCCTGCTGCCTGCCCCGCTCCTGCTGGGATATTGCCCCTTACTCAGCGGAAGGTGGCAGAACCGTGCAGTGGACGAAACAGAACGAACAAACTGTGTATGAAAATCGCTGGTTCAGCGTCAATCTCGCGGACGTCGAGCTCCCGGACGGCCGGCACCTCGACCACTTCCTGATACGGCTGCGGCCCGTCGCCGTGGCCACGGTGGTGAACGAGGCCAACGAGGTCCTGCTCCTGTGGCGCCACCGCTTCATCACCGACAGCTGGGGGTGGGAGCTGGCGGCGGGCGTCGTCGAGGACGGCGAGGACATCGCCGCGGCGGCCGCCCGGGAACTGGAGGAGGAGACCGGCTGGCGGCCGGGACCCCTGCGCCACCTGATGAGCGTGGAGCCGTCCAACGGGCTCACCGACGCCCGGCACCACGTCTACTGGGCCGACACCGGCGAGTACGTCGGGCACCCGGTGGACGACTTCGAGTCGGACCGCCGGGAGTGGGTCCCGCTCAAGCTCGTCCCCGACCTGGTCGCCCGTGGCGAGGTCCCGGCCGCCAACATGGCCGCAGCCCTGCTGTTACTCCATCACCTGCGGCTCGGCCAGGATCCCGTGCCCCAGAGGGACACCTCCTGAGGCCGGCCCGGCCCCAGGGCCGTGTCCTGGTCGTCTCCTAGCGTCCGAGGGCCTGCCAGACCGCCACGGCCAGGGCCCCGATCGCGGTCACGGCCGTGATCGAGGGCAGGGGCCAGCGGGCGTGCTCCAGGTGGACCAGCCGCGTGTGCAGCTCGTCGACTTCCTTGGCGGTCTCCTCGGTGCGGTGGGAGAGCAGGGCCAGCCCGCCCTCGACGCGCGCGTAGGCGACGTCGAGGCGGCGCCGTAACTCTGCGAGTTCCTCCAGGGAGACGGATTGCCGGGGATCGGCGGTCACGAAACCGCTCCTTTCCGTGTTCTCTCACATCCCTTGCATGCGCATGCTGAGTCAACTCGCCTGGTGGGCGCATGGGGAGTGTGTGCGCACGGCATATGCGTGGCCGCCGCGCACACGGTGTGTGAAACACGCGGGCCCGGCACCCCCGCCGGGTGCCGGGCCCCTCCAGCTAGCGCTGGGTAATCAGCCGTAGGTGTAGAAGCCGGAACCGGTCTTGCGGCCGAGCCGGCCCGCGTCCACCATGCGCTGGAGCAGCGGGGGAGCGGCGTACAGCGGCTCCTTGTACTCCTCGTACATCGAGTGCGCGACGGAGGCGACCGTGTCGAGGCCGATGAGGTCGGAGAGCTTCAGCGGGCCCATCGGGTGGGCGCAGCCCATCTCCATGCCGTTGTCGATGTCCTCGCGGCTGGCGATGCCCGACTCGAACATCCGGATCGCGGAGAGCAGATACGGGATCAGCAGCGCGTTGACGACGAAGCCGGAGCGGTCCTGGGCGCGGATGGCGTGCTTGCCGAGCACCTTCTCCGTGAACAGCTGCGCCCGGCTGAGGGTGCCCTCGGAGGTGGTGAGGGCCGGGATCAGCTCGACCAGCTGCTGCACGGGGGCCGGGTTGAAGAAGTGGATGCCGATGACCTGGTCCGGACGCGCGGTGGCGACGGCCAGCTTCACCAGCGGGATGGAGGAGGTGTTGGAGGCCAGGATGGCGTCCGGGCGGGTCACCACCTGGTCGAGCACCTGGAAGATCTCGGTCTTGACCTGCTCGTTCTCCACCACCGCCTCGATCACCAGATCGCGGTCGGCGAACTCGCCGAGGTCGGTGGTGAAGCTCAGCCGGGCCTGCGTCGCATCCCGCTCCGCGTCGCTGATCTTGCCCCGCTCGGCGGCCTTGGCCAGGGAGTTGAACAGCCGGGTGCGGCCGATCTCCAGGGCCTCGCCGGTGGTCTCGGCGACCCTGACGTCCAGTCCCGCGCGGGCGCACACCTCCGCGATGCCGGCGCCCATCTGGCCACAGCCGACCACTCCGACGCGCGCAATGTCTCCCGATGGGATGCCTGTCACATCGTCCCCTTCGCTGATCCGTTCGGCCGCGGCAGTCCGCCGGGTCGCGGGGCCTGCTCGTGCCTGCTCCGTTCGTGCACGTTACCGCCAAGTATCGATGATCGATCACCGGGGTCGGGGGCATCCTGGCCCGGAGACTGTCCGTGACCGCGTGACCGCGCGGAGTATGGGGGTGTTCTGGATGGGACGTGTGACACGCCGGGCGTTCGCCGCGGCGGCCCTGTCGGCGCTGGTGCTGTCCGGGGAGGCCGCGGCCTCCCCGGGACGGCCCGGACGGCGGCCGCCCGGGCCGGACGGGCGGGACCCGGCGGCCGACGGCTCGCCGGCCGGGGAGGCGCCCGGACCGACCGCGCGGAGCGCGGCCGCCGCGAACGCGGGCCAGGCCGCCGCGGCGGCCGAGATGCGCGGCATGTGGCTGGCCACGGTCGTCAACCGGGACTGGCCCTCCCGGGCCGGGCTGAGCGCCGCCCGGCAGCGTGCGGAACTGCTCGCCCACCTCGACCAGGCGGTGCGCAGCCGGCTCAACACGGTGATCTTCCAGGTGCGGCCCGCGGCGGACGCGCTGTGGCCCTCGCCGCACGAGCCCTGGTCGCAGTACCTGACCGGCACCCAGGGCAAGGACCCCGGCTGGGACCCGCTCGGCACGGCCGTCGCCGAGGCCCACGCACGCGGTCTGGAGCTGCACGCCTGGTTCAACCCGCTGCGCGTCGCCACGCACGCGGACCCCTCCCGGCTGCTGGCGGACCACCCCGCGCGCCGGCATCCGGAGTGGGTGGTGCGCTACGGCGGGAAGCTGTACTACAACGCCGGGCTGCCCGAGGTCCGCGGCTTCGTGCAGGAGGCGATGCTCGACGCGGTCCGCAGGTACCCGGTGGACGCCGTCCACTTCGACGACTACTTCTACCCGTACCCGGTCGCGGGCCAGACCTTCGACGACGACGCGGCCTTCGAGAGGTACGGCGGCGGTTTCGCCGGACGGGCCGACTGGCGGCGGGACAACATCGACCGCCTGGTGCGGGACATGGCGGCCGGGATCAAGAAGGCGCAGCCCGGCACCCGGTTCGGGATCAGCCCGTTCGGGGTGTGGCGCAACGCGTCGACCGACCCGCTCGGCTCCGGCACCCGCGCCCTGCAGGCCTACGACGATCTCTACGCGGACACCCGCAAGTGGGTCCGGGAGCGATGGGTGGACTACATCTGCCCGCAGCTCTACTGGCACATCGGCTTCCCGGCCGCCGACTACGCCGAGCTGGTGCGGTGGTGGGCCGGGGTCGCCCAGGGCAGCGGCACCCGGCTGTACATCGGCGAGGCCCTCTACCGGGCCGGCGACCCGGCACAGGCCGCCCCGTGGCAGGACCCGGCCGAACTCTCCCGGCACCTGACGCTGGCCCGCCGGTATCCGCAGGTGAAGGGGCACGTCTTCTTCGCCGCGAAGGAGGTGGCGGCGGATCCGGCCGGCGCGATGGCACGGGTGATCGCCGACCACTACGGGCAGCCGGCGAACCCCGCGTCCTGAATCAGAGCCCCATGCCGGGCGGCTGAGTGCTCGTCGGGGGTTGCGAGACCGCCGCCGGCTGCGTGCTCCGGTGCCGGATCTCGGTGTCGGGGCCCGGGGAGCACAGTCCCTCGTGCCCGTCCTGGAACCGGACGCGGTACGGGGGGTTGCCCTCCTGGCCGAGCACTTCGACGATCTCGCCGACCTTGTCGTGCTGTCCGACCACCCTGCCGTGCTGGACAAGCTGGTCGCCCACGGTTGCGCGCATCTGGAGCCTCCTCCACCTTCGCGGGAGCAGCGGTCCGTGGCCGCGAGCCCGCGGCGCCACGGCCGGACGCGTCCCGACGGCGCACCGTTCAGCCTCGCGCCCGCTGGGTGACGGCGATGCACACGAGCACCGCCGCGGCCGTCAGCGGGGCGGCCACCGTCAGGTGCTCGCCCAGCAGCAGCACCGACCACACCAGTGTGAGCAGCGGCTGGGCCAACTGCAACTGGCTCGCCTTGGGGATGCCGATGGCGGCCATGCCCCGGTACCAGACGACCAGCCCGAGGAACTGGGAGCCGGCCGCCACCCACAGCAGACCGGTCACGGAGTGCGCGGTGAGGGTCACCGGCTCGTACGCCAGCGCGACCGCGGCGGCCGGGACGCTCAGCGGCAGGCACAGCACCAGCGCCCAGCCGATCACCTGCCAGCCCGGCATCACCCGGGCCAGCCGCCCGCCCTCGGTGTACCCGGCCGCGCAGACCAGGAGGGCGCCGAAGAGACAGAGGTCGGCGGTGCCGAGCGCGCCGCCGCTCTGCTGCACGGTGAACGCCACCACCGCGGCCGCCCCGGCGAGAGCCGCCGTCCAGAAGGTGCGGGAGGGGCGGGCGCCGGTCCGCAGGGCGGACAGCGCGGCGGTCGTGAGCGGCAGCAGCCCGACCACCACGGCCGCGTGCGAGGTGGTCGAGGTCTGCAGCGCGAGCGTGGTCAGCAACGGGAAGCCGAGGACCACCCCGGCGGCCACCACGGCGAGTCCGGGCAGGTGCCCGCGCGCCGGCAGCGGAACGCGCAGGGCCAGCAGGCAGCCGCCCGCGATCAACGCCGCCAGGACGCTGCGCACGGCCACCAGCGACCAGGGCCCGAACCCCTCCAGGCCCCAGGCGGTGGCGGGGAAGGTGAGGGAGAAGGCGACGACGCCGAGCGCGGCCTGGAGGGTTCCGGCGGAGGCCCTGTCCCGGGCGGCGGGTGGAGTGTCGACCGCTATCGCGGTCGGCGGGATAGCGCTACTCTGTGCTCTCATGCAAGAGCGTAGCAGTGTCGGTGAACTGGCGGAACAGCTTCGGAGGGAGCTGGACCGCTACTCTCCTGGTGGAAAGCTGCCATCGAGTCGCGCCTTGGTCGAGCGGTTCCGGGTGAGCCCCGTGACCGTCTCGCGGGCGCTGGCCCAGCTCGCCGCCGAGGGGCTGGTGGTGACCCGGCCCGGAGCCGGGGCGTTCCGCGCCGAGCCGCGCGCCGCGGCCGCGGCCGGCGGGGACACCTCCTGGCAGGAGGTGACCCTGAGCGCGGACACCGCCGCCGAGCCCGTCCCGCGCTCGGTGGACGCCTCCGGGGTGCTGGTCTCCCTCGCCGCGCCGCCGCCCGGGGTCATCGAGTTCAACGGCGGTTACCTGCACCCCTCCCTGCAGCCCGAGCGCGCGATGGCCGCGGCGCTCTCCCGCGCGGGGCGGCGCCCCGGAGCCTGGGGCCGGCCGCCCATGGAGGGGCTGCCCGAGCTGCGCGAATGGTTCGCGCGCAGCATCGGCGGTCCCGGCGGGGCGGTCACCGCCGCCGAGGTGCTGATCACCTCCGGCGGCCAGTCCGGGCTGACCACCGCGCTGCGCGCGCTCGCCCCGCCCGGAGCCCCGGTCCTGGTCGAGTCCCCGACCTACCCGGGCATGCTCGCGATCGCCCGGGCGGCGGGCCTGCGCCCGGTGCCGGTGCCCGTGGACGCCGACGGGGTACGCCCGGACCTGCTCGCCGACGCCTTCCGGGCGACCGGCGCCCGGGTCTTCGTCTGCCAGCCGCTCTTCCAGAACCCCACCGGAGCCGTGCTGGCCCCGCAGCGGCGGGGTGAGGTGCTGCGGATCGCCCGCGAGGCGGGGGCCTTCGTCGTCGAGGACGACTTCGTCCGGCGGCTGGTGCACGAGGACGCGCCGCCGCTGCCGCGACCGCTCGCCGCCGACGACCCGGACGGCGTCGTCGTGCACGTCTGCTCGCTGACCAAGGCCACCTCGCCGAGCTTCCGGGTCAGCGCGCTGGCCGCCCGCGGCCCGGTGCTGGAGCGGCTGCGCGCCATCCAGGTCGTGGACACCTTCTTCGTGCCCCGGCCGCTCCAGGAGGCGGCGCTGGAGCTGGTCGGCTCGCCGGCCTGGCCGCGCCATCTGCGCGCCGTCTCCACGGCGCTCAAGGCCCGGCGGGACGCCATGACCTCCGCGCTGGCCGCGCACCTGCCCGAGCTGGCCCTGCCGCACATCCCGAGCGGCGGCTATCACCTGTGGCCCCGGCTGCCCGAGGGCGCCGACGAAAGTGCGCTGACCGCGGCCGCCCTGCGCGCGGGCGTCGCCCTCACCCCGGGCCGCCCCTACTTCAGCGCGGAACCGCCCGCCGCGCACCTGCGGCTGAGCTTCGCCGCGGTCGCGGGCACGGCGGAGATCACGGAGGGCGTGCGCCGGCTGCGGGTGGCCTGCGACGAGGTGTTCCGCGACCGGGGCGCCCCGGCGGCGGGCTGACCGGGCCGCCGGCTACGGGCGGGGGACCGGAGCGATGCCGCAGGTGAACTCGGCGGTGTCGAACAGCCGCGGGGTCAGGCGTATGCCGGTGAGCCGGTGGGCGAGGGCCAACGCGGCCTCGGTGTGTCCGTCGTGGTCGCACGCGTCGGTGTCGCGGAGGTCGAAGCCCGCCTCACGCATCTCGGTGAGGAGCGCGTCGGGGTGGCTGCCGTCGCGGTGGTGAGCGAAGAGCGGCTCGAAGTGCGGGCGGACCGTGCCGTCCTCGTACCAGGTGAAGTGGTCCACCGCGTTGACGTTGCGGAAGTGGGAGACCACCGTGCGTCCGCGCGACAGCGGCAGCATCGCCTCGTCCACCGTGCCGAGACAGCCGTTGTGCTCCACCATCAGGGCCCAGTCGCCCACCGTGGTGGCGCCCACGAACAGCCGGTAGGGGGAGCCGGCCTCGTACGACGGATCCACCAGGTCCGCCACCCCGGTGTACCGGCCGGCCGGCTCGGCTCCCAGCCGCCGCAGCAGCTCCTCGGCGGTGAGGCCGCGCACCAGTGTCACGCAGTGCGCCTCCATGAGGTCCGCGTACCGCTCCTCCAGCCAGCCGTAGTCCGCGGCGGTCGTGATCCCGTTCATGCTCCGCAGCATCGCACCACCCACTGACAGTCCCCTCCGGCCGGGTACGGCCGGTGACCGCGCGGAACCCTGAGTGATGCCTCGGCTGCGGCTCTTGACCCGCGCACGCGCGCGGCTCACCATCCCCGCATGGCAGTTCGGGTCACGTTCGTCGCCACCGCGCGCAGCTCCCCGGGGCCGGCGGAGCGCTTCGAGGACGACCGGCCGCTGGACCGGGCGGGCTGGGACGACGTGCGGCGCGCCGGCGGCGAGCTGCTGCCGCTGGCGGCGGCCGAGCTGCGCTACTGCTCGCCCACGCCCCGCAGCCGCGCCACCGGTGACGCCCTCGGCTTCGCGCCGCTGGCGCAGCTCGCCCTGCGGGACTGCGACATGGGCCGCTGGCGGGGGCTGACCCTGGGCGAGGCGATGGCCCGTGAGCCCGAGGCGGTGGACGCCTGGCTCGCCGATCCGCGCGCCACCCCGCACGGCGGCGAGTCACTGCTCGCGTTCATCGGCCGGGTCGGCGGCTGGCTGGACACCCGGCCGCGGGAGGACGGCTGCCGGATCGTCGCGGTGGCCGAGCCGTCGGTGATCCGCGCGGCGCTGGTGTACGCGCTGAGGGCGCCCGCGGCGACGTACTGGAGCTTCGACGTCCGGCCGCTGTCGACGACCACGGTGACCGGGCACGCGGGCCGCTGGCACCTGCGCTTCGACGGCCCCTCCGGTGGCCCGCACGCCGGCTCCCGCGCCTGGGCTCAGCCCACGCGCGCGTAGTCCGTCGTCAGCACCAGGTCCTTCGCCGGGCCGCGGACCCGCCACACGGTCCGCCAGTGGTCCGTGTCCCGGACGGTGAACTCGCCGCGGTAGAGGTCGGCCGCGCAGGGGTGGCGGGCGACCCAGTGCCCGGTCGTCAGATCGAGGTCGTGGAACGGGCGTCCGTCCGCGAACCGCACCTCGGCCGTCCCGGCGCCGTCCGGTCCCGGCAGGAAGCGCAGCGTCCGCCCGGCGGGCCGGGCGACTCCGTGCCAGAGGAAGGATCCGGACTCCCGGTGCAGCAGCGCACCATCCTCCATGCGGCCGAAAACCGTCGTTCCCCGGAAGCGGCCCTCATCCCCGGTCGCCAGATCCCGCACCGACCGGTCCACCCGCCAGCTCCCGGCCAAGAACTCCAGTACCTCCGGCACTGGCCAGAACTCACCCATCGCCCACCGCTCTCCGTCCCCGTCCGCCGTCGCGTGACCCATTGACGCGTACCCGCCCCCTCCCTATCTTGCCGTTCGAAGTGCTGACCAATGTCCGATATTTCGAACAACTCCTTCCCGGAGCAGAGAGCCGCGGAGTATCCATGTCACGCACCGCCCGCACCACCCGCCGGAGACTGGGCCCGGCCGCCACCGCCGTCCTGGCCGTCTCCTGCGTGCTCGCGCCCGCGCCCGCGCACGCCGGGACCGTCACCGACTACGCGATCACCGTCGACCCGTCCGCCGCCGGCGCGACGATCGACGACACCATGTACGGCGTCTTCTTCGAGGACATCAACCGCGCGGCCGACGGCGGCCTGTACGCCGAGCTGGTGCAGAACCGGTCCTTCGAGTACTCCACCGCCGACAACACCTCGTACACCCCGCTGACCTCCTGGACGGTCGACGGCACCGCGCAGGTCGCCGACGACGCCGGCCGGCTCAACGAGCGCAACCGCAACTACCTCTCCCTCGGCGCCGGTTCCTCGGTGACCAACGCCGGCTACAACACCGGCATCCGGCTGGAGCGGGGCAAGAGGTACGACTTCTCGGTGTGGGCCCGCGCCACCTCGGGGACCACCCTCACCGTCTCCCTGAAGGACGCCGCCGGCGAACTGGCCGAGGCCCGCCGGATCGGCGTCAGGGGCGGCTGGGCCAAGTACACCGCGACCTTCACCGCGAGCCGCACCGTCAACCGCGGCCGCCTCACCGTCGCCTCCTCCGCCGCCGTCGCGCTCGACATGGTCTCGCTGTTCCCGCGCGACACCTACCGGAACCAGCCCAACGGCCTGCGCAAGGACCTCGCCGAGAAGATCGAGGCCCTGAAGCCGGGCTTCCTCCGCTTCCCCGGCGGCTGCCTGGTCAACACCGGCTCCATGCAGGACTACAGTGAGGCCGGCGGATGGCAGCGCAAGCGCGCCTACCAGTGGAAGGACACCGTCGGCCCGGTCGAGGAACGCGCCACGAACGCCAACTTCTGGGGCTACAACCAGTCCTACGGCCTCGGCTACTACGAGTACTTCCGCTTCGCCGAGGACATCGGCGCCATGCCGCTGCCCGTCGTCCCCGCCCTGGTGACCGGCTGCGGCCAGAACCGGGCCACCGACGACCAGGCCCTGCTGCGCCGGCACGTCCAGGACACCCTCGACCTGATCGAGTTCGCCAACGGCCCGGCCGGCTCCACCTGGGGCGGGGTGCGGGCGCGGATGGGCCACCCCAAGCCCTTCGGCCTCACCCACATCGGCGTCGGCAACGAGGAGAACCTGCCCGACGAGTTCTTCGCCCGCTTCCAGGAGTTCCGCGCCGCGATCGAGGCGGAGCACCCGGAAATCACCGTCGTCTCCAACTCCGGTCCCGACGACACCGGCAGCACCTTCGACCGGCTGTGGCAGCTCAACCGCGCAGCCGGCGTCGACCTGGTCGACGAGCACTACTACAACAGCCCGCAGTGGTTCCTGCAGAACAACGGCCGCTACGACAGCTACGACAGGAACGGCCCGAAGGTCTTCCTCGGCGAGTACGCCTCCCAGGGCAACGCCTTCAGGAACGCCCTCGCCGAGGCCGCGTTCATGACCGGTCTGGAACGCAACGCCGACGTGGTCAAGCTCGCCTCCTACGCCCCGCTGCTCGCCAACGAGGACTACGTGCAGTGGCGGCCGGACCTGATCTGGTTCAACAACCGCGCCTCCTGGAACTCGGCCGGCTACGAGGTCCAGAAGCTGTTCATGAACAACACCGGCGACCGGGTGGTCCCGTCCACCGCGACCGGCACCCCGGGCGTCAGCGGCCCGATCACCGGCGCGATCGGCCTGTCCACCTGGGCGACCAGCGCCGCGTACGACGACGTGAGGGTCACCGCCGCCGACGGCACCACCCTGCTGAGCGACGACTTCTCGGGTGACGCCTCGCGGTGGACCCACTCCGGCGGCGGCAGCTGGACGGTCCAGGACGGCGCCTACGTCCAGACCGACACCGAGGCCGAGAACACCCTGGTCACCGCGGGCGACCCGGCCTGGAAGGACTACGACCTGCACGTGAGGGCCACCAAGAGGTCCGGCAAGGAGGGCTTCCTGGTCGCCTTCGGCGTCAAGGACACCGGCAACCACTACTGGTGGAACCTGGGCGGCTGGAACAACACCCGGTCCGCCGTGGAGCAGGCCTCGGACGGCGCCAAGTCGACGCTGCTCTCCGAGCCGCACGCGATCGAGACGGGCCGCTCCTACGACATCGACGTCAAGGTGCGGGGCCGCCAGGTCGGCCTCTACCTGGACGGGCGGCTGTGGGGCAGTTTCACGGACGACAAGCCGGCCGAACCGTTCCGTCAGGTCGTCACCGAGGACCGGCGCACCGGTGACCTGATCGTGAAGGTCGTCAACGCCCAGCCCACGGCCGCCCGTACGGCGATCGACCTGGGCGGCGCCGACGTCTCCTCCCGGGCCCGGGTGACCACCCTGGCCGCGGACCCGGAGGACGTGAACACCGAGACGGACACCCCGGTCACCCCGGTGGCCTCCACGTTCTCGGGCGTCGCGGGGAAGTTCACCTACACCTTCCCGGCGAACTCGGTCACCTTCCTGCGGATCAGGCAGAGGTAGCGCCGGGCCGGTGCGCGGGCCGCCGTCCCGGTGCGGCGGCCCGCACCTGGACGGGCGTGCGGTGCCGGAGACCGGCGTCCCCCTGCGCGTGGCCGCCCGCGCGGCAGGGCGGCCCGCCGCCGCGGTTCGCGGCCGTCGCGGGGCCCGGCCGGGCGGCGTGGCAGTCCAGCACGGCGCGCGCGGAACGCTCGGCCGTCGCGGGGCCCGGCGGCGGCCGTCAGGGGGTTCCGTGCGGCGCGAACGCCGCGGTGGGGCGAGCCGTCCTCACGCGCCGCCGGCCCACCGGGGAACCGTCGGCAGGACCTTCCCGGCGACGCGCAGCAGCACCGCGTCGTCCGGCACCCCGCCGTCCGCGCGCCACAGGCTCACCTCGAAGGAACCGCCGCTGTCCGCGGCGTCCCGCGCCACGGACACCACCCGGGCCGGGACGCCGGGCTCGCTGCGCGAGTCGCCGCCGTCGAGACGGAAGCTGACGCTGATGGTGCGGCTGGAGTACAGGACGGCCGGGCGGCCCAGGAACGTCCGCTGCCGTGCCTCGGGCCCCAGGAGCCTGGCGGACCCGGCCACCGGAAGACGGTCGTACGTGGCCGCCAGCGTCACCGTGTAGGTGTCGAACTCGACCTGCGCGGACGGGGTGGCGATCTCCGTGCCGCCGCCCGTCCGGAAGGAGCCGTCACTGCCGTTCGCGGTCTTGGCGGCCTGCCCGGGCGTGCCCAGCAGTTCGGCGAGGTCGGAACGGTTCAGGGCCTCGCACAGCTGCGCCCCGGTGACGCGCCGGGACGAGGTCTGCCCGGCGCTGTCCCCGCTGGAGCAGGCGGCCGGCGACGGGGTGCCGTCCGGGGCCGCGGACGAGGGCGACGTCTGCTGCACGGTCCACAGCCCGATGCCGAGCGCCCCCACCAGCGCCAGGGCCGTGACCGCCTGTGCCCATGGACTCGGCCGCCGTGCGGGCGCGCCCGTGCTCTGCCCGTGTTCCGTCATGTCCCCCGCCTGCCTGGTCCCCCCGAACGTGCCCGGGGACCCTAACTCCTTGATCGTCGGGCGGGCAAGGACGTTCCGCGCCCCGGCGGCCGGGTGGGCCGTGATTGCATAAACGTGCAGCGAAACGTATAGTCATGCCATCCAGGAGGAGGTTCCATGACGGTACGTGCGGCGGTGGCCGGAGCGAGCGGGTACGCGGGCGGTGAGCTGCTGCGTCTGCTCCTCGCGCACCCCGAGGTCGAGATCGGCGCCCTGACCGCCAACAGCAACGCCGGGCAGCGCCTCGGCGCGCTCCAGCCGCATCTGCTGCCGCTGGCCGGCCGGGTGCTCCAGGAGACCACCGCGGACGTGCTCACCGGGCACGACGTCGTCTTCCTCGCGCTGCCGCACGGGCAGTCCGCCGCCGTCGCCGAACAGCTCGGCCCGGACGTCCTCGTCGTCGACATGGGCGCCGACTTCCGGCTGCGGGACGCCGCCGACTGGGAGCGGTTCTACGGCTCGCCGCACGCCGGCACCTGGCCCTACGGCCTTCCCGAACTCCCGGGCGCCCGCGCCGCGCTGGAGGGGTCCAAGCGCGTCGCGGTGCCCGGCTGCTACCCCACGGCCGTCTCCCTCGCCCTCTTCCCGGCCTACACCGCCGGACTGGCCGAGGCGGAGGCCGTGATCGTCGCCGCGTCCGGCACCTCCGGCGCGGGCAAGGCGCCCAAGCCCCACCTGCTGGGCAGCGAGGTCATGGGCTCCATGACGCCGTACGGCGTCGGCGGCGGCCACCGGCACACGCCCGAGATGATCCAGAACCTGAGCGCGGCGGCCGGGGAGCCCGTGAGCGTCTCCTTCACCCCGACCCTCGCCCCGATGCCGCGCGGCATCCTCGCCACGTGCAGCGCGAAGGCCAGGCCGGGAGTCACCGCGGAGTCCGTCCGCGCCGCCTACGAGAAGGCCTTCGCCGACGAGCCCTTCGTCCACCTGCTCCCCGAGGGGCAGTGGCCGGCGACGGCGTCCGTCACCGGTTCCAACGCCGTCCAGGTGCAGGTCGCCCACGATCCGGCCGCCGGACGCGTCATCGCCGTCAGCGCCATCGACAACCTGACCAAGGGCACCGCGGGCGGTGCCGTCCAGAGCATGAACATCGCCCTGGGTCTCGACGAGACCACGGGTCTTCCCACCACCGGAGTCGCACCGTGAGCCGGGGACACCTCCCCGCCGCGCCCGCGGGAGCGCCCGCGGCCACCGGGCCGCGGGCGACGACGACCGCACCCCCGCGCCGCACGGGCGAAGAAGCGAACGAGGAGATGCAGTGAGCGTCACGGCAGCCAAGGGATTCCAGGCGGCGGGCATCGCCGCCGGGATCAAGGAGAACGGCAATCCCGACCTGGCCCTCGTGGTCAACACCGGGCCGCGCCGCGCCGCCGCGGGCGTCTTCACCTCCAACCGCGTCAAGGCCGCCCCCGTGCTCTGGTCCGAGCAGGTCCTCAAGGCCGGCGAGCTGACCGCCGTCGTCCTCAACTCCGGTGGCGCCAACGCCTGCACCGGCCCCAAGGGCTTCCAGGACACCCACGCCACCGCCGAGAAGGCCGCCGAGGTGCTGGACATCGGCGCGGGCGAGGTCGCCGTCGCGTCGACCGGCCTCATCGGTGTCCTGCTGCCCATGGACAAGCTCCTGCCGGGCATCGAGAAGGCCGCGCGGGAACTGTCCGAGCACGGTGGCGAGAAGGCGGCCATCGCCATCAAGACCACCGACACCGTCCACAAGACGTCGGTGGTGACCAGGGACGGCTGGACCGTCGGCGGCATGGCCAAGGGCGCCGGCATGCTCGCCCCGGGCCTGGCCACCATGCTGGTGGTGCTCACCACCGACGCCGACCTGGACAGCGCCACCCTCGACAAGGCGCTGCGCGCGGCGACGCGCACGACCTTCGACCGCGTCGACTCCGACGGCTGCATGTCGACCAACGACACCGTGCTGCTGCTGGCCTCCGGAGCCTCCGGCGTCAGCCCCGGGTACGACGCGTTCGCCGCGGCCGTACGGGCCGTCTGCGACGACCTCGGCCAGCAGCTGATCCGGGACGCCGAGGGCGCCAGCAAGGACATCAGGGTCGAGGTGATCAACGCCGCGACCGAGGACGACGCCGTCGAGGTGGGCCGCTCCATCGCCCGCAACAACCTCCTCAAGTGCGCCATCCACGGCGAGGACCCCAACTGGGGCCGGGTGCTCTCCGCGATCGGCACGACCCGGGCCGCGTTCGAGCCGGACCGGCTGAACGTCGCCATCAACGGCGTCTGGGTCTGCAAGAACGGCTCCGTCGGCGAGGACCGCGACAAGGTCGACATGCGCTACCGCGAGGTGCACATCGTCGCCGACCTCGCCGCGGGCGCCGAGACCGCCACGATCTGGACCAACGACCTCACCGCCGACTACGTCCACGAGAACAGCGCCTACTCCTCATGAGCACTCGCAAGCACACCGCGCTCCCCAAGGCCCAGATCCTCATCGAGGCGCTGCCCTGGCTGGTCCGGCACAACGGCAAGACCGTCGTCATCAAGTTCGGCGGCAACGCCATGGTCGACGAGGAGCTGAAGGCCGCCTTCGCCCAGGACGTGGTCTTCCTGCACCACGCCGGTCTCAAGCCGGTCGTCGTGCACGGCGGGGGCCCGCAGATCAGCGCCGCCCTCGACCGGCACGGCATCGTCAGCGAGTTCAAGGCGGGCCTGCGGGTCACCACCGAGGACGCCATGGACGTGGTCCGCATGGTGCTGGCCGGGCAGGTGCAGCGCGAGCTGGTCGGGCTGCTCAACCAGCACGGCCCGCTCGCCGTCGGCCTCACCGGCGAGGACGCGCACACCATCACCGCCACCAGGCACCGGCCGGAGATCGACGGGGAACTCGTCGACATCGGCCGGGTGGGCGAGATCACCGACATCGACACGGGCGCGATCGAGGCCCTGCTCGCCGACGGGCGCATCCCCGTCGTCTCCTCGATCGCCCGCTCCCAGGACGACGGACATGTCTACAACGTCAATGCTGATACGGCGGCTGCGGCACTCGCTGCGGCGCTGGGCGCCGAGACCCTGATGGTCCTCACGGACGTCGAGGGACTGTACGAGGACTGGCCGGACAGCGATGAGGTGATCAGCCGCCTCACCGCCTCCCAGCTGGAGAAACTGCTCCCCGAGCTGTCCTCCGGCATGGTGCCGAAGATGGAGGGCTGCCTGCACGCCGTGCGCAACGGCGTCACCACCGCCCGCGTCATCGACGGCCGGGTCCAGCACTCGATCCTGCTGGAGATCTTCACCGACGAGGGCATCGGCACGATGGTCGTGCCCGACGAGAAGCCGCACGGGCAGGGGGAGTCGTGAGCAACCGGGAACTGACGGCGCGGTGGCAGGGCGCGCTGATGAACAACTACGGCACCCCGCGGCTGCCGCTCGTCCGCGGCGAGGGCACCCGGCTGTGGGACGCCGACGGCAAGCAGTACCTCGACTTCGTCGGCGGCATCGCCGTCAACGCCCTCGGTCACGCCCACCCGGCCGTCGTCGAGGCCGTCAGCACGCAGATCGCCGCCCTCGGCCACGTCTCCAACCTCTTCGTCGCCGAACCCCCCGTGGCCCTCGCCGAACGGCTCCTGGCGCACCTGGGCCGCGACGGCCGGGTCTACTTCTGCAACTCCGGCGCCGAGGCCAACGAGGCCGCGTTCAAGATCGGCCGGCTCACCGGGCGCACCCACATGGTCGCCACCGACGGCGGTTTCCACGGCCGCACCATGGGCGCCCTCGCCCTCACCGGCCAGCCCGCCAAACAGGGCCCCTTCCTGCCGCTGCCCGGCGACGTCACCCACGTCCCCTACGGCGACGCGCAGGCCCTGGCCGCCGCGGTCACCGAGGACACCGCCCTGGTGATCATCGAGCCGATCCAGGGCGAGAACGGCGTCGTCGTCCCGCTCCCCGGCTACCTCAAGGCCGCCCGTGCGATCACCGCCGCGACCGGATCGCTGCTCGTCCTCGACGAGGTGCAGACCGGCATCGGCCGCACCGGGCACTGGTTCGAGTACCAGGCGCACGAGGGCGTCCTGCCCGACGTCGTCACCCTCGCCAAGGGCCTCGGCGGCGGCCTCCCGCTGGGCGCCACCGTCGCCCTCGGCCGCGCCGCCGACCTGCTCCAGCCCGGCCAGCACGGCACCACCTTCGGCGGCAACCCCGTCGCCTGCGCCGCCGGACTCGCCGTCCTCGACACCATCGCGGCCGAGGGACTGCTGGAGAACGTCAAGCGGCAGAGCGAGCGGCTGCGCGGCGGGATCGAGGGCCTCGGCCACCCGCTCGTCGCCCATGTCCGGGGCGCGGGCCTGCTCCTGGGTATCGTGCTCACCGAACCGCTTGCGCCCCAGGTGCAGCAGGCGGCTCAGGACGCCGGTTTCCTGGTGAACGCGCCCGCCCCCGATGTCGTACGGCTCATGCCGCCGCTCAACCTCGGTGACGACGATGTGGCGGCGCTGCTCCAGGCGCTGCCCGGCATCCTCGACGCAGCCCACGGGGACGGACGATCCGGAGAATGAGACGACGATGAGCCAGGCGCAGGATCACGAGCAGACCGCCGGGCCTGCCGTGCCGCAGACCCGCACCGCACGGCACCGCCGGATCGTGGACATCCTCAACCGGCAGCCGGTGCGCAGCCAGAGCCAGTTGGCGAAGCTGCTCGCCGACGACGGGCTGACCGTCACGCAGGCGACGCTCTCCCGGGACCTGGACGAGCTGAACGCGGTGAAGATCCGCAACACCGACGGCGACCTGATCTACGCGGTGCCCAGCGAAGGGGGCTTCCGGACGCCCCGGGCGCCGCTCGGGGAGTCGGCCAAGGAGGAGCGGATGCGGCGGCTCTCACAGGAGCTGCTGATCTCCGCGGAGGCCTCCGCGAATCTCGTGGTCCTGCGGACGCCGCCGGGGGCGGCACAGTTCCTCGCCTCGGCGATCGACCAGGCGGAGCTGCACGACATCCTGGGCACGATCGCCGGTGACGACACGCTGCTGCTGATCTCCCGGCGGCCGGACGGCGGGCAGGCACTCGCCGACCATCTGCTGCGGCTGGCCCAGAACGGGAACTGACCCCGTCCGGCGGGCGCCGGTCCGCGGGCGGTGCCGCGCCGTTCCCGCCACCCCGGGGTGGCCCGCTCAGCCGAGCCGGGAGGCCAGTCCCCCCGTGCAGCGCACCTCGTCGCCCGCCGTGATCAGCAGGGCCTCCGTCTCCGGCAGGGACTCCAGCCAGGCCAGGCCCTGTCTGGCGCCCATCGCGAAGGCGGCCGTCGCCCAGCAGTCGGCCCAGGTGAGGCGGGGAGCCACGACGGTGACCGCGAGCAGGTCGGTCATGGCCGGCCTGCCTGTGCGGGGATCGACGATGTGGGCGCCGCGTTCGGCGGTGCCGGAGGTGGCGACGGCCAGTTCGGCCGTGCCGGCCGAGGAGACGACCGCGGCGAGTCCGCCCGGCCGCAGGGGGTCCGCGACACCCACCCGCCAGGGCCGCGCGGTCCCCGGCACCCCCAGCAGCTGCACATCGCCGCCGCCGTTGACGCTGACCCCGCTCGCCCCGGCCGCCGCCAGCGTCCGGGCCGCCCGTTCGACCGCCCAGCCCTTGACGATGCCGGTCGCGTCGAGCCGGCCCCGCCAGGTGGTGCTGAACCAGCCGCCGGTGATCCGCTCCGCCTCGGCGCCCAGCCGGAGCACCTCGGCGACCTCCGGGTCGCACTGCGCGACGGTCAGCTCACCGCGGGCCAGCCGGGACAGCTGGCTGTCCTCGCGGTAGGTGCTGAACACCGCGTCGGCCCGGTGCAGTCCGGCGACCGCCTCGTCGAGGGCGGCACGCACGGTGCGGGGGTCCCCGCCGCGGACGTCGAAGGAGAAGACGGTCCCCATCGCCTCCTCCGTCCGGCGCACCGCGGCGGGAGCCTGTGTCACGTCACTCACCGAGCTGGTCCAGGGCGGACTGGAGGGACTGCCGGTAGCCGGTGCTGGTGTAGGTCGCTCCGGAGACGGCGTCGATGTCCGCGCTGCCGGCGGCGACGGCGGCCCGGTCGAGGCGGGGCACGGCGTCGGCGCTGATCTGGCCGCTGCGGCCGCCGTCCGGCGCCCGGACCGCCGCGGCCTGGGTGATCCGCCCGCCGCTGACGGTGATCCGGACCTGGACCGGGCCGTACCGGGTCTGGGCGGCGGCACCGGTCACGGTGCGCGCCCCGGTCTGCGTGCCGGTCCCGGCTCCGGTCCCGGTGTTCGCGCCGCCCATCCGGTCCAGGGCGGACTGGAGGGACTGCCGGTAGCCGGTGCTGGTGTAGGTCGCTCCGGAGACGGCGTCGATGTCCGCGCTGCCGGCGGCGACGGCGGCCTGGTTGAGGCGGGGCACGGCGTCGGCGGTGATCTGGCCGCTGCGGCCGCCCTCGGGCGCCTGGACCGCCGCGGCCTCGGTGATGCGGCCGCCGCTGACGGTGACCCGGACCTGGACCGGGCCGTACTGCGTGCGGACCGCGTCGCCGGTGACCGTGGCGGTGCGCGTGGCCGCGGCGCCCCCTGGGGCGGCCGGCCCCGCCGCCGTCGGCTGGGGTGCGGCGCCGCCGGCCGCCGAGGCCGGGTCGGTCGCCGGTTTCAGTGACAGCAGCAGCACGATGCCGGACACCGTGGCGGCGGTGGCGAGCAGGGCACGCCGGATCGGGTGACTCTTCCTCATGGCTGAGCAGGCTCCTGGGGTGGCCGTCGCTCACATCTCGAACGACTCGTGGTGGATACGGCGCGCGGGCACCCCCGCGCCGCGCAGCGCCTCGTACACGGACTGCGCGAAACCGGGCGGGCCGCACAGGAAGACGTCGTGCTTGTCGATGCCGGGCACCTTCTCCCGCAGCCGCTCCGCGGAGATGTCCGGGCGGGCCCCGTCCGGACTGTTCACCGCGTACATCAGCCGCGCGCCCCGCTCGTCGGCGATGGCGGCCAGTTCGTCCCACAGCGCCAGGTCCTGGGTGCTGTTGGCCCGGTAGAGGAGGGTGATGTCACCGGCCGCCCCGGGGAGCGTCTCGAACAGGGCCCGCATCGGGGTGATGCCGACCCCGCCCGCCACCAGCAGCACCTTGCCGCGGCTGCGGCGCTGCGCGGTGAGCGCCCCGTACGGGCCCTCCGCCCACACCCGGGTGCCGGGGGCCAGTTCGCGCAGCCGGGCGCTGTGGTCGCCGATCGCCTTCACGGTGATCCGCAGCATGCCCGGGCGGGGTGCAGCCGACAGGGAGTACGGGTGGGAGCTGAAGCGCATGCCCGGGGCGAGGAACCGCCAGCGGAAGAACTGCCCGGCCTCCGCGCCCATCCGGTGCAGCTTCCGCCCGCCGATCAGCACCGACACGATCCCGGGGGTCTCCTCGATCACCGCCTCGACCCGCATCCGGTGCTTCAGGTTGAGGCGGACCGGGGTGAGGATCCGGTACCAGACGACGAGCGCGGTGACCGCGCCGTACAGCCCGTACCAGAACGTCTTCGCGACGGGCTCCACGGCGAAGTCGTTGCCGGTGCTGATCTGGTGCCAGAACGTCAGGTAGACCGCCGCGTACGTCAGCAGGTGCACGTGGTACCAGGCGTCGTACGGCAGCCTGCGGCGGACCCCGCCGGCCGAGAGCAGCCCGATGAGCAGCAGCAGACCGGTGCCGATCGCGGCCTTGCCCATGTCGGGCAGCTGGGTCACCGACTCCACGGTCTGCGTGACGATGTCGCCGAGGCTCCGGCCGGCCTGGAGCGCGTACCCCCACATGACGAGGAAGACGTGCGCGAGGACCAGGCAGAGCGTGTAGCGGCCGGTCATCGCGTGCCAGCGGGCGACCCGGTCGGAGCCCACCCGCCGCTCCAGCGCGGGCACCCGCGCCATCTGGAGCACCACCAGGGCCATCAGATAGCCCGCGAGCAGCCCGGTGATCCGTCCCGCGCCGATGATCCGTCCCGTGGTGTCCGCGATGGCCGGGGTGGTGCGCCACCACAGCCACAGCACCGCGCCCGCCCCGGCCCACAGGGCCAGCAGCAGCGGCACCGCGGGGGAGCGGCGCGGGCGGATGCGGCGCATCGTCTGGCGCCGGGCGGCACGGCCGCCTGCGAGCGTGGTGGTCACGGTTCCTCCGGGGACGGGGGCAACGGGTGTGTCGTGGTCCCTCGGCCCAGAGATACGTGCGCGGCGGGGCGGGTGTTCAGTACCGGGTGACGGCCGTCGGCCCGCTCAGCGTGCCCACCGCGATGTGCGGGCGCCGGGCGGGCTCGGCCCAGGCGAGGATGCGGCGCATGGCGCCCGCGGGCACCGAGACGCAGCCGGCCGTGGCGCCGCGTCCGTCGACGTGCAGGAAGATCCCGGCGCCGCGGCCGCGCACCGGCTGGTCGTAGTTGAAGCCGATGACGAGCGCGTGGGCGTACTGCGTGCCGTAGGAGGGCAGGTGCTCCGCCTCGGTCGCGCGGCAGTCGGCCGGACGGGGCTCGGTCCAGCGGTTGTAGGCGCGGGAGCGGTCGTCCTGGCACCACCAGGAGTCGTGGCGGACCGGACGGTACGGGTAGCTGGTGCCGCGGGGCGCCGCCTCGGTGCCGAAGGCGTACGGCAGGCCGTAGAGCCCGGTGGGGGTGGTGCGGGTGCCCTGGCGGCGCACGGTGCCCTCGACCAGGCCGTTGGCGCCGAACCGGGCGGGCGCCGAGCCCTTCGCCACCCAGCGCGGGCCCCGCCGCTCCCACCAGGTGACCGTGCCGGTCGTGGCGCCGGCGCGCGGTGCCACGGCGGTGATCAGCTGCCGGCCGCCGCCGGTGTCGGCCATCCGGTCGGGCAGCGTGGGCGCGCCCGGCGGAGCGAGGGCGGTGAGGGACGCGCAGGCGAGCAGGGACAGGGCGGCGGCGACGGCGGGGCGCATGCCGTCGACGCTAGCGGTGGAGCGGGCCGCCGTCCGTGCCGCTGGGCCGTTCGGGCTCAGCCCTCCCGGGTGAGCGGGGGCAGCGGCAGCGGGAGGCCCGGCAGCCCGTCCAGGCTGGTCGCCACGTGCTCCTTCTTCTGGAAGTAGGCGTTCAGCGAGGCGTCGTCCTCCCGCGCGAAGCGCTTGGCGTGCAGGTCGCGGTCCTCGTCGTACGACATGAAGGGGACGGCGTACCCGCAGGTGTCGCGGACGAGTTCGGCCGTCACGACGATGACGGCGCGCAGACCGTGTGAGGCGGTGTCGCGGTCCGGGAAACGGGCGAGCAGGTCCGGGAAGCGCGGGTCGTCACGGAAGACCGGCTCGCCGCGGCCGTGGACGCGGACGATGTTCGGCGGGCCCTGGAAGGCGCACCACATCAGGGTGATCCGGCCGTTCTCCCGCAGGTGCGCGATGGTCTCCGCGTTGGAGCCCGCGAAGTCGAGGTAGGCGACGGTGTGCTCGTCGAGGACCGCGAGGGAGCCCTTGAGGCCCTTGGGGGAGAGGTTGACCGTGCCGTCGCCGGCCAGCGGCGCGGTCGCGGTGAAGAAGACCGGCTGCTCCTCGATGAACGTCCGGAGTCTGCCGTCGATGCGTTCGTAAGTCTTTCCCATGTCTAAGGATTATTGGCGCGCATCGCTCATTTGTCCGAGGAATGCGCCGAGTCGATGGGGGACGCCCTGCCGCCGGTGCGGGGCGCCGGTGTCCGCCCGCCGGCCGGATTGACGAGTCATGCAGCGCTCTGCATAATCATGCAGGCCGGAGCGGGCAACGGCTCGTCAGTACGGCTCGTCCACCCACACCCCCGAGGAGCAGCGCAAGTGAGCAGCAACAGCGGTGACGTACGGCTCTGGGGCGGGCGTTTCGCCGACGGCCCCGCCGAGGCCCTGGCGAAGCTGTCCGCGTCCGTCCACTTCGACTGGCGGCTCGCGCCGTACGACATCGCCGGTTCCCGCGCCCACGCGCGCGTGCTGCACAAGGCCGGACTCCTCACCGAGGACGAGCTGGGGCGCATGCTCGCCGGACTCGACCGGCTGGAGGCGGACGTCGCCGCCGGCACCTTCGTGGGCACCATCGCCGACGAGGACGTGCACACCGCCCTGGAGCGCGGCCTGCTGGAGCGCCTCGGCCCCGACCTGGGCGGCAAGCTGCGCGCCGGCCGCTCCCGCAACGACCAGGTCGCCACCCTGTTCCGGATGTACCTGCGCGACCACGCCCGGATCATCGGCGGCCTGATCGCCGAGCTCCAGGACGCCCTCGTCGGCCTCGCCGAGGCCCACCCCGACGTGGCGATGCCCGGCCGCACCCACCTCCAGCACGCCCAGCCGGTGCTCTTCGCCCACCACGTCCTCGCCCACGTCCAGGCGCTGTCCCGGGACGCCGAGCGGCTGCGCCAGTGGGACGAGCGCACGGCCGTGTCGCCGTACGGCTCGGGCGCCCTGGCCGGTTCCTCGCTGGGCCTGGACCCCGAGGCGGTCGCGCGGGACCTCGGCTTCGAGCACGGCAGCGCCGCCAACTCCATCGACGGCACGGCCTCCCGCGACTTCGTCGCCGAGTTCGCCTTCATCACCGCGATGATCGGCGTGAACCTGTCCCGGATCGCCGAGGAGGTCATCATCTGGAACACGAAGGAGTTCTCCTTCGTGACCCTGCACGACGCCTTCTCCACCGGCTCCTCGATCATGCCGCAGAAGAAGAACCCGGACATCGCGGAGCTGGCGCGCGGCAAGTCGGGCCGTCTGATCGGCAACCTGACCGGCCTGCTGGCCACCCTCAAGGCCCTTCCGCTCGCGTACAACCGCGACCTCCAGGAGGACAAGGAGCCGGTCTTCGACTCCATCGACCAGCTCGAGGTCCTGCTCCCGGCCTTCACCGGCATGATGGCCACCCTGACCGTGCACCGCGAGCGCATGGAGGAATTGGCCCCGGCCGGGTTCTCCCTGGCCACCGACATCGCCGAGTGGCTGGTCAAGCGGGGCGTGCCGTTCCGGGTGGCGCACGAGGTGGCCGGCGAGTGCGTGAAGGTCGCCGAGGCCGAGGGCAAGGAGCTGGACGACCTCACGGACGAGCAGTTCGCGAAGATCTCCGAGCATCTGACCCCCGACGTCCGCTCGGTCCTCAACGTGCCCGGCGCCCTCGCCTCCCGCAACGGACGCGGCGGTACGGCGCCCGCCGCGGTGGCCGTACAGCTGGCCGAGGTGAAGGCGGACGTGGCCGCCCAGCACGCGTGGGCGAACGCGAGGAAGTGACGTACGGGCGTCGCGGGTTACGTTGGTCGGGAGTCAGCCGACCGAACGGAGCCCGCGATGCCCTTCGCCCGTCTCTCCACCGCGACGACCCCGACCTGCCACATCGGCCTGGGTCTCGCCGCCGTCGGCCGCCCCGGCTACATCAACCTGGGCCGTGACCGCGACCTCGGCGAGGACCGCAGCGTCGACGCGCTGCGCGAGCGCACCCACGAACTTCTCGACGCCGCCTACGCGCAGGGCGTGCGCTACGTCGACGTCGCCCGCTCCTACGGCCGCTCCGAGGAGTTCCTGGCCGGCTGGCTCGCCGCCCGCCCCGAGATCGACGACGTCGTCGTCGGCAGCAAGTGGGGCTACACCTACACCGCCGGGTGGACCACCGACGCCGAGCGGCACGAGGTCAAGGACCACGGCGCGGGGACGTACGAGCGGCAGCGCGCCGAGACCGCCGCCCTGCTCGGCGACCGGCTCGACCTGTACCAGATCCACTCCGTCACCCCGGACAGCCCGGCCCTGACCGACAAGGACCTGCACGCCCGCCTCGCCGAGGCCGCCGCGCAGGGAGTCACCGTCGGCTTCTCCACCAGCGGCCCCGCCCAGGCCGACGCCATCCGCGCCGCGCTGGCCGTGACGGTGGACGGCGAGCCGCTGTTCCGCACCGTCCAGTCGACGTACAACCTCCTGGAGACCTCCGCCGCCCCCGCCCTCGCCGAGGCCCACGACGCCGGACTCACGGTGATCGTCAAGGAGGGCATGGCCAACGGCCGGCTCGCCGCGCCCCACGCCCCGCCCGAGCTCCGGGCGGTCGCCCGGGAGACCGGCCTGGGCTGCGACGCCGTCGCCCTCGCCGTCGTCCTGCGGCAGCCGTGGGCGGGTGTCGTCCTGTCCGGTGCCGCGACGGCCGCCCAGCTCGCCTCCAACCTGCACGCCGCGGTGGTCGACCTGGACGAGGACCAGCTCACCCGCCTCGCGGCCCTGGCGGAGGACCCGCGCGGATACTGGGAGCGGCGCGGGCGGCTGCCCTGGCACTGACGGACAGCCTCACCCGTCACCCCACCCCGCACGTCACGGGTCACCCCTCACTCGGTCACGCGGCCATGAGTCACGCATGCCCAGTATGAGACAAACATGTCTCACATGGGTTACGGTTGTCTCATGGCCGTCGACCGAGAGCACGTACTGCGCAGCGCCGCCGCCCTGCTGACCCGCAAATCCACCGCGACCATGGACGAGGTCGCCAGGGCCGCCGGAATCAGCCGGGCCACGCTGCACCGGCAGTTCGCCGGGCGCGACGCGCTCGTCCGGGCACTGGAGGCACTGGGCATCGCCGAGTGCGAGGCCGCCCTGGACCGGGCCCGGCTGGACGAGGGCCCCGCGGGCGGGGCCGTCCGCCGGCTGATCCGCGAGATCGAGCCCGCCACCGGACTGCTCGCCTTCCTCTACAGCGAGAACCAGCTGTTCGAGGGGGAGGAGCAGAACGCGGGCTGGGCCCGGATCGACGGCCGCGTCACCGCGGTCTTCCGGCGCGGCCAGGACACCGGCGAGTTCCGGATCGACCTGTCGCCCGCCTGGCTCACCGAAGCCCTCTACGGCCTGCTCGCCGCGGGCGCCTGGTCGGTGCTCGACGGCAAGGTCGCCCGCAACGACTTCCCGGCCATGATCGCCGAGCTGCTGCTCGGCGGCGCTCTACGGAGAGAGGAACCATGACCCGCACCTTGCAGCCGGCCAGCGCGAACGAGGCGGTGAAGCGCCCCGGCCGCTGGCTCGCGCTGTCCGTCCTCGTGCTCGCCGTGCTGCTGGTGGCCGTCGACGCGACCGTCCTCGGCCTCGCGACCCCGTACATCAGTGAGGACCTGGCGCCGACCGGCACGTAGCTGCTGTGGATCGGCGACGTCTACTCCTTCGTCATCGCCGGTCTGCTCGTCACCATGGGCAGCCTCGGCGACCGCGTCGGCCGCAAGCGCGTCCTGCTGGTCGGCGCCACCGCGTTCGGCGCGGTGTCCGTGCTCAACGCCTACGCCACCAGCCCCGAGCTGTTGATCGTCGCGCGGGCACTGCTCGGCGTCGCCGGCGCGACCCTGATGCCCGCGACCCTCGCCCTCATCCGCAACCTCTTCCACGACGCGCGCGAGCGCAGCCTCGCCATCGGCATCTGGGGCGCCACCGCCTCGGCCGGCACCGCGGTCGGCCCGATCGTGGGCGGCTTCCTGCTGGAGCACTTCTGGTGGGGCTCGGTCTTCCTGATCAACCTGCCCGTGATGGCGGTCCTGGTCCTCGTCGGCAGCAAGCTGCTGCCGGAGTCCCGCAACCCGGACCCGGGCCCGTGGGACCTGCCCAGCGTGCTGCTCTCCCTGGTGGGCATGATCGGCCTGGTCTACGCCGTGAAGGAGGCCGCCGCGCACGGCTTCGCGTGGGCGACCCTGGCGGCCGGTCTGCTCGGCGGGGCCGCGCTGTACGGCTTCGTCCGCCGCCAGCTCACCCTGCCCTCCCCGCTGCTGGACATGCGGCTGTTCCGCAACCACGGCTTCAGCGGGGCCGTCCTGGCCGACCTGCTGACCATTCTCGGCCTGTCCGGGCTGGTCTTCTTCCTCTCCCAGTACCTCCAGCTCGTGCAGGGCAGGCGGCCGTTGGAGGCGGGGCTGGCCGAACTGCCCGCCGCGCTCGGCGCGGTGGCGGCCGGTCTGATCGCCGGTGCGGCGGCCCGGCGCTTCTCGGTGCGGTCCGTGGTGGCCGGCGGCCTCGCCGGGGTCGGCCTCGCCCTGGCCTCGCTGACGCTCCTCGACCAGTCCACCGGCTATCCGCTGCTCGGCGCCGCCCTGCTGGTCGTCGGGGCCGGCGCGGGGTTCTCGTTCACCGTGACCGCCGACGTCATCCTCGCCTCGGTGCCCAAGGAGCAGGCGGGCGCCGCCTCCGCGGTCTCCGAGACGGCGTACGAACTGGGCGCCGCCCTCGGCATCGCGCTGCTCGGGTCCATCGTGACCGGCGTCTACCGCGGCTTCCCGTCCCCGCCGGGCACCCCCGAGGGCGCCCACGAGTCGCTGGGCGGCGCGGTGGAGGCGGCCCACGCCCTGCCGGCCCCGGCCTCGGCGGACCTGCTCCACGCGGCCCGCGAGTCCTTCGTGGACGGCCTGGCCATCGCGGCGGGCGCGGGCGCGGCGGTCCTGCTGGCCACGGCGGCCGCCGCCTGGTTCATGCTGAGGGGCCAGCGCCTGGAGGACACCGGGCCCGGACGCTCACCCGAGGGGCACGGGGAACGGCGCGGCTAGGGAAAATCCCCGCCGATCACGCCGGGCCCGCGGAGACGTCCCCAGTGGCTGTCCGGGCTCCCGGCGGACCCCCAGGCGTCCCGGGCCCCGGAGACATCCCGCTGGGGGCGTGGTCGTGGCCCGCGCCGGGGACCGCGGACACACGAAACGGCGGGCCGCCGGGACCGGCAGCCCGCCGCGCACCGCCGAGGGGCCTACGCCGCCTTGGCCTTCGTGGCGTACATGTCCACGTACTCCTGCCCGGACAACCGCATGACCTCGGTCATCACCGAGTCGGTCACCGCCCGCAGCACGTACCGGTCCCGGTCCATCCCCTCGTACCGGGAGAACTCCAGCGGCTCGCCGAACCGCACCGTCACCCGGCACGGCCGCGGCATGCCCGCCCCGCCCGGCTGGATCCGGTCCGTGCCGATCATGGCGAACGGCACGACCGGCGCACCGGTCATCAGGGTGAGCCGGGCGATACCGGTGCGCCCCCGGTACAGCCGCCCGTCGGGCGAGCGGGTGCCCTCGGGGTAGATGCCGAAGACCTTGCCCTCCTCCAGGATCCGGCGTCCGGTCATCAGCGCGGCCACGCCGCCCTTGCCGCCGTCCCGGTCGACCGGGATCATGCCGACCCCGGTGAAGAACCAGGCCATCAGCCGGCCCTTGAGGCCCTTGCCGGTGACGTACTCGTCCTTGCCGATGAAGAAGACCTGCCGGTCACAGACCAGCGGCAGGATCATCGAGTCGATGAAGGTCAGGTGGTTGCCGGCCAGGATGACCGGGCCCTCGCCGGGGATGTTCTCCACGCCCTCCACCCGGGGGCGGAACATCAGGCGCATGATCGGACCGAGCACTGCCTTGATGAGCGCGAAGCGGGACAACGGGCCCTCCGGTGTCGAGAGATCCAATGAGCGAATCGTTATGAGTCTGTGCAGGTGAGGACGATACTCGCGGTTCGTGGGGCCGCGCACATCGGGTTCACCGCGGCCTTACGCACCGTTGACGTACGTTTACCTGCGGCACCGTCCCGGGAGGGCGCGCGACGCGCCCGCGACGGTGTGACGGACATCGCCCGCGGCCGGGGGTCCGTACACCCGTACGGACGGCGCCGCGACCACCGCACCCGGCCCGCCCGCGGTCCCGCGGCGCACCGCGCCCCGGACCCGCACCCCGGCCGGGTCCGGCCGCCCGGCCGGGAGTCCGGCCCCGCAGGGTGTCCTCCTCGCCCGGTTGCCCCGCGGCGGGCCCGCCAAGCCGACGGTCCGTCACCTTGCGCCGCCCTTACGCCATCCGTCGTCATGCATGTGTTCGACCCGAAGCCTCCCCCCGGTCATGTCCGCCCCCCTACGATCGGCGCGCACCACGGCCGAACGCCGGCCGAGCAGATCGCAGGAGGCGCCGATGGGAACGCAGGAGACGAACGAACACGCCCACATCCCCGGACGACGGGCGCTGCTCGGCGCGGCCGTGCTCGGCGCGGGCGGAGCGGTCCTGGGGGCGGGCGGCACCGCGAGGGCCGACGCGAGCAAGGAGGGCCGCGGCCTGAGGAGCCTGCCCGTGCCGACGATCATCGGCCACCGCGGGGCCAGCGGCTACCGTCCCGAGCACACCCTGGCCGCCTACCAGCTCGCCCTCGACATGGGCGCCGACATCGTCGAGGCAGGTGACCTCGTGCCCACCAAGGACGGCCACCTGGTCTGCCGTCACGAGCCGGAGATCGGCGGCACCACGGACGTCGCCGACCACCCCGAGTTCGCGGCCCGCAGGACCACGAAGACCCTGGACGGCGTGCCCACCACCGGCTGGTTCACCGAGGACTTCACGCTCGCCGAGCTGAAGACCCTCCGGGCCAAGGAGCGGATCCCCGCCAACCGCCCGCACAACACCCTCTACGACGGCCGCTGGGAGATCCCCACCTTCGAGGAGGTGCTGCGCTGGCAGGAGGAGCAGACCAGGCGGCGCGGCAGGCAGGTGTGGATCTACCCCGAGCTGAAGCACCCCACGTACTTCCGCAAGCTGGGCCTCGGCCTGGAGGAGCGGGTCGCCAAGCTGCTGCGCGCGTACGGCCGGCACAAGTGGAACTCCCCGGTGATCCTGCAGTCCTTCGAGCCGACCAGCATCCAGCGGCTCGGCAAGCTCGTCGACAACCCGCTCGTGGTGCTGCTGTCCGGGGCGGGCACCCGCCCCTGGGACTTCGTCGAGAGCGGCGACCCGCGCACCGTCGCCGACCTGGTCAAGCCGGCCGGCCTGCGCGAGATCGCCTCGTACGCCCAGGGCATCGGGCCCACCCTGGACCTGGTCGTACCGAGGGACGCGGCGGGCCGCCTCACCCGGCCGACCACGCTGGTCGCCGACGCCCACAAGGTGGGACTGGTCCTGCACCCCTACACCCTGCGCAACGAGAACCCGTTCCTCCCGGCGGACTTCCGCAGGGGCACGGACGCCGACGGCTACGGCGACGTCTTCGGCGCGTACCGCGCGTACTTCGCGACGGGCATCGACGGTGTCTTCACCGACCACCCGGACACCGGTGTGCTGGCCCGCCAGGAGTTCGTCAACGATTGAACCATCGCCCTCCTTTCGGAGTGACTGCAGGCCGCCCGGGCAACTTCCCGCCCGGGCGGCTCGTCGTGCCGCGTATGACGCACGAGCTGCTCACCACGCTGCGCCCGCTGCTCGCGGCGGAGGCCTCCGCCGAGGCGCACCCCGGCACCGAGCCCGCGGACCTGGAACAGGCGGTCTGGCTGCGCCTCCTGGAACACCTCGGCAGCGGTGGCCCGCCCCGCGACCCCGAGCGCTGGCTGCGCCGGGCCGTCCGCGCCGAGGCGCGCCGCACCCGCCGCACGCTCCGCCGCGAACTGCCGTACGACAAGGAGCCGGCCGAGGCCGCCGGCCCCACGCCCGAGCACCTCGCCCTCGCCGCCGCCCGCCGCCGTGACCTGCGGGACGCGGTGCGCCGGCTGCCCGGGCGCTGCCCCGCGCTGCTGGAGGCGCTGTTCTCCCCGCGGGACCTGACCTACCGGGAGATCTCGGGGGAGTTGGGTATCTCACAGGGCAGTCTCGGACCGGAACGTTCCAGATGTCTGGGATGTCTGCGTCGTTTGCTCACACCGGAGGTTGCGGCCCGGAGAGCGCGGGGATAGGAGTGAGGGACGACAGGCGACAGGTGAGCGGGAGGCGTGCACACATGGGCATGAGCGTGGTCATCTCCGAGGCGACCGACCAGGACGCCGAGCAGATCTTCAAGCTGCAGTACCTGTGCTTCCAGAGCGAGGCCGCGCTGTACGGCAACTACCGCATCGACCCGCTCGTCCAGCCCCTCGACGCCGTCCGCCGCGAGGTCGCCGACGACTGCGTCTTCGTCGCCCGGCTCGGTGACGAGGTGGTCGGCTCGGTGCGCGGCACCGTCACCGAGGACGGCGCCGCCGCCATCGGCAAGCTCTGCGTCCACCCCCGCCTCCAGGGCCACGGCATCGGTGCCCGCCTGCTGCGCGCGGCCGAGTCCGCCCTCGTGGAACAGCGCGGCGCCAGGAAGTTCCGCCTCCACACCGGCCGGCGCAGCGAGAGCGGCCTGCGCCTGTACCGCCGGGTGGGCTACGAGAAGGTCGGCATCGAGGAGGGCGCGGACGGCGTCCCGATGGTCATCCTGGAGAAGCAGGCGGGAGCGTACGCCCAGACGGCCTAGGGTCTTTCGTTTGGATCAGCCCGGCTTGAGTTCCGGAGCCTCTCGACCGACCCGAGCGGGGTCTGGTGCGTGCGGCTGCGAGGCGGAGGAGGGAGTCGACGCGGAGCGTCGGCGACCGGCGACAACGCCGCAGATGCGCGTGCCAGGCCCCGCGACGCCGGGGTGATCCGAACGACAGGCCCTGGCAGCGGTGCCCGAGCGCCCCCGGCTCCCCGGTGCGGGGGCGCCGGGGTCCGCGTAGCGTTGGTCCTGGCACCATCTTCATCCGGGCCAGCGAGGCAAGACCGATGAGTCAGGTCATCCGGCACCCCGAGGGGAAGCGCCGCCCGCCGAACGAATCCTTCCTGTTGCGCGGTGGACGCCGCCTGTCCCGGCTGGCCACCCAGTGGCTCCAGCGCTCGCGGATGTTGCGCATTCAACGGCAGGTGGAGCGCCGGGTCCCCCTCGCCCGCCGCTGGCACCTGCGGAAGACTCCCGCCACCTTCCTCCGCGTCTTCGCGACCGTCGCCGCGGTGGCGTTCCTTGCCTGGGTGGGACTGGCCGTGTCGGTGATCGCCGGACCCGGACCCCGCGTCGTCGAGGAGGAGTGCGCGAACAACCCCTTCTCCTGCGGCGCGGTCACCAGCTTCGTGACGCCGCTCCTCGCCCTCGGGCTGAGCGTCGTCACCTTCCTCTACCTGCAGCACCTCAGGACCGTCCGGCGGGTGCGGCGGATCGCGCGGCGCAGACCGCGGGACCTGGTGCCCACCGCCGGTTCGATCATCGACGAGGTGGTCGGCAGGAAGGAGCTGTGCTCGGTCATCGCCCAGGCCCTCCGCAGCCGCCGCTGGCGCCGGCCGTACGTGCTCGTCGGCGGTGTCGGCAGCGGAAAGACGGCGGTGCTGGTGCAGTTGACGCAGGTACTGGCCGAGAAGGGAGCACTTCCCGTCCCCGTCCATCTGCGCAGGGCGGACCTCGACAACGGCGAGTTCAACTTCAGCGAACTGGCCAAGAAACGGTTCTGCGACCAGGTCGACCCCGGCGTCCTGTCCCGGTCGCAGGCCGAACGCGTGTGGCGGCAGCTGTGCATGGACGACAAGGCCGTCATCATCGCGGACGGACTGGAGGAGGCCTTCTCCGACGACGAACGGGAGGCGGAGCGGGACGGCCTGATCCGCCGGGCCGTCGAACGAGCCGAGCAGCAGGGGATCCCGCTCGTGATCGCCTCACGGCCGCACGCCGCGCTCGAAGGCACCCGGGCCGCGGTGATCGACCTCGAACCGCTCAGCGACGAGGCCGCGCTCACGTACCTCGTGGAGCAGGGCCCCGGGGCGGACGACCGGCGGCTCGACTGGATCGTGGAGACGGCCGCCGTCGCCGAGTCGCCGCTCTACCTGCAGCTCGTACGGCAGCTGCGGCAGCACCAGCTCCTCGAACACCTCCAGGGAGCCAGGCCACGGGAGCCGATCGACACCCGGGGAAGCGACCGTGCGGGCATCCGCGTACGGCTCCTGAGGTCATGGGTGGAGGCCCTGGTCGACGGCCACC
Organism: Streptomyces glaucescens; assembly: GCF_000761215.1. Lineage (GTDB taxonomy): Bacteria > Actinomycetota > Actinomycetes > Streptomycetales > Streptomycetaceae > Streptomyces > Streptomyces glaucescens_B. The sequence goes on along the minus strand of NZ_CP009438.1, from coordinate 1,458,905 downwards.
TGCGCGCCCAGTTCGGCATCTCGCAGGAGGAGCGCCGCGAGACCGTCGCCCTGGTGTCGGCGCTGGCCTGCATCGGTCTGCTCAACGACCGGCAGGAGGTCGGATTCGACGAGCTGATCGACTGGCGGGCAGGCGGCGGGCGGACCGGGGAACCCGAGGTCCGCCACCCGGAGATCCTCGAGGAGCTGGCCGGACGGGTCGCGGACCTGCCGTCGCCCACCGCCTCGGGGGCCTGCTGGCGGAGCGTGCTGTCGCGGTTCGCGGAGCGCGGGGAGCAACTCGGCCTGGTCGAGGCGTACAGCCGCAAGGTGCGGTTCCCGCACAGCATCATCCAGGCCTATCTCGGCTCCGGGTTCCTCGACGTCCTCCAGCGCAGCACCGGTGACGCCCTCGCGACCGCCCTGGCCGACCCGGGCCGTGAACTCCTCATGGCCTTCGTCATGCGCGCCCAGGGCGATCGGCCCACCCCCCAGCGCGCCACGGTCGACCTGCTGCTGGAAGCGGCGGAAGGCCGCCTGGACGACAAGGCGTTCGACCTGTACGCCGCGGCACTGGAGATCGACACCGGGCGGATCGACGACTCGGCACACCACCTCATCGCCAGCACGCTCCTGCGGCGCTGGCCGGACCTCAAGGACGGCGACGCCAGAACGCTCGGCGAGGCCAAGCTGAGACTCGTGCAGCGGTTCGGGGAGGCGGCCCGCCGGCTGGACCGGGCGAGCCGGAGCCCGGACGCGACCCGGTTCGTGCGGCCCTCCTACGGGCAGCTCATGCGCATCAGCTGGAAGGAGCCCGGCTATCCGGTCCGGCTGGCCATCGCCCAGGAGATCGGCGCGGGCGGGGACAACGCGTTCGACGCACTGCGCCAGCTCTTCCCCTGGCCGAGGCGGAAGGAGGAGTCCGGCACCGACCACTACGACCCCTGGGAGCAGTACAAGAAGGCCATGGCCGACCTGAAGTACGAGGAGGGCCTGGAACGCGAGGAGAGGCTGATCCCGCTCGCCCCGGCCGATGTCCCGCAGCCGGCCGGCCGGCGGACCGCGGTCGAGGTGTGGCGCGAGTTCGTCATGCGGGCCTGGCTGGTTCCCATGGTGGTGGGCTCCGTGGGCACCGACCGCCGGGCCGTGGCCCGGGAACGGCTGGACCTGTGGCTGCGGCACCTGACGCCGAACCCCGCGACGGGGAAGGCGGATCTGCCCATCTCCCTGGAGATCGCCCTCGCGCAGGGGTTCAAGGGGGCCGCCAACCGCCGCAAGCGCCACCCGGCGACCTCCGACGAGACCCGCGAGTACCTCATCGAGCAGGCGGAACGCATGCTCACCCACGCACGGTACTGGTACACGCAGCTCACGCTCGTCCACGCGCTGTGCCTCTGGGAGTTGCCGGACAGCGGGGACGACGCCGGGATGCGGGACGGCCCGCCGGCCGGCAGGCGCTCCGGTACCGAGCCGCTGCGCGCGGTGGAGCGCTGGCTGAGCATGGCCGGCAGTGCCCAGGCCCCGGGCGACCGGCCCGCGGACGAGACGCGGGGCGAGGCGGCCAGGCGCCTGCACCCCTTCGTCGCCGAGGCCGGCGACCTCGCGGCGCTGGCGCTGCGGACGGGGCACCCGGAGCGGTTCGTCTGGATCGACGAGCGCGGGGCCACGCTCAAGATCGGGTCCAGCCCCGCGGACGCGACGATCCACCGCAAGCACAACCTGTGGATCCCCCCGTCGCAGGGCTGGAGCACCCTGCACCCGCGCGCCCAGCAGCTCCTCGCCGACGTCCTGCTGCTGCTCAACCTCACGGAACGGGACGGCTTCATGGTGGACGACCGGCTGCAGCGGACCAGCCGGACGGAGCTGCCGCCCTGTCTGCGGACGGACCGTACGGCCCTGCGTCCCGAGCGGACGGTCGGCATGCCCGGAACGGCCGAGCCCGGCACGAGCTGCCTGCGCGGCTGCAAGTTCGAACTGTGCCCCTACCCGGCGAAGGGCGAACAGCCGGGCGGTGAGCTGCGTGAGCCCTTCTGCCGGCAGCAGCAGGCGCTGGTGAGCCGGCGGACACTGCGCCGCAGGAGGGCGGGCTGGCAGGGCACGACCAACCGTGAACTCGCCCGCTTCTGGGGAGCGATGGCCGAGCGCACGCGTACGCCGTCGAAGGACGCCGCGGCCGCCCCCGCGACCTCCGAGCCGTCCGGCCGGCACCGCCGGTTCAGGCGCCGGTGAGTCCCGTCCGGCCGGCACCGCCGGTTCAGGCGCCGGTGAGTCCCGGCCGCCCGGCCCGCGCCGGCCGCAGCCAGAACAGCGCGGACACCGGCAGGATCACCGGGATGAAGAGGTAGCCCATCCCGAAGTCCGACCACACGGTGGCATCGGGGAACGCCGACGGCTCCACCAGGGTCCAGGCGCCGACGACCAGCACGCCCACCAGTTCGGCCGCGCAGCACACCAGCGCCGCCCTGCGGGCCTTCTCCCCGCCCCGCACCAGCGTGCAGGTGATGAAGCCGTAGACCACGCCGGCCACCGCCGACAGCGCGTAGGCGAGCGGCGCCCGGTCGAACTCGGTGGCGATCTGGTACACCGAGCGCGACACCGCGCCGACGACCATCACGCCGTACAGCCAGACGAGCAGCGTCCCGGGCCCGCCGGCCAGCCGCCTTCCCCGGACCGTGCTCACCTCAGCCTCCCCAGATGTCATGAAGCCGCACCTCCAGCACGGCGAGCACGACACCGCTCGCGGCCACGGTCACCGAGCCCCACTTGGAGCGTTCGCCCAGCGACAGGAACCCGGCGGCCGGCACGCACGCGAACGCGCCCAGCAGATACGCCACGAAGATCGTCGTCCCCTGGTCCGGCTTCTCGCCCCGGGCGAGCTGCACGACGCCGACGACGAGCTGGATCAGGGCCAGCGCGGTCACCACGGCCATCCCGATGAAGTGCCAGTCCTTCGTCGGCTGGTCTCGGTACGCCGCCCAGCCGCACCACGCGGCGAGCAGCAGCGCGGCGACCCCGGTCAGCAGCGTCAGGGCATCAAGCATGCAGCGACCTTATTACGACGCAACGGACACCCCGCCGTCACCCCCGGCGCTCGGCCGGCACGGCCCTCCGGCGCCGCCCCGTAGGGTCGAGGGCATGAAGATCAGCGCACAGGCACTCCTGTTCGACAACGACGGCACGCTCGTCTCCTCCCTGGAATCCGTGGAGCGCTGCTGGACGAGGTGGGCGGGGGAGTACGGCATCACGGCGGAGCGGTTCCGCCGGGTCGCCCTGCACGGGCGCCCGGCCGCCGAGATAGCCGCCGACCTGCTGCCCGCTGAGGTGGTGCCGGAGGCCGTCGCCCGCATCGAGCAGCTGGAGGTCGACGACGTGCCCGGCGGCGTACGGCTGCTGCCCGGTACCCGGGACTTCCTCGCCGCGCTCCCCGCCGACCGCTGGGCCGTCGTCACCTCGGCCACCCGCCGGCTCGCCGAGGCCCGCCTCCACGCCGTCGGCATCCTGCCCAAGACCCTGATCGCCGCCGACGACATCACCCGCGGCAAGCCCGATCCCGAGCCCTATCTGCTGGGCGCCCGCGCCCTGGGTGCAGACCCGGCCGCCTGCGTCGTCTTCGAGGACGCCCCCGCCGGGCTCGCCGCGGGCCGCGCCGCCGGGATGACCACCGTGGCCTTGGCCACAACCCACCCCGCCGACGCCCTCGACGCCGACCTGGTGGTCCGGGACCTGTCGGCCCTGTCGCTCCTGGTCACCGACGGGTCGGTGGAGATCGCCGTACGGGACTGACCCGGTCCCGCCGCCGTCCCACCACTGTCCACCATGCGGACAGCGGTGACCGGTTTGCCCCGGCGGTCTGCTTTACTGATCGCATGACCACGACGAGCAGCCGCACCCTGGCGACCGAGGCGACCATGACGCCCGGTGCTGCTTGTATGTGTCCGTGCCGAATGTGCGCCTTCTAGAGGGCCCCCGCACCACCTGAGCCTCGCGCCCCGAAGCGAGTGCCCGCTCGTGTCCGCCGTGGCGCCCCGCGCCCGGCACCGAGCCGCCGCCCCCGCGCACCGGTATCTCCCCGGTCTCCCGCCATGCGAGAACCGTGCCGCGTTCCGAAGCCCCCCGAAGAACAACGCCCCGTGCCCGGCGCCCACCCCCGCGCCGCGCACTCGACAGTGACGGAATCCACGTGATCACCACATCGGGCCTGACCAAGGTCTACCGCTCACGCGGCCGCGAGGTCACCGCCCTCGACGGCGTCGACCTGCACGTCCGCGAAGGCGAGGTGTACGGCGTCATCGGCCAGTCCGGCGCCGGCAAGTCCTCGCTCATCCGCTGCGTCAACCTCCTGGAGCGCCCCACCGCCGGCACGGTCACCGTCGCCGGGCAGGACCTCACCGCGCTCGCCGGCCGCGGCCCCCGCGCCGGCCGTGAGCTGCGGCAGGCGCGCAGCCGGATCGGCATGGTCTTCCAGCACTTCAACCTGCTGTCCTCGCGGACCGTCCAGGACAACGTGGAGCTGCCGCTGGAGATCCTCGGCACGTCCGGCAAGGACCGGTCCCGCAAGGCCCTCGAACTCCTCGACCTCGTCGGCCTCGCCGACAAGGCCAAGGCCTACCCCGCCCAGCTCTCCGGCGGCCAGAAGCAGCGCGTCGGCATCGCCCGCGCCCTGGCCGGCGACCCCAAGGTGCTGCTCTCCGACGAGGCCACCAGCGCCCTCGACCCGGAGACCACCCGCTCCATCCTCCAGCTGCTGCGCGACCTCAACCGGCAACTGGGCCTGACCGTCCTGCTCATCACCCACGAGATGGACGTCGTGAAGTCGATCTGCGACTCGGCCGCGCTGATGGAACGGGGCCGCATCGTGGAGTCCGGCACGGTCAGCGAACTGCTCGCCACCCCCGGCTCCCAGCTCGCCGCCGCGCTGTTCCCCGTCGGCGGCGAGGCCTCCGCCGACGACCGGACCGTCCTCGACGTCACCTTCCACGGCGAGGCCGCCACCCAGCCGGTCATCTCCCAGCTCGCCCGCACCTACAACATCGACATCTCCATCCTCGGCGCGGCCATCGACACCGTAGGCGGCCTCCAGGTCGGCCGGATGCGCATCGAGCTGCCCGGCCGCTACGAGGACAACGTCGTGCCCGTCGGCTTCCTGCGCGAGCACGGCCTGCAGGTCGACGTCGTCGGCGCGGAGCAGCCCGCCCTGGTGAAGGAAGGTGCCAAGTGACCTGGTCCGAGATGCAGCCGCTGCTGGAGCAGGCCTGTACCGAGACGCTGATCATGGTCGGCTGGTCGACCCTGATCGCCGTGGTCGCCGGGCTGCCGCTGGGCGTCCTGCTGGTCCTCACCGACAAGGGCGGACTGCTCGAGAACACCGTGGTGAACAAGGTCATCGGGCAGGTCGTGAACATCGGCCGCTCGATGCCGTTCATCATCCTGATGGTCGCCCTGATGAACTTCACCCGCTGGATCACCGGCACGACCATCGGCAGCTACGCCGCGATCGTGCCGCTCGCCATCGGCGGCATCCCGTTCTTCGCCCGGCTCGTCGAGACCGCCGTGCGCGAGGTGGACCACGGGCTGGTCGAGGCCGTGCAGTCGATGGGCGGCAACACCTGGACCATCGTCCGCAAGGTGCTGGTCCCCGAGGCCCTGCCCTCCCTGATCGCCAGCACCACCACCACGGTCATCGCCCTCATCGGCTACTCCGCCATGGCCGGCACGGTCGGCGGCGGTGGCCTCGGCGACCTCGCGGTCCGCTACGGCTTCCAGCGCTTCGAGACCGGGCTGATGTGGGTCACCGTGGCGGTCCTCGCCGTGGTGATCTCCCTCATCCAGTTCGCCGGCGACTACGCGGCCCGCGCCGTGCACCGCCGCGGCGCCCGCTCCGGCCCCGGCCCGAGGCTCCGCCTGCTCAAGGCGAAGGAGCCGGCGGCGGCCGACATCGGCAAGGTCGCGTGAGCCCCCGTACCGCCGCGTAAGACGCCCCCAGACTCCCCGTCCACCCACGACGGGGTCGCACCACCCATAAGGAAAGGCACTTTTCGTGCGTAACACCGCCAAGATCACCACCGCCGTCCTCGCCGCCGGAGCCCTCACCTTCGGGCTCACCGCCTGCGGTTCCTCCGACTCCGGCTCCGGCTCCGACGGCCCCCTGGTCGTCGCCGCCAGCCCCACCCCGCACGCCGAGATCCTGAACTACGTCCGGGACAACCTCGCCAAGGACGCGGGCCTGGAGCTGGAGGTCCGGGAGTTCACCGACTACGTGACGCCGAACACGGCCACGGAGGACGGCTCCGTCGACGCCAACTACTTCCAGAACCAGCCGTACCTCGACGACTTCAACAAGAAGAACGGCACCCACATCGTGCCCGTCGTCACGGTCCACCTGGAGCCGCTCGGCCTGTACTCCCACAAGGTCAAGAGCGCCGACGACCTCAAGAGCGGTGCCACCATCGCCGTCCCCAACGACACCGTCAACGAGGCGCGCGCCCTCAAGCTGCTCGCCGACAACGGTCTGATCACCCTCAAGGACGGCGTGGGCAACGAGGCGACCCCCGCGGACATCACCAAGAACCCCAAGCAGCTCAAGTTCAAGGAGCTGGAGGCGGCCCAGACCCCGCGCTCCCTGGACGACGTGGACGCCGCCGTCGTCAACGGCAACTACGCCATCGAGGCCGACCTCAAGCCCGCCGAGGACGCGCTCGTGCTGGAGTCCGCCGAGAACAACCCGTACGGCAACTTCCTCGCCGTCAAGGAGGGCAGCGAGAAGGACCCGCGCGTGAAGAAGCTCGCCGAGCTGCTCACCTCCCCCGAGGTGAAGAAGTTCATCGAGGACGAGTACGCCGGATCGGTCGTCGCCTCCTTCTGACCCACGGCCCGCTGCCCCGGCCACCCGGCCCCGCACGACCACGGGGGCCCCTCCGGCGAGGAGGGGCCCCCGTGGTGCGGTGCGGTGCTTTCATGCTGCATGCTGGGCAGTTCAGCAGGTCCTGACGGTTCAAAAGGTTACGGAGCGGCGCCATGACGAGCACCTTCCCCAACATCTCCATCAGCACGGAGCGGTTGGTCCTGCGCCCCTTCGAGGAGCCGGACACCGAGGCCTTCGCCGAGATGATGAACGACGAACTCGTCGTCGCCTGGACCTCCGTACCGCACCCCTGCACCGAGGCCGACGCCCGCGACTGGATCACCGCGACCGCCCCCGCCGAACGCACCGAGGGCCGCGGCATCGTCTTCGCCGTCACCGAGTTCCTGACCCAGCGTCTGGTCGGCGTCGTCCAGCTGCGCAACACCGACTGGCGGGTCCGCTCCAGCGAACTCGCCTACGTCGTCGCCCCCTGGGCCCGCGGCGAGGGCTACGCCTCCGAAGCCGCCCTGGCCACCGCCCAGTGGGTCTTCAACGACCAGAAGTTCGAACGCCTGGAACTGCGCACGGCCGCCGACAACACCGCCGCCCAGCAGGTCGCCCAGAAAATCGGCTGCATCAGCGAGGGCGTCCTGCGCGGCGCCTGGATAGCGCGCGCCCGCACCGAGGCCGGGTGGACCGACGTACGCACCGACGTGATCGTCTGGAGCCTGCTCCCGGAGGACCTGGCCGGCGTCGCCGAGGAACTGGCCGACACCGGAGGTTTCGCGGCGTACTCCGATTGGAACTGAACCACCGGCGAGGCCACCCGCCGCGCCCCCGCACCCACCGGGTACCCTCACCAAGCCCGCCCGACGACCTGCGCGAACCACGGGAGACTGACGACGATGGCCGACCGGGTCACGGTGATCGGCTGGGACGGTTCTCCGCTGACCGACGCGGCACGCGCCGCGCTCGGCGCCGCCACCCTGGTGGCCGGCGCACCCCACCACCTCGCCCTGCCCGAGGTACCGCCCGCCGCGGAGCGCGTCCGCCTCGGCAGCGTCACCCTCGCCGCCCGCCGCATCGCCGCCCACCGCGGCACGGCCGTGGTGTTCGCCGACGGCGACCCCGGCTTCTTCGGCGTCGTGCGGACCCTGCGCGCGCCCGAGTTCGGCCTGGAGGTCGAAGTCGTCCCCGCGGTCTCCTCCGTCGCCGCCGCCTTCGCCCGCGCCGGCATGCCCTGGGACGACGCCCACGTGGTCGTCGCACACCCCCGCACCCTGCGCCGCGCGGTCAACGTATGCCGCGCCCACACCAAGGTGGCCGTCCTCACCGCCCCGGGGGCGGGCCCCGCCGAACTCGGCCTGCTGCTGGACGGCGTCCACCGCACCTTCGTCATCTGCGAGGAACTGGGCACCGAACGGGAACAGGTCACCGTCGTCACCTCCGACAAGGCCGCCGACCACACCTGGCGCGACCCGAACGTCGTCATCGTCATCGGCGGACCCGCCGGCACGGAGGGCGGCGGCTGGATCGCCGGCCGCGACCCGGCGGCCGGTCCCCGCGGCTGGACCCTGCCCGCCGAGGTCTACGGCACCGGGCCCGGCCAGGAGACCGCCCTCGGCGAGGGCGAGACCGAACCGCTGCGCGCCGCCCAGCTCGCCCGCCTCGGTCCCCGCCCGGGCGACCTCGTGTGGGACATCGGATCCGGCTCCGGCGCCTTCGCCGTCGAGGCCGCCCGGGCCGGCGCCGCCGTCATCGCCGTCGACCGGGACCCCGCCGCCTGCGCCCGCGCCGACGCCGCGGCCCGCCGCTTCGGCGTCCAGCTCCAGGTCGTCCACGGCACCGCCCCGCACGCGCTGGAGAACCTGCCGGAACCGGACGTCGTCCGGATCGGCGGCGGGGGAGCGGCCGTGGTGTCCGCGGTCGCCGACCGCCGCCCGCAGCGCATCGTCACCCACGCCGGCACCCGCGACGCCGCCGAACTCGTCGGCCGCGACCTGACGGAGCACGGCTACCGCGTCCAGTGCGCCCTGCTGCAGTCCGTGGAACTCGACACCCGCCACTGGACGGAGACGGAGCGGAGCGTGGCGTTCCTGCTCAGCGGGGTTCTCCCGGACCGCGCCCCGTGATCGGGTTGTCGTACCGCGCGCGGTAGGCTGGCCGATCGCTGCACCGCACTCGGACACCCGGCACCCCGTCGGTCAATGTCCCGGGAACGCGCCCGCCTTGGGGTGTGTGCGGTACGGCGACAACCGGGAGGACGCGCAACGTGGCGCAGTCCACAGCGGGCCGTCGTGGATCGAGCTGTCCTGACGGCGGAACGACCGCGACAATGCCACTGAATGGCTTTGTCGCCTTTTCCGGGCGGTCGTTCGTGCCGCTGGGCACGCACGCTCGTTCTTCACCACGGGCGGTCGGTGCGCCGTTCCGGGTGAGCTGGTCGTAGAAGCATCAACCGATGGGCGAGGGGTACGCATGACCGACACCGGCCAGGTCCCGGGCGAGGGGCAGCCGGAGAACGCAGGCATGGTGGAGCAGCCGGGCGTCGCCGCGCCCGGGGCGTACACCTACCTCTCCGAGACACCCGCCGAGGACGAAGACCTGCTGCTCCCCGGCGCCCAGGGCGCCTGGGGCAACGAGGTCCCCCCGCCCGCCCCCGAGCCGGTCGTCGAGGCCGTCCACGAGCCCGGCCCGCACGAGCTGGGCGGGCGGGACAGCGGCTCCGTCGACCTCGGCGGCGTCCGCCTGCCGAACCACACCCCGCCGACCGCGCCGACGACGCCGATCCCGCCGATCACCCCGCGCCGTCCGCTCCACCTCGGCCCGCCCATCCCCGACGCCTCCGCCAGCCCGGTCCGCTCCCTCGCCGACCGCGGGCCCGCGGGCGCACCGGTCCGTCAGCCCGGCCCGGCGACCACCGGCCCCGAGTACCTCGACGCCCCGCAGGTCGCCGCGCCGCAGGTCGCCGCGCCGTGGGGCGCGCAGGCCCCGGCGCCGGCCGCCCCCGAGGCGGCACCCGAGTCCGCACCCGTGGAAGCGGCCGCCCCCGCGGCACCCCTGCCTGAGCCCGCCGACGCGGCCCAGGCGACGATGGCCCGCCTCGCCACCCAGGCGGCGGTCCCGCCCGCCCAGGAAGCGGCGGCCCCCGCCACGGCACCGGAGGCCGCTCACCTCCCCGGCACCGGCACGCAGGTCCCGGACACCGCGCCCCACGCCGAGGCCCCGGAGGCCGCCGAAGGCGCGGCCCCGCCGGCCGCCGACGGCTCGCAGCCGGCCACGGACCCCACGGCCGGGACTCCCGCCGTCGCCGCCCCGGCCGGTGACGCCGGCGCGGCGTCCGCCGTGGCCCCGGTCGCCGAGGCGGGCGGGGAGGACCCGGCTGCCGCCCCCGTGGCGGACGCCGCTGCCGAGGCGCCCGCCGCAGTCGCCGAGGACGCCGCAGAGGCTCCCGCCCCGGCAGCCGTCGCGGACGACGCCGGCCAGGTGCCCGCCGAGGCCGGCGCGGACCAGGCTGCCGCCGCCACGCCCGTTCCGGCCGACACCGACCAGGCTCCCGCCGCCGCGCCGCTCCCCGCCGAGGCCCCCCAGGGCGCGGACGCCGTCCCCGCCGAGCAGGCCCTCGCCGCCGCGGAGGGTGACGTCCCCGTGGAGCAGACCGCTCCCGTGGCGGAAGGTGACGTTCCCGCCGAGCAGCCCCTCGTCGCTGCGGAGGGCGCCGTTCCCGCCGTGGAGGCGGAGCAGCCGCTGCCGCAGCCCGCCGAGCCGGTCCAGCCGCAGCCCGCCGAACCCGTACAGGGTCCGGTCGCCGTGCCGGTCCAGGATCAGGGTCCCGACGCCCCCTCCGAGGCGGCCCCCGCGCCCGAGTCGGTCCCCGCGCCCGAGGCGACCCCCGCGCCCGAGGCGGCGCAGGAGACCGCGGCGCCCGAGCGGCAGGCCGCTCCCGAGGCCCCCGGGGCGCCGGAGACAGCGGCACCCGCCGCGGTCCAGACGCCCGAGGCACCGGAAACCGCCGGGACGGCCGGGACGGAGACGCACCAGGCGCCCGCGCAGGCCGTGGCCGAGCAAGCACCGGTGACCGCCGATGAGCCGTTCGCACCGGAGGCCACCCCGCAGGTTCACGAGGGCCAGGAGGCCCCCGAGGCCGTCGTGCCCGGGGCAGCCCAGGCTCCCCAGCCCGTGACGCCCGAGGCGGCTCCCACCCCCGAGCCGACCGCCACCGAGACCTCGGAGACCTCCGAGACCTCGGAAGTCCCGGAGGCTGCCGAAGCCGTCGCCCCCGTCGCGCCGGCCCCGCAGGCGCCCACCGCCGCGCTCGCGGCGGAGGCCGTACCCACCCCCGCCCCGCAGCCCGCGGACGCGGCCCCGCAGCCGGCCCCCGAGCAGCCCACCCCGGCGGGCGCCGCGGACGTCACCGCCGGCTCCGCCGCCCCCGCGCCGGACGACCGGCCCGCGGCCCACCCCGAGGCGCCCGCCACCGAGGAGCCCGCCACCGAAGCGCCCGCGCCCGCCGCCGAGGCCCCCGCGACGGACCCCGCACCGGACGTTCCCGTGGCCGGCGTACCCGTGGCGGCCGCACCCCCCGCCGAGGCACCCGCGCCCGGCCCACAGCCCGTACCGGACTCCGCGCCGGCTCCCGCCGAGGACGGTCCCGCCCCCCAGCAGCCGCTCGGCCGGCTGGTCCCGGTGGACGGCACCGTGCCGGGCGCCCCCACCCCGCCGCACGGCGCGGTGGCGGTTCCGGACGGCCAGGCCGCGGTCCCGCCGCAGCCGCAGCCGCAGCCCGCCGTCACGGTCCCCGCGCCGCGCGAGGCGGAACCGGTGCCCGCCCCCGCGGCGGCGGAGGCGGACGCGGCACTCGTACAGCAGGCCGACGACCTGGACACCCGGGGCGCCGGCCAGGAAGACCAGGAAGCAGAGGGCACGGCCCCCGTGGCAGAAGCACGACAGTCCACCGGCCCCGCCGCGCCCGCCTACGACGACGCCGAGCGCGAGGCCGTCCTCAAGGTCATGCGCGAGCGGCGCGACATCCGCAACGGCTTCCGCAGCGACCCCATCCCGCACGAGGTGCTGCTGCGCGTCCTGGAGGCGGCCCACACCGCGCCCTCCGTGGGCCACTCGCAGCCCTGGGACTTCGTCGTCATCCGCTCGGCGGAGACCCGCCGCACGATGCACGAGCTGGCCATGCGCCAGCGGGAGGCGTACGCGAAGTCGCTGCCCAAGGGCCGGGCCAAGCAGTTCAAGGAACTGAAGATCGAGGCGATCCTCGACACCCCGGTGAACATCGTCGTCACCGCGGACCCGACCCGCGGCGGCCGTCACACCCTCGGCCGCCACACCCAGCCGCAGATGGCGCCGTACTCCGCCGCCCTCGCGGTGGAGAACCTGTGGCTCGCCGCCCGCGCGGAGGGCCTCGGGGTCGGCTGGGTCAGCTTCTTCGACGAGCGCGAGATGGTCCGTGCCCTCGACCTGCCCGAGCACCTGGAGGTCATCGCGTACCTGTGCGTCGGGTACGTCGACGAGTTCCCGGACGAGCCCGAGCTGATGCAGGCCGGCTGGTCCAAGCGCCGCCCGCTGTCCTGGGTGGTCCACGAGGAGACGTACGGCCGTCGCGCGCTGCCCGGCGAGGAGCCGCACGACCTGCTCGCGGAGACCGTCGCCCAGATCCGCCCGCTCGACGCGAAGGCGCTCGGCGAGGCGTGGGAGCGGCAGAAGCGGATGACGAAGCCGGCCGGCGCGCTCGGCATGCTGGAGATCATCTCCGCGCAGCTGGCCGGGCTGTCCCGCCAGTGCCCGCCGCCGATCCCGGAGCCCGCGGCCGTCGCGATCTTCGCCGGCGACCACGGTGTGCACGCCCAGGGCGTCACACCGTGGCCGCAGGAGGTCACCGCGCAGATGGTGGCGAACTTCCTCGGCGGGGGAGCGGTCTGCAACGCGTTCGCCAACCAGGTGGGCGCCGAGGTCTGCATCGTCGACGTCGGTGTCGCCGCCGACCTCCCGGCCACCCCCGGCCTGCTGCCCCGCAAGGTCCGGCCGGGCACGGCCGACATGACAACCGGCCCGGCGCTGACGCGCGAGGAGGTCAAGCAGGCCATCGAGGTCGGCATCGAGACCGCCCGTGACCTGGTCGCGGCCGGCAACAAGGCGCTGCTGACCGGCGAGATGGGCATCGCGAACACCACCGCCTCCGCCGCGCTGATCTCCGTCTTCACGGGCACCGACCCGGCCGAGGTGACCGGCCGCGGCACCGGCATCAACGACGAGACGCTGGCCCGCAAGACCGAGGTGGTGCGCCGCGCCATCGAACTGCACCAGCCGGACCCGGCCGACCCGATCGGCGTCCTCGCCGCGATCGGCGGCCTGGAGCACGCGGCCATGGTCGGCCTGCTCCTCGGCGGCGCCTCCCTGCGGACGCCGGTGATCCTCGACGGCGTCAGCGCGGGCGCCGCGGCCCTCGTGGCCCGCGCGATCGCGCCCGAGGTGCTGGCGGCCTGCATCGCGGGCCACCGCAGCGCGGAGCCCGGCCACGTGGCCGCCCTGAACAAGCTGGGCCTGCGCCCGCTGGTGGACCTCGACCTCCGGCTCGGCGAGGGCACCGGCGCCCTCCTGGCCCTGCCGATGGTCCAGAGCACGGCCCGGGCGATGCACGAGGTGGCGACGTTCGACTCGGCGGGCGTCACCGAGAAGTAGGCGCGCCCCGCGGGGCGGTCCGGTGTTCAGCCATCGGACCGCCCCTGCCGCCTGCCCCCCGCGCACTCTAAAATCCGCACGTCAGGGCTGCTCCGATGCCGAAGCGCCCCCGCCTGCCCGCACGAGGAGCCATCCCCTCATGGCCGAACACCCCGCCTATCCCGTAGGCCTCCGCCTGACCGGCCGCCGGGTCGTCGTCCTCGGCGGCGGCCAGGTCGCCCAGCGCCGTCTCCCGGCCCTGATCGCGGCGGGCGCCGACATCCGCCTCGTCTCCCCCGAGGCCACCCCCTCCGTGGAGGCGATGGCCGACGCGGGCGAGATCACCTGGGAGCGGCGCCCGTACGCCGACGGCGACCTCGCCGACGCCTGGTACGCCCTGATCGCCACCAGCGACACCGAGGCCAACCGGGCCGCGTCCGCCGAGGCGGAACGCCACCGGGTGTGGTGCGTGCGCTCCGACGACGCGGACGCCGCCACCGCCTGGACGCCGGCCACGGGCCACAGCGAGGGCGTCACGGTCGCGGTCCTCACCACCGACCGCAGGTCCCGCGATCCCCGCCACACCGCCGCCGTGCGCGACGCGGTGGTGGAGGGACTGCGCGACGGCACCCTCGTCGCCCCGCACCACCGCACCCGCACCCCGGGCGTCGCCCTGGTCGGCGGCGGGCCCGGCGACCCGGACCTGATCACGGTCCGCGGCCGGCGCCTGCTCGCGGAGGCGGACGTGGTCATCGCCGACCGCCTCGGTCCGCGCGACCTCCTCGCGGAGCTGCCCCCGCACGTCGAGGTGATCGACGCGGCGAAGATCCCGTACGGCCGTTTCATGGCGCAGGAGGCCATCAACAACGCGCTCATCGAGCACGCCAAGCAGGGCAAGTCGGTCGTCCGGCTGAAGGGCGGCGACCCGTACGTGTTCGGCCGCGGCATGGAGGAACTCCAGGCACTCGCCGAGGCGGGCATCCCCTGCACGGTCGTCCCCGGCATCTCCAGCTCGATCTCGGTCCCGGGCGCGGCGGGCATCCCGGTCACCCACCGGGGCGTCGCCCACGAGTTCACGGTGGTCAGCGGCCATGTCGCCCCGGACGACGAGCGCTCGCTGGTCGACTGGCCGTCGCTCGCCAGGCTCACCGGCACGCTGGTGGTCCTCATGGGCGTCGACAAGATCGGCAAGATCGCCGAGACCCTGATCGCGCACGGCAAGTCCCCGCTGACCCCGGTCGCCCTGGTGCAGGAGGGCACGACGGCGGCCCAGCGCCGGGTCGACGCCACCCTGGCCACGGTCGCCGAGACGGTCCGTGCCCAGGAGGTCAGGCCGCCCGCGGTGATCGTCATCGGAGAGGTCGTCGGCGTCGGCCCCGCCCCCTCGGCGTAGCCCGGAGTGACCGGGGCCGTTTCCCCGTCGATCGCAGCCCATCCACAGCAAGGCGGTACCACCCCGTGGCCGATCTCATCACCGTCGAGGACCCCGACGATCCGCGCCTGCACGACTACACCGGCCTGACCGATGTCGAGCTGCGCCGCAGACGCGAACCCGCCGAGGGCCTGTTCGTCGCCGAGGGCGAGAAGGTCATCCGGCGGGCCAAGGACGCCGGGTACGAGATGCGGTCGATGCTGCTCTCCGCCAGGTGGGTCGACGCCATGCGCGACGTCGTCGACGACCTCCCGGCCCCCGTGTACGTGGTCGAACCGGAAATCGCCGAACGCGTCACCGGCTACCACGTGCACCGCGGCGCCCTCGCCTCCATGCAGCGCAAGCCGCTGCCCACGGCGGCCGGCCTGCTCCGCACCGCCCGCCGCGTGGTGGTCATGGAGGGGGTCAACGACCACACCAACATCGGCGCCATCTTCCGCTCGGCGGCGGCCCTCGGCATGGACGCGGTGCTGCTGTCCCCGGACTGTGCCGACCCTCTCTACCGCCGCAGCGTGAAGGTCTCCATGGGCGCGGTCTTCTCCGTCCCGTACGCCCGTCTCGACGGCTGGCCCAAGAGCCTGGAGCGGGTCCGCGAGGCCGGCTTCACCCTGCTCGCCCTCACCCCCGACGAGGAGGCGCGGACCCTCGACGAGGCCGCCCCGCACCGCATGGACCGGGTCGCCCTGATGCTCGGCGCGGAGGGCGACGGCCTGACCCGCCGGGCGCTGGCCGCCGCCGACGAACGGGTCCGCATCCCGATGTCGCACGGCGTGGACTCGCTCAACGTGGGCGCCGCGGCGGCGGTCGCCTTCTACGCGGTCGCGACGCACCGCCCCCAGCCGTGACGACCGCGGCCCGGACGCCGCGAGCCGTGACGACCGCGGCCCGGACGCCCCCGGCCGTGACGAGTACGGCCCGGACGCCCCCGGCCGTGACGAGTACGGCCCGGACCCCCGCCGCCGAGCCGTACGGCTACTCCGGCAGCTCGAACGTGGACTCGTACCGCTGGGACATCAACGGCTCCCGGTCCAGCGGGCGGTAGTCGGTCCGCACGGTCCGCACCCGCTCCTGCCGCTCGCGGCCCCCGCCCGGCTCGTCGCCGAGCCCCCGGGCCGGTCCCTGGCAGCCCTGCACCACGGCGATGCCCAGGGCCACCAGCAAGGTGACCACGACGAACACGAACAGCCGCTGCCGCAGCAGCCGGGGATTGGCGGGCCGCAGCCCGGTCCCGGTGCTCCGGGGCGCCGGCCGCCCGGTGCCGCCGCGCGGCACGGGACGCTTCCCGTTGCGGGAACGTCCGCCGCGCGAGGCGGGCGTGTCGCGCGGGACCGGCGTGTTCCTGCCCGCCGGTGTCTCCCTGGGCACCGGCGTGTTCCGGGAGACCGGCGTGGGCCGCGCCCCCGACCGCGACGACGACCCCGTGCTCCGCGGCGCCCCGCCGCCGCGCGAGGGCACCGGACCGCCCCGGGACGGCGCCCCGCCCCGCACCGGCGCCGGCCCGCGCCCGCCGGTCCGGGGGCCGGGCGCGCCCGGCGGCCCCTGCGGGCGCCGGGACACCGGGCCGCCGCGCTGCTGCTCCGGATAGGTGTCGGCGAGCCGTCCGGTGAGCCGGTCCGCCTCGCCACCGCGCGGCGCGGGCGGACGCCCGTCGATCAGGCCCTGGGCCTCGCGGGCCGCGATCTCCTTCAGCCGCAGCGACAGGTCCAGCGTGCTGGGCCGCTCCTCGGGGTCCTTGGCCAGGCACGCCCGGACCAGCGGGGCCAGCGCGTCCGGGACACCGTGCAGCTGCGGCTCCTCATGGACCACGCGGTAGAGCATCACCTCGGAACTGCCGTGCCCGAAGGGCGAGTCACCGGTGCAGGCGTAGGCGAGCGTGGCGCCCAGCGAGAACACGTCCGTGGCCGGGGTGACCGCGGCGCCCCGCACCTGCTCGGGGGCGAGGAAACCCGGCGAGCCGACCGCCGTGCCGACATGGGTGAGCGTGGAGGCCCCGGTCGCCCAGGCGATGCCGAAGTCGATGATCCGCGGCCCCTTGGGGGACAGCAGGATGTTGGACGGCTTGAGGTCCCGGTGGACGACCCCCGCCTCGTGCACGGCCACCAGGCCCTCCGACAGGGCCGCCCCGATGGCAGCCACCTCGGCGGCGGCCAGCGGGCCCTCGTCGGCCACCTTGTCGTGCAGGGACGGGCCGGGCACGTACTGCGTGGCGAACCACGGCCGCTCCGCGTCGAGGTCCGCCGCCACCAGCCGGGCCGTGCACCCGCCCCGGATCCGCCGGGCGGCCGACACCTCACGGGCGAACCGCGACCGGAACTCCTGATCCTCCGCCAGGTCGGGCCGGATCACCTTCAGGGCGACCCGCTGCCCCTTCTTGTCGGAGCCCAGGTAGACCACACCCATGCCGCCCGCGCCGAGCCGTCGGTGAAGCTTGAACGAGCCGACGACGCGCGGGTCCTCGCGCCTCAGGCGCATCATCGCCATGTTCATCCCCGCTGCCCGGTCCGTGTGACGTGCCACAGCTTACGTTTCCCCGGCCGCCCGCGCGCAGAGGCCGCGCCCTCTCGCCCCGATCGATTGTCAGTGCCGGGTGGGACACTTGAAGAGTGGTCAGAGAGCCCCCGAGCAGGACGACTTCGTCCCGTCCGGGCTGTCAACCGTCCGTCGCAGAAGGGGGATTGGACCCGTGAAGGGTGACCGCGTGGAAATAGTCGTCGACGCCGGCGACACGACACGGACCTACGAGGTGGTGGCGAGCAGGGCGGGCCGCCGCGTGGAGACGGCGGTGCGACGAGGGGTGGTGGAAGTGAGCGAAGTCACCCGTACCGGTGCCGTGGTCCGCACGGCACGCTTCATGGCGAACCGGGTCCTCGCCCTCGTCGAGCAGCCGGTGCCCCGGGAGGACGGCTCGGAAAAGCAGGGGCAGACCGGACGTCCCCTCCGGGAAGACCCCGAGACGTAGGAGCCCGTCTCCACCCAGGGGAGTAGGCCCCCGCCCACGGCTCATCCTCCGGGAGGCCCGCAGATCGGTACGAGGGCATGACGTGGGGTGCCCGCCGCGAACCTAGATTTGAGGTCAAGCGGCGGGTGCAGCACTCGTCCCCCGAGGTCAGACACCCGCCGCTGCCAACCACAACCAAGCAGGTTCAGGAGAGGGACCATGGCCCACACGGCACCGCGGACGCTGGTCCGCGAGGAGGGGCGCAGGGCGTACGCCGCGCTCCGTCCGCGCCGTCAGGGCCGCCGCCACCCCCTGGTGGCGACGCTGATGGCCCTTCCCCTGGCGGTCCTGCTCCTCGTCGTCTTCGACGGCTGGGAGACAGTGGCCACACAGGCGTCGTCCGTGGGCGTGATGCTGGGGCGCTGAGCGGCGACCCCAGGCCCGGAAGAGCGGTCCGGGCGGGGACATCCACCCATAACCCCGTGGGGACGGGGGTGCGGCGGACGGCACAGATGCCGGCGCAGCTGGGGAGCTGCGCCGGCATTGCCTTTCCCGGCTCGCCCGGCTGCGGCCACCACGGCCGCGAAACGACGCAGACGGTCCGGGACGCACCCCTCGGGCGAACCCCCGCCGCGATCACAGCCCCGGCTGACCTCCCGGGCGACCGGTCCTGACTCACCGCCCAGGGGACCGCCACCGGCTGACCTGCGCACTCCTGCCACGGGCACCGCCCAGGAGCCCGCGCCAGGTCTCCCTCCCTGGGCACCGGCCAAGGGCCACGGCCCTCGCCGCCCGGGCGTACCGTCACGGCCGCCGTCACCCCGGCGTACCCTCACCGTCACCGCCCTCACTCCCCGGGAACCCGCATGACGACGACACCCCCGCTCCTCACCGCACTCACGGCCGAGGCAGGCGCCGTCGCCCACCCGGCACCCGACGCCTGCCTCTGCGGCGCAGCCACCGTCACGACCCTCGCCGACCGCGCGGACGCGACCGTGGTCCGCCACGCGGCCACGGTCGCCAAGGCGCACGCCCCCGGTACGGACCCCGGCCTGCTCGCCGCGCGGCTCACCACGGCCTCCCGGCTCCCCGAGGTCCTCCTGCCCCCGGCCGACCCGGCCCCGGTCACCCTCCACGGCCGCCTGGTCACCTTCTGGCCCTACGGCGCCCCCGTGGACCCCGACGACCCCGACGCCGCCCCCTGGGAGGCCGCCGCCACGCTCCTCGCCCGCCTGCACCGCGCCCCCGCGCCGACCCCGCTGCCCCCGATGCGCGGCCCCGAGAAGGCCGCCCGCGCCGTCGCCCGCCTGACGGCCGCCGCCCCGCACACCGCCACGCCCACCGTCCTGAAGGCATGGTCCGCCCTGCCCGCCTGGGCCCGCGGGGAGGCGCCCATGCCGGACACGGCGACCCTGTGTCACGGCGACCTGCACCTCGGACAGCTCGTCCGGCACCCGGCCCCGGACGGCCCGTGGCGGCTCATCGACGTCGACGACCTCGGGGTGGGGGTGGCCGCCTGGGACCTGGCGCGCCCGGCGGCCTGGTACGCCTGCGGTCTGCTCCCGCCCGGCGAGTGGACCCGCTTCCTGGACGCCTACCGCGCCGCCGGGGGCCCGGCCGTCCCGGCCGACGGCGACCCCTGGCCCGCCCTTGACGTCCCGGCCCGCGCGCTCACCGTGCAGGCCGCGGCCCAGGCCGTCACCAGGGCCCTGTCCGCTGCCCGGCCGCTGGACGAGGTCGAGCAGTGCCTCGTGGACGCCTGTGAGCGAATGCCGGCCCTGCCCACGGACTTGGCGGAGAACTTCGCGAAGTAGGGTGCAACCGACAGCAGCCGGACAGAGTCTGTGCTGGCGACACATGAAGCAGGATTACCGGCGAGGAGTTGAGCCGACCGTGCAGTGCCCCAAGTGCCGTGCCGCAATGCACACCTACAACCGCAACGGAGTCCAGATCGAGCAGTGCAGCAACTGCCGCGGGATCTTCCTCGACTACGGCGAGCTGGAGGCACTGACCCGGCTGGAGTCCCAGTGGGCGCAGCCCGCCCCGCAGGCGCCGCCGGCGCCGCCCGCCCCGCAGGCCTACCCGGCCCCGCCCGCCCCCGCCTGGGGTGCCCCGCAGGGCGGCCACGGCCACTACGGCCACAAGCGTCACAAGAGCTTCGGCCACATGCTCTTCTCCAGCTGAGACCCGAGCACGGCGAAGCCCCCGGTCGTTCGAGACGACCGGGGGCTTTCGGCGGTGGACGATACTGGGATTGAACCAGTGACCTCTTCCGTGTCAGGGAAGCGCTCTCCCGCTGAGCTAATCGTCCTCGGGACCACGACCGCTCATGAAGCGGATCATGGGCACTGCGTGCGCGATACTGGGATTGAACCAGTGACCTCTTCCGTGTCAGGGAAGCGCTCTCCCGCTGAGCTAATCGCGCGGGTGGGACCTTCGAGAAGATCCGGGATCCGGAGATCCAGTGGACGATACTGGGATTGAACCAGTGACCTCTTCCGTGTCAGGGAAGCGCTCTCCCGCTGAGCTAATCGTCCTTGGAGGTGGAGACGGGATTTGAACCCGTGTAGACGGCTTTGCAGGCCGTTGCCTCGCCTCTCGGCCACTCCACCAGGAGTGCACGGGGCCGGGAAGACCCCCTGTTCCTGCGAGCGGACGACGAGGTTCGAACTCGCGACCTCAACCTTGGCAAGGTTGCGCTCTACCAACTGAGCTACGTCCGCCTGTCGTTTCGGTCCGCTTGCGCGTCCCGGCGACGTGTTGAACTCTAGCGGATTCCCCGGCCAGTACAAAAACGCGTTTGCGCAGCGTGCTGCGGTGCGCCGGCCGAAGGACCCGTCCGGCCGCCCCCAGGTCACGCCCGGGGCGCCCGCCCAGGTCACGCCCGGGGCGCCCGCCCAGGTCACGCCGGGGACGCCCGCCCAGGTCACGCCGGGGACGCCCGCCCGCAGGTCACGCCGGGGCCACCCGCCGGACACCCGCCATAGACTCGACACCGTGCTCGACCTCGTTCCCCTCGCCCGCTTCGGCGACCGCGTCGCCACCGGTCTCCTGGACGTCACCGGCGATCCCGCGGCCCTGGACTCCACCGGCTTCTGGGCCGTCGCCGCGGACTTCGAGGGCCGGCTGACCTGCGCCCGCTTCGCGGACGTGCGCGAGCAGCCGGTACCCGCCCCCGTGCCGGGGGCCTGGCGGGGTCCCGCGGCCGGCGACTGGACGTCCTCCCTCGACCGCGCCGCGTACACGGCGGGCGTACGGCGGATCCGGGAGCACATCGCGGCCGGTGAGGTCTACCAGGCGAACCTCTGCCGGGTCCTCTCCGCGCCGGTCGGCCCGGACGCGGACGTGGACGCCCTCACCGCGCTGCTCGCCCGCGGCAACCCGGCGCCCTATGCAGGAACAATCCGCCTGCCGGAGCACGGGGTGGAGATAGCCACCGCCTCCCCGGAGCTGTTCCTGCGCCGGGAGGGGCGCACCGTCGAGTCCGGGCCGATCAAGGGCACCGGCCGCACCGAGGCGGACCTCCAGGAGAAGGACTACGCCGAGAACGTGATGATCGTGGACCTGGTCCGCAACGACATCGGGCGGGTCTGCGCCACCGGCAGCGTCACCGTCCCCGAGCTGTGCGTCGTGGAGAAGCACCCCGGCCTGGTCCACCTCGTCTCCACCGTCCGCGGCACACTGCGCGACGGCGCCGGCTGGCCGGAGACGCTGGCCGCCGCCTTCCCGCCCGGCTCGGTCACCGGCGCCCCCAAGTCGAGCGCCCTGCGGATCATCGACGCGCTGGAGACCGCCCCGCGCGGCCCCTACTGCGGCGGCATCGGCTGGGTCGACGCCGACCGGGGCGTGGGAGAGCTGGCCGTCGGCATCCGCACCTTCTGGATCGACCGCGCCTGCGGGGACGGGCCCCTGCTGCGGTTCGGCACCGGTGCCGGGATCACCTGGGGCTCGGACCCGGAGGGGGAGTGGCGGGAGACCGAGCTGAAGGCGTCCCGGCTGCTCGCGGTAGCGTCGGGTACGTACGAGGCCATGGAGCGGGACTGACGTGCCGCGCGGCACGTCGCCCGGCAGAACGAGGCGAGGTAGGGACCAGTGAAGGTTTGGCTCGACGGCGGGCTCGAGGACACCGAGTCGGCCCGTGTCTCCGTCTTCGACCACGGGCTCACCGTGGGCGACGGCGTCTTCGAGACGGTGAAGGCGGTGGACGGCCGCCCGTTCGCCCTCACCCGCCACCTGGACCGGCTCAGCCGCTCCGCCCGCGGCCTCGGCCTGCCCGACCCCGACCTCGACGAGGTCCGCCGCGCCTGCGCCGCCGTCCTGGAGGCCAACCCGATGCCGCTGGGCCGGCTGCGCATCACCTACACCGGCGGCCACGGCCCGCTCGGCTCCGACCGCGGCGAGGACGGCCCCACGCTGGTCGTCGCGCTCGGCGCGGCCGCCCGACGCCCCGACTCCACCGCCGTGGTCACCGTGCCGTGGACCCGCAACGAGCGCAGCGCGCTCGCCGGCCTGAAGACCACCTCGTACGGCGAGAACGTGGTCGCCCTCGCCCGCGCCCACGAACAGGGCGCCTCGGAGGCGCTGTTCGCCAACACCACCGGCCGGCTCTGCGAGGGCACCGGGTCGAACGTCTTCGTCGTCCTGGACGGCGAGATCCACACCCCGCCGCTGGCCTCCGGCTGCCTCGCGGGCATCACCCGCGAGCTGACGATCGAGTGGACCGGCGCCCGGGAGACCGACCTCCCGCTGGACGTCCTGGAACGGGCCGAGGAGGTCTTCCTCACCTCCACCCTGCGTGACGTCCAGGCCGTGCACCGCGTCGACGACCGCGAACTGCCCGGCACGCCGGGCCCGGTGACGGCCAAGGCCATGCGGATCTTCGAGGAGCGCTCCGGGGACGACCTCGACCCCTGACGGCCGGTGGCGGTCGCCGGGGCCGTCGGGATATTCGGCTGCCCCGGGGCCCCTGCCGGGGTAGAACACCCGTGATGACCACGACCCTACGGCCGTCCGGGCCGCTCCAGCAGCACGCCGACGGGACCCGCTCGCGCCACTACCAGGTCTGCGTGAACAGCCGTCCCGTAGGCACCCTCCACCTCGGCACCTCCGCCGCCTTCGGCGACTCGGTGGCGTGCGTCCGCGACCTGCGCATCGAGGAGCCCGACCGCGGACGGGGCCGCGGCACGGTGGCCCTGCTCGCCGCGGAGGAGGTGGCACGCGGCTGGGGCTGCACCCGCATCGAGACGACCGTCCCCGCCGACGCGGCGCCCGCCCTGCGGCTCGTCCAGGCACTCGGCTACACGGTCCGCAACCGCGGCATGGAGAAACGGCTCGGCGACAGCCCGCCCGCCCTGCCCGCCGGCAGCCGCGCGCGGGCCATGACCGAGGCCGAGTTCGCGGTGTGGCACGCCGACGAGTGGGAGCAGTACGCGCGCAGCTGGATCGAGCGCGGAGTGCCCGAGGCCGCGGCGTACGGCAAGGCGCGGCGCGACCAGGAGACCCTGCTGCCGCGGGGGCTGGCCACCGAGGACATGCGGTTCAGCGTCCTGGAGCACGAGGGCACCCGGGTGGGGATCCTCTGGCTCGCGCTGCGCGACGACCAGGGGTTCGTCTTCAAGGTGGAGGCGGACGAGGCCCACCGCGGCCGGGGCCACGGCCGGGCCCTCATGCTCTTGGCGGAGACACAGACGATCTCCGCCGGACGGCGCGTCCTCGGCCTGAACGTGTTCGCCGGGAACACACCGGCCGAGCGGCTGTACGCGTCCCTGGGCTACGAGACGACGCGGTACGCCCTGCAGAAGCCGCTGCTGTAGCCGTCAGGCCCGCTGCTCGGCCAGCAGCCGGTCCGCGATCTCCTCGACGCGCTCGCGCAGGCCCTCCTGGCTCTTGCCGCCGTCGAGCCGCTCGCCGCCGATGACGTAGGTCGGGGTGCCGGTCACGCCGATCGCCTTGCCCTCGGCCTGGTCGGCGTCCACGACCAGGATGTGCCGGCCGTCGATCAGCGCGGTGTCGAACTCCTCAGCGTCCAGGCCGAGTTCCCGGGCCACCCCGACCAGGAAGGGCTCGCCCCCGCGCTCCAGCTCCTCGACCCGGCCCAGCACCGCCTCGACGTACTCCCAGCCCTTGCCCTGCTCCAGTGCCTCCTCGGCGGCCTGGGCGGCGGCGAAGGCGTGCTTGTGCTTCTCCAGCGGGAAGTGCCGCAGCCGCACCTCCAGCCGGTCGCCGTAGCGGGCGCGCAGGGCGCGGAGATCGTCGAGGGCAGTGCGGCAGTCGGGGCACTGCAGCTCGCACCAGACGTCGAGAACGGCTGCCGGCCGGGCGGAGGAGGTGTCGCTCATGCCCTCAGTCTCCCAGCCCGCCGGCCGCGCATCACACCGGCCCAGCACTCCGCCCGCCGGCTCCACCTGCGGGCTCCACCCGGCGGCCCGGCGGTCGGGCGCGAGCCGCCCCGGCTGACGTACGACCGTGACCGCGGCCCCGGATCCGTCCGGCCCCCGGTCCGTCCCCGCCCGGCCCTGATCCGATCCCGAGTCGTGACGTCCGTGGGCTCCCTGGGGAGGAGGCGACCCGGAGATGTCCCTGATGTCGGGGCGGAGCATGGCCGGGCAGGGCTCGCGCGGTGCAGGATGGAAGGGGACCGAGCGCCCCGACCGACCGAGCCCACGCTGGAGGACCGGATGATTGCCGAGACCGTCTGCTCCGCCGTCTCCGCGGCGGGCCTGGGCATCGCGGCGGTCACGGCGTACCGCAGGCGCTTCCTGATGGCCGCCCGGATCGCCGCCTACGCCCTCGTCCCCATCGGCCTGGTGATGACCGGAGCGGTCGAGTGGGCGGCCGACACTGCCTTCAGCCCCACCGCCTGGGCGGGCTTCGGCGTGCTCGGCGGCGCATGGCTGTTGTTCGTCGGCACGCGGGCCGTGGAGCGCCGGCGCGGCGGCCGGCGGAACCGCAAGGCGGCCGCGGCGGCGGGCGCGCGGCCCGACGCGGTGGCCCCGCAGGCATCGGCGCCCTCCCTGGGCCAGTCCGCGCGCCCGGCGGCCCGGCCGGGCCCGGCCTCCCGGACCGACGCCGCGGACGACTTCAGCGACATCGAGGCCATCCTCAAGAAGCACGGCATATGAGGCACGGCACGGGCCTCTGAATCGTCCCAGGGGTCCTCGTCGCCGGCGGTGCGCGCGAAGCGTAGTGAGTGCCGCCCCGCGAGACCACCTGTTCGGAACGACGTCCCTCGTTCGGCGGGCGGCCCGGGCGCGTCAAGGGTGCGGATTGCGCCATCATCACCGCGAGATGCTGGATACGACACAGAGCGATTCCGCGCCGCGTCAGGACGAGCCGCGCGGGTGTCTCTTCGCCCTTTCCCAGCCACCGCTGATGATCTTCCTTGCGGTGATCGGGTGTCTGCTGCTCATGGCTGCGCTGCACGATCTGCTGTTGCTGTGAGCCGTACCCGTGGTCCCCGGCGTCACCCGCCGGGGCCCGCGACGGCATCGCCGTCCGGCCCGGCCGTCAGCCCGCCGCCTCCTTGCGCCGGGCGCGGTAGGCGGCCACGTGCAGGCGGTTGCCGCAGGTGCGGCTGTCGCAGTAGCGCCGGGACCGGTTCCGGGACAGGTCGACGAAGGCGCGCCGGCAGTCGGGAGCCTCACAGCGCCGCAGCCGCTCCTGCTCACCGGCCACCACGAAGAACGCCAGCGCCATGCCGCAGTCGGCCGCCAGGTGGTCGGCGACCGAGGCACCGGGCGCGAAGTAGTGGACGTGCCAGTCGTAGCCGTCGTGGTCGGTGAGGCGGGGGGTGGTGCCCGCGGCGGCCACCAGCTCGTTGATCATGCCGGCGGCGGTGCGGGCGTCGGGAGCCGCGAAGATCCCCGCGAATCGGCCGCGCACCTTGCGCACCGCGGAGAGATCGAACTCCGACAGCACCCCCACATCGCTGATCTTGTGCGTGCGCACGAACTCGCCGAGGGCCGCGACATCCGGCAGCCCGTCCGGTGACGTGTCGTCCTCCGGTGCGGTGTTCACCAGATCGACCACCGTGTCGAGCGCGCACCGGGTGTCGTGGGTGATCAGCACGTTTCGCTCCCTGGCCTGGGGGGTCGGGCGGACGCCCGCCGATGCTGGCCGATGGTAGTGGCTCCCGGCGGCCACCGGTCCGCGCGTGCCCGCGACGGCCCCCGCGACGGTGCTCCGGCCTGCGGTGTTGCCACCGACAGGGATTTTCCCGTCCAGGGCGGAAGCCCGGGCCGACCCGGTCGGGCGGGCCCTGACCGCGCTCACGGAGTTCACGCTCCCGGTCGCCCAACGCTTCACCACCCTCGGTCGCGCCCCCGCCGCCTCGCCGCCGCCCACCGGGCCGCGTCGCCACCGGGCAGCTCAGCGGGCGGGCGCTGCTGCGCACCACCCTTTCCCACCGCGCACCCCAGGGGGCGGGTCGCTGCTGCGCACCCGAGCCCTTCCGCCATCGGGGACCCCGGCGGGTCGCTGCCGTCACCGAGCCGCGTCGTCGACGCACACCCAGCGCATCGCTGCCGCCACCGAGCCCTGTCGCATCGGGGACCCCAGCGCATCGCTGCTGCGCATCCCAGCCGCGCACCACCGCGCACCCCAGCGGGCGGGTCACTGCCTGCGCACTCCACCCCGTCGGCGCCCGCGCCCCGGCCCGTCGTCCGCCCACCACGTGCGGACCCCCTCACGGACCGCCCGACGCCGCACTCCTCCATCACGCAGCGTCACCGCCGACGGTGCCGGGCAGCCCTGGCGCCGGCACCCGGAGCAGCGCTGCGGTTACGCGGCGCCGACTGCCCCGACTGCCGGTGCGCGCGCATGGGCGCCGGCCCCGCGGGTGCGTGCGGGGACGGCGCCGTGGTGTGCCGTATGCGGTTGTCCTGGCCCGAGCCGTCTCCCCGAGTGGACGGCGCCGGGCTGCTTGTGGGATTCGTTCAGCTCTCCGCCAGGATGTGCGACAGCTCCTGATCCAGGTCGAAGTGCCGGTGCTCCGTGCCCGGGGGCACGGCGGCGTCCGTTCGCTTCAGAAACGACTCCAGGGCCCGCGCAGGGGCCTCGAGCAGTGCCTCTCCCTCGGGAGAGCTCAGGGCGATGCAGACCACGCCCTGACCGTGGCTGCGCGACGGCCAGACGCGGACGTCGCCGGTACCGGTGGGCCGGTGAAGACCCTCGGCGAGGAGGTCGCGGGCGAACACCCACTCGACGGTCTCTTCGGCTCCGGTGTGGAAGGTGGCGTGCACGGCGTAGGGGTCGGCCGTGTCGTACCGCAGGCCTGCCGGGACGGGCAGGGAGGACTCGCTCGACACAACGAGGCGCAGGTGCAGCTCGCAGCTGACCGTGGTGTTCATAAGCGCCAGGGCCTTTCGCTCAGTGTGCGCTCGGGGATTCGCACGTCGGCGAAATCGACATGCCACCTACGGTGCCGTTGTAAACCCCTCTGAGTGTTTTGCGTGGGTTTACGTAACTCTTCCGGCCGAGAGTGTGTTCGCCCGGTGCGCCCGTTCCGGTGATCGCTTTCGGTCCGGTAGGGTTTGGCCGTATGAATACGGGGAGTGACGAGCCTGGCGAGGTCGCCGTGGCTGCCGACGACATGAGGGCGAACGGGGTGCACAGCGAGCAGGAGGGCGAGCCGGGGCTCGGATCCCGGGCGCCGGAGTTCATCAAGGCGCGGCGGGTGCTCCATGTGAGCTGGCAGGTCGGTGTCTTCGTCGTCGGCCTGGCCGTCGTCGTGGCCGGCATCATCATGCTGCCCCTGCCCGGACCGGGCTGGGTGGTGATCTTCGGCGGCATGGCGATCTGGGCGACCGAGTTCGTCTGGGCCCAGCTGGTGCTGCGCTGGACCAAGCGCAAGGTCACCGAGGCCGCCCAGCGCGCCCTCGACCCCAAGGTGCGCCGGCGCAACATCATCCTGACCGTGCTCGGTCTGGTGATCGTGGGAGTGCTGGCCGGGATCTACCTGTGGAAGTTCGGCCTCGTCATGCCGTGGAAGATCAAGGATCAGTGATCCGCGGCGAGGGCGTGGGCGGGCCGCCCAGGGTGGTCACGCGGACCCCCTGACATGGGGTAATGTTCTTCCTGCGCCCGGGCGATTAGCTCAGTGGGAGAGCGCTTCGTTCACACCGAAGAGGTCACTGGTTCGAACCCAGTATCGCCCACCCGGCACGGCGGCCCGTCTGCGACAACGCAGACGGGCCGCCGTCGTTCCCGCCCGGTTCGGGGCGGTGGCGCCCGGCGTGCACGTCCCGTCCGGGGGTGGCGGCGCCCGGTGTGCGCGCCCTTCCGTCAGGCCCCCGCGCCCCGCCGCCGTCCGCCCGTCCGCTCCCGGCGTGCCTCCCGCGCGACCCGTCGTCTCCGTCGGTCCGCCGTTCCCGCCCCGCGCCCTGCCTGGGCCATCCGGCGATGTCCGGCCGGAGGACCGCTCGCCGCGGTGGGCCGCATCGCGTCCGGTGGGTCGATCGCGCTGTCCCGACCTGCGAAGTCACTCCGGTCGTCGTCCGCCGGGTGCGCCGCGGTCCGCCGAACCGCCGCCCCGGGCGGCGAGATATTCCTGTCCGAATCATTGACGCACCCCGCACCCCTCCGTACCTTGTGCCAGCAAGCGCTTACTTGAAACGATTCATGCGAGCGGCGAGGGCGCCGCGGGGAGGGGTCTGACGGTGGCAGGCAAAAGTATGGAGAGGCGCACGATCCTCAAGGCGGCGGGAGCCTCGGCGGCCACGCTCGGGCTGGCCGCGACGACCGGCTGCGGTGGCGGCGCAGGGGCGTCGGCCGACGGGACGGTGACGCTCCGTTATGCGTGGTGGGGCGGCGAGCCGCGCACGATCGCCATCAGGAAGACCATCGCGCTCTTCGAGAAGAAGTACCCGAAAATCAAGATCAAGCCGGAATTCACCGACTACGCGGCCTTCTGGGAGAAGTTCCAGACCCAGGCCTCCGGTGGAAATCCGCCGGACGTTTTCCAGAATGCGGTCGGCTTCCTGCGCAAGTACGACAGGCGCGGCGTCCTCATGGACCTGAAGTCGCAGGCCGACGCGGGACATCTGAACCTGGAGAACTTCCGCAACGGCGTCCTGGCGAACGGTCAGGTCGACGGCAAGCAGATCGGCATCCCCGTCGGCGCCAACACCATGGCGCTGGTCATCGACCGCAAGGCGTTCGAGAAGGCGGGCGTGGAGCCGGAGTTCGGCTGGACCTGGGACGAGTACTTCGACGCGCTGCAGACGATCCAGGACAAGCTGAGGATCGCCGGCGACACCGGCTACTTCGGCATCATGTACCTCTACGACCTGTACCTGCGTCAGAACGGCAAAGCCTTCTTCACCGAGACCGAGCTCGGCTTCACCGAGGACGACCTGACGCAGTGGTGGGAGGACGGCTACAAGCGCGTGCGCTCCGGGCTCGTCGCCGACCCGAAGAAGATCGAGCAGGTCGCGCCCAAGTCCGGTCTCTCGGCCGGTCTCGCCGCCTCCGAGTTCACCTGGGACAACTTCTCCATCCGCTACGAGGGCGAGGGCGAGTCGGACTACGGGCTCGCGCCGATCCCCACGACGAACGGGAAGGACACCGGCCAGTACCTCGGCTCGCTGATGCTCAGCGCCTTCTCCGGGACCGAGCACCCCAAGGAGGTCGCCCAGTTCATCGACTTCATGGTGCACGACCCCGAGGTCGGCAGGATCATGGGCTACGACCGCGGCATCCTCGCCACGACCGAGCAGTACGAGGCGTTCGCCCCCGCCGACGAGACCAACCAGGGCGTCAAGGCCTACGAGGAGGACGTCGCCGCGGCCGGCGTGCTCGGGAAGATCACCCCGCACCCGTCCGGCGCCGACGTCGTCGAGGCGGCGTTCCTGCGGCTCGGCGGTGAGGTCGCCCAGGGCAAGACGAAGCCGGCCGACGCCGCCAAGGCGCTGTTCAGCGAGGCCAAGGCCGCGTTCGCGGGCTGAGGGGACGTACCACCATGACGCTCGTCAAGGAAGCGCCCGTGCGCCCGGCCGGGAAGCGGTCCGCCCCACCCGCCGCGGGGCGGCGCGGACGGCGCCGCGAGAACCTCGCCGGCTATCTGTTCATGTCGCCGTGGATCGCGGGATTCCTGCTGCTCACGGCGGGGCCGATGATCGCGTCGCTGTACTACGCGTTCACCAGCTACAACCTGTTCACGCCGCCGAAGTGGGTGGGGCTGGACAACTTCACGACGATGTTCCAGGACCCGCGCTGGCAGAAGTCGGTCGAGGTGACGCTGAAGTACGTCGTCGTGGCCACGCCGCTGAAGCTGCTGCTCGCGCTCGGCGTCGCGCTGCTGCTCGCGCAGAAGCGGCGCGGACAGGGGCTGTACCGGGCCGCGTTCTACATGCCGTCGCTGATCGGCGCCAGTGTCTCCGTGGGCTTCGTGTGGCGGGCGCTGTTCTCGGACGACGCGGTCGTGGACCGTACGCAGAAGGTCTTCGGGCTCGACGCCGGGGGCTGGATCGGCAACCCGGACTACGTCCTCTACGCCCTGGTCGCCCTGAGCATCTGGCAGTTCGGCGCGCCCATGGTCATCTTCCTCGCCGGGCTCAAGCAGGTCCCGCAGGAGCTGTACGAGGCCGCCGAGGTGGACGGGGCGGGCCCGCTGCGGCGGTTCTGGAACATCACGCTGCCGATGATCTCGCCGGTGCTGTTCTTCAACGTGCTGCTGGAGTCCATCCACGCGTTCCAGGTGTTCGGCTCCGCGTACGTCGTCTCCGACACCAGGTGCGGGCCGGCCGACGCCACGCTCGTCTACACCTGTTACCTCTACCAGAAGGGCTTCAAGGAGGCCCAGATGGGCTTCGCCTCCGCCATGGCCTGGACGCTGGTGGTCGCGGTGGCCCTCGTCACGGCGGTCCTGTTCTGGTCGCAGAAGAAGTGGGTGCACTACGAGGAGGCCGCCAAGTGACCACTGCCACCCCCACTGCCGTGCGCGGCGCCGGCGAGCGACGGCGCACGGGTTCGATCGCCTGGCACGCGGGCGCGCTCCTCGTCCTCGCGGTGGTCCTGTACCCCGTGATCTGGGTGGTCGGCGCCTCGTTCAAGCCGAGCAAGGACATCATCGCCAGCCTCGACCTGCTGCCCACCGAGCCGGTCTGGGAGAACTTCTCCGGACTCGCCGACGGCATCTCCGGCATCTCCATCAGCAGCTTCTTCTGGAACTCGCTGGTGTACGCGCTGCTCGCCGTCGCCGGTGTCGTGCTGTCCAGCTCGCTGACCGCGTACGCCTTCGCCAAGATCCGGTTCGCCGGGCGGAACCTGCTGTTCACGCTGATGATCGGCACGCTGCTGCTGCCGTACCACGTGCTGCTCATCCCGCAGTACGTGCTCTTCCGGAACCTGGAGCTCACCGACACCCTGGTGCCGCTGGTCGCGGGCAAGTTCCTGGCCACCGAGGCCTTCTTCGTCTTCCTGATGGTGCAGTTCATGCGCGGGCTGCCGCGTGAGCTGGACGAGGCCGCCAAGCTCGACGGCTGCGGGCACCTGCGCACCTACTGGGCCATCGTGCTGCCGCTGAGCCGCCCCGCCGTCATCACCAGCGCCATCTTCACCTTCATCAACGCCTGGAACGACTTCATGGGGCCGTTGATCTACCTCAACACCCCCGAGAAGTACACCGTCTCCCTCGGCCTGATGATGTTCCGCGACCAGGAGGGCATCTCCGACTACGGGAGCATGATCGCGATGTCGCTGGTGGCGCTCGTACCGGTGATCGCCTTCTTCATGGCCTTCCAGCGCTACCTCATCGACGGCATGGCCACCTCCGGACTGAAGGGCTGAGACGGTCACCATGGCGCACGCAAGCGCGAGAGCCCGCTCCGCCCGCAAGGCACCTTTCCCCGGCGAACGGTTCGGTGTCTTCGCCGAGTGCCTGCTCACCGGCGTGTGGATCGCCGTGGCCTGCCTCGGGCTGGTCACCTACCCCGCCGCGTTCGCCGCGGGCGCCCGGCACCTGCGGCGCCGTACGTCCCATGTCGCGGGCGGGTGGCGGGAGTTCCTCGCGGACTTCCGGGCGGCCGCGCGCGGCGGGTGGGCCGTCGGGCTCGCCGGATGGGTGGTGGCCGCCGCGGTGTGGGTGGACGTCGAGGCCGCCCGGGCGGGTCTGCCCGGCGGGCCGCTCGTCGGGGCCGTCGGCCTCGTCGCGCTGATCGGCTGCGCCGTGGCGCTGCTGCGGGCGGCGGCGGTCTGGACCCCGGGCACCTCCTGGCGCCGGCTGCTCACGGCCGCCGGGCGGCGGACCGTGCTCGACCCCGCCGGGTCCTTCCTGATCGTCGGCGGACTGGCCGTCGTGGCCCTGTCCGCCCTGTTCGCCGCGCCCCTGGCGGTGCCCGTCCTCGGGACCGTCGCGGCGGCCGGCGTCGCCGTGGAGGAGCGGTACCGGCACCGCTGACCCGCGTGTGCGCGCCGCCCCCGTTCACCTGTGCCCACCACCCCCGCGCAAGGGCGGCGCCCCGGACGCCGTACCTCTCTCTGTCATGCCCTTGGCAACCCCGTACCCGTACGGAAAGGAAAGGCCATGTCCCCGATCCCCCGCAGGTCCCTCCTCAAGGCGGCCGCCGTCGCCGGCGCCGCCGCCCAGTTCAGCTGGGCGCTCGGCGCCCGAGACGCCGAGGCCGCGCCCGCGGCCGGGACCACCGACGCGGAACCGGTCGTCCTGGACTGGCTGGAGGAAGGCGGCCTCGGCGCCGCGCCCGGCTCCACCCTCGGCGTGCCCTGGCCCAAGGGCGTCCACCAGGAGGGCCAGAGCTTCGCCCTCACCGACGAGAACGGCACCGCGGTCCCCGTCCAGTCCTGGCCGATCGCCTACTGGCCCGACGGCTCCCTGAAGTGGACCGCGCACGCCGTCAGCTCCGGCACCGGCAAGCTCACCCTGACCCCCGGCCGGCCCGCGACCCCCGCCAGGGCCGTCACCGTCGGCCGGCGCGGCGGCACCATCGACGTCTCCACCGGTGTCATCACCGCCAGGCTCGGCACGTCCGGCTCCACCCTGGTCAGGTCCGTCACCCGCGGCGCCACCGAGATCGCGAGGAACGGCCGCCTGGTGCTGCTGCGCCAGCCGGAGATCGAGGACGGCGACCAGGGCACGGTCACGTACGAGCGCTTCGACAGCGCCATCTCCGAGGTGAGGGTCGAGCAGGAGGGCCCGGTGCGCGCCGTCGTCCGCATCGACGGCAAGCACCGCAAGGGCCACCGCGGCTGGCTGCCGTTCTCCGTCCGCCTCTACTTCTACGCGGGCGCCGACTCCTTCCGCATGGTGCACACCATCACCTACGACGGCACCCAGGAACCCGGCAAGGCCAGCGGCGACTTCATCCGCGGCATCGGCGTCCGCTTCACCGTGCCGATGCGCGACCGGTCCTACGACCGCCACATCCGCCTCGGCGGCGAGGGCACCGGCATGCTCCGCGAGGCCGTCCAGGGCATCACCGGACTGCGCCGCGACCCCGGCCAGGCGGTGCAGGGCGCGCAGTACGAGGGCAGGAAGCTGCCCGACCCGTCGACGTGGGACCAGCGCGTCACCACCCGGCTCCCGTACATCCCCGAATGGGGCGACTACACCCTCTCCCAGCTCTCCGCCGACGGCTTCACCGTGCGCAAGCGCACCAAGAAGGGGCACGGCTGGATCGCCGCGGGCGGCGGCCGGCGCGCCTCCGGCTTCGGCTACGTCGGCGGCGCGAGCGGCGGCCTCTCGTTCGGACTGCGCGACTTCTGGGAGAAGTTCCCCGCCCAGCTCGACATCCGCGACGCCCACACCGACGAGGCCCAGGTCACCATCTGGCTGTGGTCGCCCGAGGCGCAGCCCATGGACCTGCGCTTCTACCACGACGGACTGGGCCAGGACACCTACCCGGAGCAGCTCGAAGGCCTCAACATCACGTACGAGGACTACGAACCCGGGTTCGGCACCCCCTACGGCATCGCCCGGACCTCCGAACTCCTCTTCTGGGCCAACGAGTCCACCCCGAGCGCCGAGACGCTCGCCGAGCAGGCCGAAGCCGTCCGCGTCCTGCCCCAGCTCGCCGCCCCGCCCAGCCGCCTCATCGCGGCGGGCGTCTTCGGCAAGGGCCTGTACGCCGAACCCGACCGCTCCACCCCCGCCAAGGCCAGGATCGAGGACCACCTCGACTTCCTCTTCACCTACTACAAGGACCAGGTGGAGATGCGCCGGTGGTACGGCTTCTGGGACTACGGCGACATCATGCACACCTACGACACGGTGCGGCACCAGTGGCGCTACGACGTCGGCGGCTACGCCTGGGACAACTCCGAGCTGTCGCCCGACCTGTGGCTCTGGTACGCCTACCTGCGTTCCGGCCGCGCCGACATCTTCCGCTTCGCCGAGGCCATGACCCGGCACACCGGCGAGGTCGACGTCTACCACCTCGGCACCTGGGCCGGCCTCGGCACCCGGCACGGCGTCCAGCACTACGCCGACAGCGCGAAGCAGCAGCGCATCGCGAACACCACCTACCGCCGCCACTACTACTTCCTCACCGCGGACGAACGCGTCGGCGACCTCATGCACGCCAACGTCGACTCCGACGAGACCTTCCTCGTCCTCGACCCCATCCGCAAGATCCGCACCGAGCCGTACACCCCCGACCGGCACGCCCTGTCCATCGGCTTCGGCACCGACTGGAGCGGACTGGTCTCGGCGTGGCTCACCGAGTGGGAGCGCAGGGGCCCCAAGTGGGAGAAGGCCAGGGCGCGCGTGCTGTCCACCATGGAGACCATCGCCGCCCAGCCCAACGGCTTCGTCCAGGGCACCGGCCTGTACGACCTGGACACCGGCCGGTTCGCCGTCGCCGACGAGCCGGTCGTCGGGGTCTCGCACCTCTCCGCCGTCTTCGGCCTGAACGAGCTGTGCGCCGAGCTCATCGACCTGGTCGACATGCCGGAGTTCAACGAGGCCTACTTCGACTACTGCCGCTACTTCAACGCCACCAAGGCCGAACAGGCCGCCCGCTACGGCTCCCACTTCGGCAGCCTGATCCTCTTCCAGGGCCACTCCCGCCTCGACGCCTACGCCGCCGTCAAGACCGGTGACGCGAAGCTCGCCGAGCGGGCCTGGAGCAAGTTCTACAACTCCGACGGCTACAGGGAGTCCGCGCCCTGGAGGACCGAGAAGGTCACCGGGCCCATGGCCCTCGTCGAGGGCAGCGAGGCCACCTGGGTGTCCACCAACGACACCGCGCTGTACGGCCTCGCCGCCATCGAGAACCTGGCCCTCCTCGGCGACCGGATGCCCTCGTGACCGGCTGACCCTAGTCCATCCGCCCCAGCGTCTCCCGCACCCGCCGGACCTCCCGCAGCCGCTGCTCGTACGTCGCTCCGAGGGCGAGCAGCAGCGCTCCGGCGAGCGCGGGAGGCGCCCAGCGGGGCAGCGCCCCCGCCACCTGCACCAGGTACGGGGCCAGCTCGTGCAGGGCCACCAGGGCGAGCACCGATCCGCCCAGCAGCAGCGGCGCCTGCAGGTGGTGACGGGCACCGGCCAGCGTGACCAGCAGCGCCGCCACGCCCAGCAGCAGGGGCCGCTGCCAGTGCGCGTCACCCCAGACCGCGGCCAGGCTCGGCAGCAGACCGGCGGCGAGCGCGGGACCGTACGCCGTCCAGGACGACGCCCGCGGGTCACGGCGCCGCCGCAGCACGCCCACCACCAGGGCGGGAACGGCCACCGGCAGCGCGTACGCCTCCGGGACGGCCACCTCCCAGGCGGCCAGCCGCACCCACGCCGCCAGCACGAACAGCGCGGCCGCCACCTGCCCGGCGAACCGCCGGTCCGGCCGTACGGCCGTACCCGCGACGATCACCCCGGTCAGGGCCAGCACCAGCGCCAGCATCGGCGCGTCCGGCACCGCCAGGCCGACCGCGACCAGGGCCGCGACGCCGCCTGACACCTCGGCACTCACCCGGGTCGCGCCCGCGGTACGCGCCGCCCACAGCGCCGCCGCCACCGGCACCAGCAGCACCGGCGGCGCGAGGTGCGAGGGCTGCCAGCCGAACGCGGCACCCGCCGCGCAGAGCAGCGCGGTGGCGTACGCCGCGGCCGCCGCCACGGGCGCCGGACGGCGGGCGCCCACCGCGAACACGACCGTGAGCAGCGCGAACACCAACAGCGTGGCCGGTTCGGCGGCGAGCGAGAGCAGACCCGCGACGAGCGAGGTGACCAGGGCGAGCACCGTCGGCAGCAGCCGCTTCCAGGCCGCCAGCGCCGCCGCCGTCACCACCAGGACCGCCAGCGCGACGGCGTACGGCAGGCGCAGCACCGGCGGCAGGACCAGCACCGCCGCCCATCCCAGGACCGTCGCCGCGTCCAGGGCCCGCGGCCGCCACAGGGGCTCGCGCACCGCGCACACCAGGACCGCCGCGACCGCGGCAGGCACCAGCACGGCCGTCCCGCTCGCGGGCGGCCACGGCAGATCGGCCGTCACCGCCGCCCGCGCGTCAGCGGGCACCCCCGACCAGACGCGCAGCGGCGCGCCGAGCGGCCCGAGCAGCGCCACGGCCACGGCCGGCAGCGCCGCCACCACGGCCAGCGCCTGCACCACCCCCGAAGCCACGCCGAGCCCGAGGCGCACCACCCCGGGGATCCGGGCGACGCGCGGCAGGGCCAGCAGGGCGATGCCCCAGCCGAGGTACACCGGCACCACCCAGCTCTCCGACACCACCGTCCGCGGTACCGCGCCGAGCGCCGCCACCGCGAGCAGACCCGCCACGGCCGCGTTGCCCCGCGCCGTCCCCGCGCGCGGTGCCCACGCCCCGGCCAGCGCGATGCCCGCCGCCAGCAGCAGGAGCCCGGCCGCGGGCGCGGCGGCCCCCGGACCCGCCGCCGTCCACCCGGGTCCGGCGGCCGTCAGTACGCCCCAGCCGCCCAGACCGTACGCACCCGCGACGGCGGCGATCCGGGCCGGCCCGGACATCACGCGCAGCGCCAGCGCCGTGTCCGCCGCCGCCGTCACCAGCAGCGCGGCCGCGGTCCCGGTGGCGTCCGCGCCCACCGCGACGGCCAGCAGGACCAGCGGGAGCTGGGCCACCCCGACGGCGGCCGGGGCGGGCAGCAGCAGCGGCCGGCCCGCCGCACGGGGGAGCAGCAGACCGTACGCCGCCCACCCGGCCGCCAGCACCGCCGTGGCGCCCGCCGCGTAGCCCGTCGCGTCCGCCTCCGTGAGGGCCGCGGCGTACAGGGCGTACGCGTCCAGCACCGTCAGCGCCAGGCCCAGGCCCGCCACCGACTCGGCCGTCGAGCGCAGGCCCCGCTTCAGCAGCGGCACCGGCGCGGCCAGCGCCGCCGCCGTGACCGCGCCCAGCACCGCGGCCCGCCCGGTGATCCCCAGGTGGCCCCAGCCGACCAGCGTGAACGCCGCCGCGGCGAGGGTGAGCAGCACCCCGCCCAGCACCAGCAGAACGTTCTGCACCCGGGGCCCGCTGGCCTCGGGACGCGGCGGAACGGCGGCCGGCAGTGGCGGCACCGGCGGGAGCTGCGAGAGCAGCCAGCCGCGACGCGCCAGCAACTGGGCCCGGCGGGCGTCCAGTCGGTACAGCTCGGCGTCGAGGAGCCGCAACTCCTCGGCCGGGGACGGAATGTGGGTCATGACCGCGAGTGTGGCGGGCGTCACGGACACGGGCATGAGCGTGCGTACTCAGAACGTACTCAGTCACGGATACCGGGCGCCGGACAGGACAGACTCCGCCCATGGACTGGACGCACCACCGCTTCCGCAGCCTCTGGCTGCTGCCCGCCCCGCCCGCCGCCGTGTACGCCGCGCTCGTCCGGGTCGAGGACTATCCCCGCTGGTGGCCGCAGGTGCGCGAGGTCACCCCGCTCGACGGGCACACCGCGGCGATCCGCATCCGCTCCCTGCTGCCGTACGACATGGCCTGCACCGTCCGGGAGGTGCGCCGCGACCCCGCGGCGGGCGTGCTGGAGGCCGCGCTCTCCGGGGACGTCGACGGCTGGTCGCGCTGGACCGTCACCGCCCACGGCACGGGCAGCCTCGTGCGCTACGAACAGGAGGTCGACGCGCGCAAGCCGCTGCTGCGGCGCCTCGCCGTGCCGGGACGCCCGCTCTTCCGCGCCAACCACTGGCTGATGATGCGCGCCGGGCGGCGGGGACTGGCGGCCCACCTGCGAACGGTTTGAACGAATGCCGCCGGGACCTGTATTGTTCAGTGCGTTCCCGGGCGATTAGCTCAGTGGGAGAGCGCTTCGTTCACACCGAAGAGGTCACTGGTTCGAACCCAGTATCGCCCACCGGGAGAGGCCGGTCCGCCAGCGCGGACCGGCCTTTTTGCACCGCCCCGGGCCGCGGGCCGACGTCCCCGCCGCCTACGCGGCCGCCGCCGGCAGATCCGGACGCAGGGGCCACGCCGGGTCCACGGCCTCCTCCACACCGCTGCGCGCGAACCACGCCTGCAGGCCCCGCGCCTGTGCCGCGTGCCACACCGCCTGCAACGTGTGCAGCTCGGCGGGGGAGAGGTGCTCCAGCCGGGACGCGAAACGCCGCCCGACCGCCCGGACCACCTCCAGTGCCGCCTGCGCGTCCGCCGCCGCGTCGTGCGCGCCGTCCAGCGCCACCCCGTACTGCTCGCACAGATCGCCCAGCGTGCGACGGCCCTTGCGGTACCGGTCCAGATGCTTGTCCAGCACCCGCGGGTCCAGCACCAGCAGCGGCGTCGACTCGAACCAGCGCGCCAGCGACGACGCCCGGTGCCGGCGCAGCTCACGGTCCAGCAGCGTCAGATCGAACGGCGCGTTCATCACCACCAGCGGACGCCCCCGGCCGGCCTGCTCCGCCAGCCCCATGGCTATCTCCTGCATCACCGGCGCCGGCCAGCGGCCGTTGCGCGCCAGGTGATCCTCCGTCAGCCCGTGCACCGCCGTCGCCTCCGCGGGCACCGGCACGCCCGGGTTCACCAGCCAGCGGCTCACCCGCGGCCGCGTGCCCGGGGCGTCCTGGACGACGAGGGCGGCCGACACGATCCGGTCGCTCTCGACGTCAACGCCCGTGGTCTCCGTGTCGAATGCCGCCAAAGGGCCCTCGTACCAGCGCGTCATACCCAACAACTCCTCGATCACCCACGGCAGCTGACGTCCCGTCTCTGCCGGTTCGGTGATACCCGGGCTGTTTGCGCCGTACGCCGCCCGGAGACAACAGGAGTACGGGTCAACGCAGTTCAGCGGCCCGGCACACGCAAAACACGTTGCGCGGAAGGCTGTTGGCCATGGCGGTTGCGCAGCCCGAACGGGGCGGGCTGCTGCCCGGCCGCGCGGGCCCCCTTCGCGGTTCCCTCGCCACCACCGCCTGCATGGAGACCCTGCAGGTGGCCTACCTGCACGCCGTGGCCGCCGCCGCGGGCTGCTCGCTCTCCCAGCCCTTCCCCGACACCGGCATCGACTGGCACGTCAGCCACAGCGCGCCCGGCCACACCGCCGACGACGA
Organism: Streptomyces glaucescens; assembly: GCF_000761215.1. Lineage (GTDB taxonomy): Bacteria > Actinomycetota > Actinomycetes > Streptomycetales > Streptomycetaceae > Streptomyces > Streptomyces glaucescens_B. The sequence continues at coordinate 1,419,601 of NZ_CP009438.1, read as the reverse complement.
GGCCACCATCAAGGTGCAGCTCAAGGCGACCTACCAGGTCGCGCCGAACCCGCCGGGCCGCACCTTCTCCTTCACGCTCGACAACGCCCACCTGGCGAAGCTCGCCCGCACCCCCGTCTCGGTGCACAAGATCCTCGTCGTGATGCTCGTGCCCCGGCCCCGGGACGACTGGCTGCGCGCCGGCCACGACCGCCTCGACCTCAGGCACTGCTGCTACTGGACCAACCTCGCCGGACACCCCGTCACCGGCCGCCACCGGACCACCGTGCGGATCCCCACCGCACGCGTCTTCGACGACCGGGCGCTGTGCGAGATCATGACGCGGGTCGGCACCGGAGGCAGACCATGACCCACCGCCCGCCCGGCGAGCCCCCGCGGCCGGCCCACCCCGAGACCCGCTGGGACCGGCCGCCCGAGCCCGCCCGCGTCGACCCCGCCGTGCTCGGCGCCCTGCTGCGCCGGCACGGCTGGCAGCGCCGCGGCGGCAGCCCAGGACGCTACGGCCGCTGGACCCCGCCCGGCCCCGACGGCGGCCGCACCAGCCTGCTCGTCCCCGAGAGCCGCGCCTTCCCCGACGGCGACGACCTGCTCGGCGAAGCCCTCACCGCCCTCACCCGCAGCCACAGCCCCTCCGCCCGGGAGATCCTGCTCGGCCTCACCGTCCCCAGCGACGAGATCCGCTGGTGGCGGGAGTTCCCGGGCGGGCCGGCCGGCGCCGGCCCGTGGCCCGTCGAGGAGCGGCTGCGCACCGCCGCACGGCAGACCCTGCTCGCCGCCGCGCTCGCCACCCGCGCGCGGGCCGGCCACCACGGCGCCCGGCACCGCCGGGCCGCCGCCGCCCTGCTGGAGGACGTCCTGCTCGGCCCCGGGGACGGCGGGCACCGCCTCACCGCCTTCGTGCCCGTGGCCACCGCACGCCCTCTCGCCGTCCGCCTCCACCAGGCGCTGTACGCCGCCCGCGAGGCCATCGACCTGCGGCGGGCCACCGGCCGGGCGGACGCCTTCGACGGCGCGGTCGGCGCGGGCGTCAGCCGGGAACTCACCGAGGCGCTGATCGCCCTCGTGCACGGCAGCGAGGGTGCCCGGATCGCCGTCGCCTGGGCGCCCGGGACCGGGCCACCCGAGGCCACGGCGACCTCCGCCGAGGCGGTCGAGTTCTCGCCCGGCGACCTGCCCGCGCTGCGCGAGGCCGGGGCCCGCTACCGGCGGGCCGAACCCTCCGTCCCCGTGCGGATCACCGGCGCCGTGGTCCGCATGCGCCGCCCGGGGCCGCGCGGCGGGGGCACCGTGCGGCTGCGGGTGCTCGCGGGGGCCGAGGTGCCGTACGTCCGGCTCATCCTCGACGAGGACGACTATCGCCTCGCCGGCCACGCCCACCTGGCCGGCGTGCCGGTGCGGGTGCGCGGCCGGCTGGAGAGCCGGGGCGGCTTCCGGTGGCTGGCCGGGGCCTCGGACATCGCGCCGGTGCAGGTCGACGAGGCGGATCGGGACCGGCTGGCTAAGTCGCTCCAGGAGAACCTGGACCTCTTCGGGGAGGGGTGCGGCGGGGACTGATTTCGCCTGACGGGCCGGACGCTCGGTACGATCCTGTACTGCGCGCGCTCCCGGTATGGCGCCGCATCCGCCTTCAGTCAGGAGAGACCGGTGTCAGACGTCCGTGTGATCATCCAACGCGATTCCGAGCGGGAAGAGCGCGTGGTGACGACGGGCACTACGGCCGCCGACCTCTTCGCCGGCGAGCGCTCGGTCATCGCCGCACGCGTGGGCGGCGAGCTGAGGGACCTGTCGTACGTGCTCTCCGACGGCGACCGGGTCGAGGGCGTCGAGATCTCCTCCGAGGACGGCCTGAACATCCTGCGCCACTCCACCGCGCACGTCATGGCGCAGGCCGTGCAGGAGCTGTTCCCCGAGGCCAAGCTGGGCATCGGCCCGCCCGTCAAGGACGGCTTCTACTACGACTTCGACGTCGCGAAGCCGTTCACGCCCGAGGATCTCAAGGCCATCGAGAAGAAGATGCAGGAGATCCAGAAGCGCGGGCAGCGGTTCGCCCGCCGCGTGGTCACCGACGAGGCCGCCCGCGAGGAGCTGGCGGACGAGCCGTACAAGCTGGAGCTGATCGGCCTCAAGGGCTCCGCGTCCAGCGACGACGGCGCGGACGTCGAGGTCGGCGCCGGCGAGCTGACGATCTACGACAACCTGGACGCCAAGACCGGCGAGCTGTGCTGGAAGGACCTGTGCCGCGGTCCCCACCTGCCCTCCACCCGGCTCATCCCGGCGTTCAAGCTGATGCGCAACGCCGCCGCCTACTGGCGCGGCAGCGAGAAGAACCCCATGCTCCAGCGCATCTACGGCACCGCCTGGCCGTCCAAGGACGAGCTGAAGCAGTACCTGGACTTCCTCGCCGAGGCCGAGAAGCGCGACCACCGCAAGCTGGGCAACGAGCTGGACCTGTTCTCCATCCCCGAGCAGATCGGCTCCGGCCTCGCCGTCTTCCACCCCAAGGGCGGCATCGTCCGGCGGGTCATGGAGGACTACTCGCGCCGCCGCCACGAGGAAGAGGGCTACGAGTTCGTCTACACCCCGCACGCGACCAAGGGGAAGCTCTTCGAGACCTCCGGGCACCTCGACTGGTACGCCGAGGGCATGTACCCGCCCATGCAGCTCGACGAGGGCGTGGACTACTACCTCAAGCCGATGAACTGCCCGATGCACAACCTGATCTTCGACGCGCGCGGCCGGTCGTACCGTGAACTGCCGCTGCGCCTGTTCGAGTTCGGGACCGTGTACCGGTACGAGAAGTCCGGCGTCGTGCACGGCCTGACCCGGGCCCGCGGCTTCACCCAGGACGACGCGCACATCTACTGCACCCGCGAGCAGATGTCCGAGGAACTGGACAAGACGCTCACCTTTGTCCTCGGCCTGCTGCGCGACTACGGCCTGACCGACTTCTACCTGGAGCTGTCCACCAAGGACCCGGAGAAGTACGTCGGCTCGGACGAGGCCTGGGAAGAGGCCACCGAGACCCTCCGCCAGGTCGCCGAGAAGCAGGGGCTGCCGCTGGTCCCGGACCCGGGCGGCGCCGCCTTCTACGGCCCGAAGATCTCCGTGCAGGCCAAGGACGCCATCGGCCGGACCTGGCAGATGTCGACCATCCAGCTCGACTTCAACCTGCCCGAGCGCTTCGACCTGGAGTACACCGGCGCGGACGGCGCAAAGCAGCGGCCGGTCATGATCCACCGCGCCCTGTTCGGCTCGATCGAGCGGTTCTTCGCGGTGCTCCTGGAGCACTACGCGGGCGCTTTCCCGGCGTGGCTGGCGCCGGTGCAGGCGATCGGCATCCCGATCGGCGACGCCCACGTCGAGTACCTGGAGAAGTTCGCCGCCGCCGCGAAGCGGAAGGGACTGCGCGTCGAGGTCGACTCCTCCTCCGACCGGATGCAGAAGAAGATCCGCAACGCGCAGAAGCAGAAGGTGCCCTTCATGGTCATCGCGGGCGACGAGGACATGTCGGGCGGATCGGTGTCCTTCCGCTACCGCGACGGCTCGCAGGAGAACGGCATCCCGTTCGACGAGGCCATCGCGAAGATCGCGAAGGTCGTGGAGGAGCGGACGCAGGTCTGATCCGCGCCGTCCGGCACACCCGCGCCGCAGGGGAGGCCCCCGGGATCCATTCCGGGGGCCTCCCGTCGTGGACGCGGAGCGCACCCGCGCGACCCGGCGGGCCCACCGGCAGACCCGTGCACACATCGCTCCCGCGGTGCGGCGCGGGCCGCGGGCGCCCGGGCCGGCGCCGCACCGCCTCGCCGCGGGCGGCCCCGGCGACACGCCGCGAACGGGCGAAGCCATATGCTGCATGGCATGACGAGTGAGCCGGAGCAGCAGATCGGAGTGGGGACGCAGGACGCGTTCCAGCGCCTGTGGACCCCCCACCGGATGGCCTACATCCAGGGCGAGAACAAGCCGAGCGGCCCCGGGGCCGACGACGGCTGCCCCTTCTGCTCCATCCCGGCCAAATCCGACGAGGACGGACTCGTCGTCCGGCGCGGTGAGCAGGTGTACGCGGTGCTGAACCTGTACCCGTACAACGGCGGTCATCTGATGACCGTGCCCTACCGCCACGTCGCCGACTACACCGATCTGACGGCCGCCGAGACCGCCGAGCTGGCGGAGCTGACCAAGCAGGCGATGACGGCGCTGCGCACCGCGTCCGGGGCGCACGGCTTCAACATCGGCATGAACCAGGGCTCGGTTGCCGGTGCGGGCATCGCCGCGCACCTGCACCAGCACATCGTGCCCCGGTGGGGCGGCGACACGAACTTCATGCCCGTCGTCGGGCACACCAAGGTGCTGCCGCAGCTGCTGGCGGACACCCGGAAGATGCTGGCCGAGGCCTGGCCGGCGGTCTGAGAACGCGCCGGCGCCCCGGCCGGGCCGGGGCGCCGTGACGTACCCGCGAGCCCTACGCGTCGTACACGTCGGCCTTGCGCGGAGACGGGTCCTGCACCGCCGTGCTGAGGAACGCGGAACGGCTGCCGAACTTCTCCGTGTCGACGCCGTTCTCCTCCAGGACCTTGATCGCCGCGGCGTGGACCACCCGCAGCACCGGGGTCGCGGCGCGCAGGGCGTCGTCGGCCATGAAGCGGTGGCGCCAGGGCTGGTCGGCCCAGGCGTGCCGCAGGCCGAACGGCTCCGGGAGGGCTATCGACCCGCCGAGCCAGTTCAGCAGCGGGGGATACCAGCTGATCGGCGCGCGGACGGCCAGCCGGACGACCTCGTCGCTGTTCACCAGCGGAAGCTTGATGGTGCGGGACTCCCACGGCTTGAACGACTTGCTGACCGACCTGGTCGGCGCCTCCGACTTGGTGGTGAACAGGCCGTTCACGGGGCCGAGGGCGTGGCCGGTGACCTCGATGCGCAGGGTGGCGTGCAGCACGGTGACGGTGATCAGCATGGTGAGCACGAGCTGGCCGTCCCACAGCGTCCACTGCACGCCGAGGTAGTGCCGGTCGCCCGCGCCGAACTGCTGCTTGTTGCAGATCTCCTGTATGGCGTGCGCCTTGACCTGGTACGCCTCCACGTCGGTGCCCTCGGGCCGGGAGACCGCCTTGGCGTTCTCGCCGACCGGGGTGACGATCCAGTGCCGTATCGACGGGGTCGGGAAGCCGCCGGTGTTCAGCGGGCCGCGCTCCAGCATGCGGAGCTGGTCGTGGATCGACCGTATGACGTCCCAGCTGCGGAACGGGTGGATCTCGCGGTCGGCGTGGGCGGGCACCAGGTCCTCGGCGAGCTGCCAGGAACCCCAGCGGGTGCCCATGCCGAGGATGCCCTTGGGACCGGCGTAGAACACGGAGTTCGACTGCTGTTCGGCGCTGAGCCTGGCCAGGGACTGGCGCAGCTGCTCGGCGGCCGTCTCGCCGGGATTGCTGGGCACGGCCTCGGGCACCTTGGCGCCGATGCTGCTGCCCGACAGGAGGCCGTCCCAGCGGGCCCTCAGGTCCGCCGCGGTGTGCTCGCAGACCCGCTTGGCCCAGAACCAGCCGACCACGGGTGCGACGACCGCCGCGCGCCCGTACCACCCCCAGAAGCCGGTGAAGGGCATCCGGACCAGGAAGATCACGGCCAGTGCGCCGACGGCGACGAGCAGCGCGGTGGCCGCCGCGGAGACCCGCTTGTTGTCGCCCCTCGTCATGGTGGTGCGCAGCTGGAAGACCAGCAGCCACACCAGCAGGCCGGGCAGGAACACGAGCCCGCACAGCGCCATGATCGCCGTCAGCTTGTTGTCGCGCTCACGGCGGATGCGGTTGGCGGCCAGGCAGTGCTCGACGACCACCTGCGGCTGGGTGCCGAAGGACTGGATGAGCGGCTTGCGGTCGCCGCCCAGCATGCGGTCGACCACCGCGCGGGAGAAGGCCTCGCCCAGGTTCGGCTTGAACAGCGCGAGCTTTCCCGGGTTCACGGCCGACTGGTGCCATTCGTTGTCGGCCTTCTTGATGTCCTCCACGGGATTGTCCCGATAGGCCGCCGAGGCCAGCGCGAAGGTCGCCGTCTGGCCCTCGTCGCCCGTGCGCGGCACCTGCGGTCCGAACGCGTCCGCGTAACCGCTCTCAACGGTCATACCCGCCCCCACTCGCCGCCACTGTCGTCCTGCGGCCTTCCCGACTTCCCCGGTTCGCACACCTGTTGATCAGGTCATCAGCGTATCCGCAGGCACCGGCATTCGTCGGCGGACGGCCGAAGCCGTCCGCCGATCCGGCACCGGAGCGTCCCCACGCGTCACTTGAGTGCTCCGGCGTCCCAACTAGGAGGCGGCCCGCTCCTGTTCACGGACCCGCGCGGCGACCTGCGCGGGCATCGGTTCGTGCCGGGCGTAGCGGCGGTCGAAGCGCGCCGTGCCGTGCGACAGGGAGCGCAGGTCGACGGCGTACCGCCCGATCTCGATCTCGGGCACCTCGGCGCGCACCAGCGTGCGGCCCCCGGGTGTCTGCTCGGTGCCGAGCAGCCGGCCGCGCCGCCCCGACAGGTCGCTCATCACGGCGCCCACGTACTCGTCGCCGACCAGGACGCTCACCTCGGCCACCGGTTCCAGCAGATGGATCTTCGCGTCGGCGGCGGCCTCCCGCAGGGCCAGCGCCCCGGCGGTCTGGAACGCGGCGTCCGAGGAGTCCACGGAGTGCGCCTTGCCGTCCAGCAGCGTGACCCGGACGTCGATCAGCGGATAGCCGGCGGCGACGCCCTTGGCGGCCTGGGCCCGGACGCCCTTCTCCACCGACGGGATGAACTGGCGCGGCACGGCGCCGCCCACCACCTTGTCGACGAACTCGATGCCGGAACCGCCGGGCAGCGGCTCCACCTCGATCTCGCAGATGGCGTACTGCCCGTGCCCGCCGGACTGCTTCACGTGCCGTCCGCGCCCGGCCGACTTCGCCGCGAACGTCTCCCGCAGGGGGACCCGGTGCGGTACGACGTCGACCTGGACGCCGTAGCGGCTGCGCAGCCGTTCCAGCACGACGTCCGCGTGGGCCTCGCCCAGGCACCAGAGCACCACCTGGTGGGTGTCCTGGTTCTGCTCCAGCCGCATCGTCGGGTCCTCGGCGACCAGCCGGGCCAGGCCCTGGGAGAGCTTGTCCTCGTCGGCCTTGCTGTGCGCCTGGACGGCGAGCGGCAGCAGCGGGTCGGGCATCCGCCAGGGCTCCATCAGCAGCGGGTCGTCCTTGGCGGAGAGGGTGTCGCCGGTCTCCGCGCGGCCGAGCTTCGCCACGCACACCAGGTCGCCCGCGACGGCGTGCGTCACGGGCCGCTGCTGCTTCCCGAACGGCATGGACAGCGCGCCGACGCGTTCGTCCACGTCGTGGTCCTCGTGGCCGCGGTCGGTGAGGCCGTGCCCGGAGACGTGCACGGTCTGGTCGGGCCGCAGGGTGCCGGAGAAGACCCGCACCAGGGAGATCCGGCCGACGTAGGGGTCCGAGGAGGTCTTGACGACCTCCGCGACCAGCGGGCCGTCGGTGTCGCAGGGTTTCAGCTCGCGCGGCTCGCCGTCGATCGTGGTCACGGCGGGCATGGGGTGTTCGAAGGGGGTGGGGAACCCGCCGGTGATCAGCTCCAGCAGCTCGACCGTGCCGATGCCCTGGCGGGCACCCTCGGCGGCCGGCGCCGCGGCCAGCACCGGGAAGAAGGTGCCCCGGGCCACGGCCCGCTCCAGGTCCTCGACCAGCGTGTCCAGGCCGATGTCCTCGCCGCCCAGGTAGCGGTCCATGAGGGTCTCGTCCTCGCTCTCGGCGATGATCCCCTCGATCAGCCGGTTGCGGGCCTCCTCGATCAGCGGGAGCCGGTCCTCGCCCGGCTCGGACTCCTTGCGCTCCCCGCCGGAGTAGTCGAAGAGCTTCTGGGTGAGCAGCCCGATCAGCCCGGTCACGGGCGCGTGCCCGTCCGGTGCCTCGGGACCGTGCAGCGGCAGGTACAGCGGCAGCACGGCGTCCGGGTCGTCGCCGCCGAAGGCCTCGGCGCAGATCCGGGTCATCTCCTCGAAGTCCGCGCGCGCGGCCTCCAGGTGCGTGACCACGATCGCGCGGGGCATGCCGACGGCCGCGCACTCCTCCCACACCATGCGGGTCGAGCCGTCGACGCCGTCGGAGGCCGAGACGACGAAGAGGGCCGCGTCCGCCGCTCGCAGACCGGCCCGCAGCTCCCCGACGAAGTCGGCGTATCCCGGCGTGTCGAGGATATTGATCTTGATGCCGTCCCATTCGACGGGCACCAGCGACAGCTGCACCGAACGCTGCTGGCGGTGCTCGATGTCGTCGTAGTCGGAGACGGTGCCGCCGTCCTCCACGCGGCCCGCCCGGTTCACCGCTCCCGCGGTCAGCGCGAGAGCTTCCACCAGGGTCGTCTTGCCCGATCCGGAGTGGCCGACCAGCACCACATTCCGTACGGACGCGGGGTGGTCGGCCGCCGTAGCCCTGCCGGCGGCTCCGGGATGGGTGTGTGCCTTGTCGCCCATGATCCTGCCTCCCGTGCACGGTGAGGTCACTGTGGGCGCGGACACGCGGGGGCCGCGTGTGGGGCGGCTCCGGCGACGCCCGCGATCCTTCGAGCTTTCCACTCCCGTCACGGTGCGTCCATACGAACGACCGGAACCCGCCTCCCACCGCCCGCCGCGGCCCGTCCGCCGGATCCCGCCGGCCGGTGCGGGTGCCCGGCGGTCACGCACACGCGCGCGTGGCTACGATGGGCCAGCCGGCGGCCAGCAGGGGCCGCCCGGCGACACCGACCCTCGGGAAGGCCATGCTGAACAAGTACGCGCGTGCATTCTTCACGCGTGTCCTCACACCGTTCGCCGCGTTTCTCATCCGCCGGGGCGTGAGCCCCGACACGGTCACGCTGATCGGGACCGCCGGTGTGATCGCGGGCGCGCTGGTCTTCTTCCCCCGGGGCGAGTTCTTCTGGGGCACGATCGTCATCACGCTGTTCGTCTTCTCCGACCTCGTCGACGGCAACATGGCCCGCCAGATGGGCCGCTCCAGCCGCTGGGGCGCCTTCCTCGACTCCACCCTGGACCGGGTCGCGGACGGCGCGATCTTCGGCGGCTTCGCCCTGTGGTACGCGGGCGGCGGGAACGACAACGTGCTGTGCGCGGTGTCCATCTTCTGCCTGGCCAGCGGCCAGGTCGTGTCGTACACCAAGGCCCGCGGCGAGTCGATCGGACTGCCGGTGGCCGTCAACGGGCTCGTCGAGCGCGCCGAGCGGCTGGTGATCTCGCTGGTCGCGGCCGGACTGGCCGGTCTGCACGCCTTCGGCGTGCCCGGCATCGACGTGCTGCTGCCGATCGCGCTCTGGCTGGTCGCGGTGGGCAGTCTCGTCACGCTGGTGCAGCGGGTCGTCACGGTCCGCAGGGAATCGGCGGAGGCCGACGCGGCGGCCGCCCAGGGGGAGGAGAATGCCTCCCAGGGGCACGAGGACGCGCCCCACGGGCAGGCGAACGCCTCTCACGGGAGCGAGGCGACATGAGCGCCCGGGAACGTCTGACGGACGGGCTGTACGGCCTCGGCTGGAGCACGGTGAAGAAGCTCCCCGAGCCGGCCGCCGCAGCGCTCGGCCGCACCATCGCGGACCTCGCCTGGAAGCGGCGCGGCAAGGGCGTCCTGCGGCTGGAACGCAACTACGCGCGCGTGGTGCCCGACGCCACGCCCGAGCGGCTGGCGGAGCTGTCCCGCGCGGGCATGCGCTCGTACCTGCGCTACTGGATGGAGTCCTTCCGGCTCCCGGCCTGGAGCGCCGAGCGCGTCAGGAACGGCTTCGAGGCCAAGGACCTGCACCACCTCACCGACGGCCTGGCCGCCGGCAAGGGCGTCGTCCTGGCCCTGCCCCACCTGGCCAACTGGGACCTCGCGGGCGCCTGGGTGACCACCGCGCTGGACATCCCCTTCACCACCGTCGCGGAACGCCTGAAGCCGGAGACGCTCTACGACCGCTTCGTCGCCTACCGCCAGGGCCTCGGCATGGAGGTGCTGCCGCACGACGGCGGCTCCGCCTTCGGCGCGCTCGCCCGGCGGCTGCGCGACGGGGGCCTGGTCTGCCTGGTCGCCGACCGCGACCTGTCCGCCTCCGGTGTCGAGGTCCGGTTCTTCGGCGACACCGCGCGGATGCCCGCGGGGCCCGCGCTGCTCGCCCAGCAGACCGGCGCGCTGCTGCTGCCGGTGACGCTGTGGTACGACGACTCGCCCGTCATGCGGGGACGGGTGCATCCCCCGATCGAGGTACCGGAGACAGGCACCCGGGCCGAGAAGACGTCTGTCATGACGCAGGCGCTGGCGGACGCCTTCGCCCAGGGAATCGCCGACCACCCGGAGGACTGGCACATGCTCCAGCGCTTGTGGCTCTCGGATTTCGACCCCGCTTCCGGCCCCGCGAAGGGCCGCTCGTGAGGATCGGGATCGTCTGCCCCTACTCGTGGGACGTACCGGGCGGCGTCCAGTTCCACATCCGCGACCTCGCCGAGTACTTCGTCCGCCTCGGCCACGAGGTGTCCGTCCTCGCCCCCGCCGACGACGACACCCCGCTGCCGCCGTACGTCGTCTCGGCCGGCCGCGCGGTGCCCGTGCCGTACAACGGCTCGGTGGCCCGGCTGAACTTCGGTTTCCTGTCGGCGGCCCGGGTGCGGCGATGGCTGCACGACGGCGCGTTCGACGTCATCCACATCCACGAGCCGACCTCCCCGTCACTGGGCCTGCTGGCCTGCTGGGCGGCGCAGGGGCCGATCGTGGCCACCTTCCACACGTCCAACCCGCGCTCGCGCGCCATGATCGCCGCCTACTCGATCCTCCAGGCGGCCCTGGAGAAGATCAGCGCGCGGATCGCCGTCAGCGAGTACGCCCGCCGCACGCTGGTGGAACACCTCGGCGGCGACGCGGTCGTCATCCCCAACGGCGTCGACGTCGACTTCTTCGCCAAGGCCGAGCCCAACCCGGACTGGCAGGGCGACACGATCGGCTTCATAGGGCGCATCGACGAGCCCCGCAAGGGCCTGCCCGTGCTCATGCGGGCACTGCCCCGCATCCTCGCCGAGCGCCCGCGCACCCGGCTGCTGGTCGCCGGGCGCGGCGACGAGGAGGAGGCGGTCGCCTCCCTGCCCGCCGAGCTGCGCTCGCGCGTGGAGTTCCTGGGCATGGTCAGCGACGCGGACAAGGCACGCCTCCTGCGCAGCGTCGACCTGTACGTGGCGCCCAACACCGGCGGCGAGAGCTTCGGCATCATCCTCGTCGAGGCGATGTCGGCGGGCGCACCGGTGCTGGCCTCCGACCTCGACGCGTTCGCCCAGGTCCTCGACCGGGGCGCGGCGGGCGAACTGTTCGCCAACGAGGACGCCGACGCGCTCGCCGAGGCGGCGCTGCGGCTGCTCGGCGACCCGGCACGCCGTGCCGAGCTGAGCGCACGGGGCAGCGCCCACGTCCGCCGCTTCGACTGGGCGACCGTCGGCGCGGACATCATGTCGGTCTACGAGACGGTGGCGGCCGGCGCGGCCGCGGTGGCCGCGGACGACGCGGCCGGCGGCGCCACCGGCCTGCTGGCCCGGCTGCGGCCGGCGCGCGACTGACACCGGCGCCGGTTGCTGGCCCGGGCTGCTGTGGCCGGCGTGGGACTGTCACCGGTGCCGGCTTGCGGGCCCGGCTGCGGCCTGCGCGGGACTGACACCGGCGCGCGGCGGACCGGCCCGCGCGAACGAGCCCTGACCGGCCGACCCGTGCCGTCAGGGAGCGGCAGCCCCCGGCGGGTGCCGGTGAGGGCCGGCCGGGCAGGACACTGGCCGGTCTCGCGGAGCGTCCCGGTAGCCTTGCCGCCCGTGACCGAAACCCTCATCTGGATCATCGTCGTCCTCGTCGCGATCGGCCTCTACCTGAGCTGGACGGCCGGCCGGCTCGACCGGCTGCACGCCAGGATCGACGCCGCCCGCGCCGCGCTCGACGCCCAGCTGCTGCGCCGGGCGTCGGTGGCCCAGGAACTGGCGACGTCCGGGGTGCTCGACCCGGCCGCCTCGATCGTGCTCTACGAGGCCGCCCACGCCGCGCGGCAGGCGGAGGAGGAGCACCGGGAGGTCGCCGAGAGCGAGCTGAGCCAGGCCCTGCGGGCCGTCTTCGCGGAACCGCAGCAGCTGGAGGCGGTCCGGGCGGCCCCCGGCGGCGAGGAGGCGGCCGGCGAGCTGGCGGAGGCCGTGCGCAGGGTGCCGATGGCCCGGCGGTTCCACAACGACGCGGTCGGCGCGGCGCGCAGGCTCCGCGAGCACCGCAAGGTCCGCTGGTTCCGGCTGGCCGGGCACGCCCCCTTCCCGCTGGCCTTCGAGATGGACGACGAGCCTCCCACGGCCCTGACGGACCGGGTGGCCTGAGAGCCGGAGCGCGACGGCGCCGTACCGAGGGGACCTCACCCGCCAGCCCGTTCCGCATGCCCCTCCTGTCCCGCTTCTCCCAAGGCCCCCACCAGCACCCGCGTCCGGAAAAACGAGCCACCGCCTCTCCATTGGCCCTTGCTGTGGACTGGGCCCCTCACGTTTCCTCGGTGCAGCAGCAACCCTCTTCCACCCAGTGAGGTCATACCCGTGTCCACCACGCTCCCCAACTCCTCCGCCCAGACCCCCGAGACCGGCACCGCGCGCGTGAAGCGCGGCATGGCCGAGCAGCTCAAGGGCGGTGTGATCATGGACGTCGTCACGCCGGAGCAGGCGAAGATCGCCGAGGACGCGGGCGCCGTCGCGGTCATGGCCCTGGAGCGCGTCCCGGCCGACATCCGCAAGGACGGCGGGGTGGCCCGCATGTCCGACCCGGACATGATCGAGGGCATCATCGACGCCGTCTCGATCCCGGTCATGGCCAAGTCGCGGATCGGCCACTTCGTCGAGGCGCAGGTGCTGCAGTCCCTCGGTGTGGACTACATCGACGAGTCCGAGGTACTGACCCCGGCCGACGAGGTGAACCACTCCGACAAGTGGGCGTTCACCACGCCCTTCGTCTGCGGCGCCACCAACCTGGGCGAGGCCCTGCGCCGTATCGCCGAGGGCGCCGCGATGATCCGCTCCAAGGGCGAGGCCGGCACCGGCAACGTCGTCGAGGCCGTCCGCCACCTGCGCCAGATCAAGAACGAGATCGCCCGGCTGCGCGGCTACGACAACAACGAGCTGTACGCCGCCGCCAAGGAGCTGCGCGCCCCGTACGAGCTGGTCAAGGAGGTCGCCGAGCTGGGCAAGCTCCCGGTGGTGCTGTTCTCCGCCGGCGGCGTGGCCACCCCGGCCGACGCCGCGCTGATGCGCCAGCTGGGCGCCGAGGGCGTCTTCGTCGGCTCCGGCATCTTCAAGTCGGGCGACCCGGCCAAGCGTGCCGCCGCCATCGTGAAGGCCACCACCTTCTACGACGATCCGAAGATCATCGCGGACGCCTCCCGCAACCTCGGCGAGGCCATGGTCGGCATCAACTGCGACACCCTCCCCGAGGCCGAGCGCTACGCCAACCGCGGCTGGTGATCACCCGAGCCGGTCGTCGAGCGAGCTGGTAGTCACCTGATGAACAACGAAGCCCCTGTCATAGGCGTCCTGGCCCTCCAGGGCGACGTACGGGAGCACCTGATCGCCCTGGCCGCGGCGGACGCCGTGGCCAGGCCGGTCCGGCGCCCCGAGGAACTCGCCGAGGTCGACGGCCTCGTCCTGCCCGGCGGCGAGTCCACCACCATCTCCAAGCTGGCCGTCCTCTTCGGAGTGATGGAGCCCCTCCGCGCGCGTGTGCGAGGCGGCATGCCGGTCTACGGCACCTGCGCGGGCATGATCATGCTCGCCGACAAGATCCTCGACCCGCGCTCGGGCCAGGAGACGATCGGCGGCATCGACATGATCGTCCGCCGCAACGCCTTCGGGCGGCAGAACGAGTCCTTCGAGGCGGCCGTCGCCCTCCGGGGCGTCGAGGGCGGCCCCGTGGAGGGCGTCTTCATCCGGGCCCCCTGGGTGGAGTCCGTCGGCGCGCGGACGGAGGTGCTCGCCGAGCACGAGGGTCACATCGTGGCGGTCCGCCAGGGCAACGCGCTGGCCACGTCGTTCCACCCGGAACTGACCGGCGACCACCGTGTGCACTCCCTGTTCGTCGACATGGTCCGCGCGTACCGGGCGGGCGAGTCCTTGTAGGATCTCTGCCGTTCGTACAGAGATGGGTTACGCGAAGGAGACAGGCAGATGTCCGGCCACTCTAAATGGGCCACGACGAAGCACAAGAAGGCCGTGATCGACGCCAAGCGCGGCAAGCTCTTCGCGAAGCTGATCAAGAACATCGAGGTCGCGGCCCGGATGGGCGGTGCCGACCCGGACGGCAACCCGACGCTGTACGACGCCATCCAGAAGGCGAAGAAGTCGTCGGTCCCGAACAAGAACATCGACTCCGCGGTCAAGCGCGGCGCCGGCCTGGAGGCCGGTGGCGCCGACTACGAGACGATCATGTACGAGGGCTACGGTCCGAACGGTGTCGCGGTGCTCATCGAGTGCCTCACCGACAACCGCAACCGCGCCGCCTCCGAGGTCCGCGTCGCCATGACCCGCAACGGCGGCTCCATGGCCGACCCGGGCTCGGTGTCGTACCTGTTCAACCGCAAGGGCGTCATCATCGTGCCCAAGGGCGAGCTGACCGAGGACGACGTCCTCGCCGCCGTCCTGGACGCGGGCGCCGAGGAGGTCAACGACCTCGGCGAGAACTTCGAGGTGATCAGCGAGGCCACCGACCTGGTCGCGGTCCGCACCGCCCTCCAGGACGCCGGGATCGACTACGACTCCGCGGAGGCCAACTTCGTCCCGACCATGCAGGTCGAGCTGGACGAGGAGGGCGCCAAGAAGATCTTCAAGCTGATCGACGCGCTGGAGGACAGCGACGACGTGCAGAACGTCTTCGCCAACTTCGACGTCAGCGACGAGGTCATGGAGAAGGTCGACGCCTGACCCCGGGCCGGGCAGCACGGCGAGCCGAACGGGCCGACGGGAGACACCCCGTCGGCCCGTCGCCGTGCGCGGGGTTGTCAGTGGCACCCGATAGCCTGCACAAACAGGCGAGCGAAGGAGGGGCGGGTGCGCGTACTGGGGGTGGACCCGGGACTGACCCGGTGCGGTGTCGGAGTGGTCGAGGGCGTGCCCGGCAGACCGCTGACCATGCTCGGCGTCGGTGTCGTGCGCACACCGCCCGACGCGGAGCTGGGGGACCGGCTCGTCGCCGTCGAGCAGGGCATCGAGCAGTGGCTCGACGAGCACCGGCCCGAGTTCGTGGCGGTGGAGCGCGTCTTCAGCCAGCACAACGTCCGCACCGTGATGGGCACCGCCCAGGCCAGCGCGGTCGCCATGCTGTGCGCCGCGCGCCGCGGCATTCCCGTCGCCCTGCACACACCCAGCGAGGTCAAGGCCGCGGTCACCGGCACCGGCCGCGCGGACAAGGCCCAGGTCGGCGCCATGGTCACCCGCCTGCTGCGGCTCGCCGCCCCGCCCAGGCCCGCCGACGCGGCCGACGCCCTCGCACTCGCCATCTGTCACATCTGGCGCGCCCCCGCCCAGAACCGCCTCCAGCAGGCCGTCGCCCGAAGCCGCCCCCGGCAGGCGGTCGCCCCGCACACCGCACACGCAACGAAAGGCCGTACGACATGATCGCCTTCGTCAGCGGCACGGTCGCCGCCCTCGCCCCGGACGCCGCGGTGATCGAGGTCGGCGGCGTCGGCATGGCCGTCCAGTGCACGCCGAACACGCTCTCCACCCTCCGGGTGGGCCGGCCCGCGAAGCTCGCCACCTCCCTGGTGGTACGGGAGGACTCGCTCACGCTGTACGGCTTCGCGGACGACGACGAGCGCCAGGTCTTCGAACTGCTGCAGACCGCGAGCGGCGTCGGCCCCCGCCTGGCCCAGGCCATGCTCGCGGTGCACACCCCCGACGCCCTGCGCCGCGCGGTCTCCACCGGCGACGAGAAGGCGCTCACCGCGGTGCCCGGCATCGGCAAGAAGGGCGCGCAGAAGCTGCTGCTGGAGCTGAAGGACCGGCTCGGTGAACCCCTCGGCGCGCCGTCCGTCGGCGCTCCGGTCACCGCCGGCTGGCGCGACCAGCTGCACGCCGCGCTCATCGGCCTGGGCTACGCCACCCGCGAGGCCGACGAGGCCGTCGCCGCGGTGACCCCGCGGGCCGAGGCCGCCGACGGCCCGCCCCAGATCGGCCCGCTGCTGAAGGCCGCGCTGCAGACCCTGAACCGGGCCCGCTGACGCCCGCCCCGCCCGCGCGAGACAGCGCCCGGCCGCCGATCCGGCCGGAAAGCACCCCGCGGGCGGCGACCCCACCCGCGTACGCCCCATCCGACCGCGACCCCCCCGAGGCACACTCCATGAACTGGGACGACACGACCGACACCTCCGCCGGCGAGCGGCTGGTGGGCCCTGTCGCCGACCGCGAGGACCAGGCCGTCGAGGCCGCCCTGCGCCCGAAGGACCTGGGCGAGTTCATCGGCCAGGAGAAGGTGCGGGAGCAGCTCGACCTGGTGCTGCGCGCCGCCCGCGCGCGCGGCGCCACCGCCGACCACGTCCTGCTCTCCGGCGCGCCCGGCCTCGGCAAGACCACCCTCTCGATGATCATCGCGGCCGAGATGGGCGCCCCCATCCGCATCACCTCCGGCCCCGCCATCCAGCACGCCGGCGACCTCGCGGCGATCCTCTCCTCCCTCCAGGAGGGCGAGGTGCTCTTCCTCGACGAGATCCACCGCATGTCCCGGCCCGCCGAGGAGATGCTCTACATGGCGATGGAGGACTTCCGCGTCGACGTCATCGTCGGCAAGGGCCCGGGCGCCACCGCCATCCCCCTGGAGCTGCCGCCGTTCACCCTGGTCGGCGCCACCACGCGGGCGGGCCTGCTGCCGCCCCCGCTGCGCGACCGCTTCGGCTTCACCGCCCACATGGAGTTCTACGAACCGGCCGAACTGCGGCGGGTCGTCCACCGCTCCGCCAGCCTGCTCGACGTCGAGATCGACACCGACGGCGCGGCGGAGATCGCCGGCCGCTCCCGGGGCACGCCCCGGATCGCCAACCGCCTGCTGCGCCGGGTGCGGGACTACGCCCAGGTCAAGGCGGACGGCGTCATCACCCGGGAGATCGCCGCGGCCGCCCTCGCGGTCTACGAGGTCGACGCCCGCGGCCTCGACCGTCTCGACCGCGCCGTCCTGGAGGCCCTGCTCAAGCTGTTCGGCGGCGGGCCGGTCGGCCTGTCGACGCTCGCCGTCGCGGTGGGGGAGGAACGCGAGACCGTCGAGGAGGTGGCCGAGCCCTTCCTGGTCCGAGAAGGCCTGCTGGCCCGTACCCCCCGCGGCCGGGTCGCCACCCCGGCCGCATGGGCGCATCTCGGCCTGACCCCGCCCCGCCCGCAGGCCGGGGGAAACGGACAACAGGACCTGTTCGGGGCGTGACGGCGAGGGAATCGCCCGAGCAGGAACCCCGGTGCCATGCTGAGCGTTGTTCCATGCGCGCGGACTCGCTTAGACTCCGCCGATGCCGCCTAAGTCGGCGGCACGCACACCCCCAACCATCAGGCCGCTCACCATCGCGGTCGTGTGAAGGAAGTACCGACCCGTGAGTCTCGTGACCCTCCTCCCGTTCATCGTGCTCATCGGGGCCATGATCCTGATGACCCGGTCGGCCAAGAAGAAGCAGCAGCAGGCCATCGAGATGCGGAACCAGATGCAGCCCGGTTCCGGCGTCCGCACCATCGGGGGCATGTACGCCACGGTCAAGGAGGTCAGCGAGGACACGGTCCTCCTCGACGCCGGGCCGGGCGTCGAACTGCTCTTCGCGAAGAACTCGATCGGTGCCGTTCTCTCCGACGACGAGTACAACCGCATCGTCCACGGCATCGAGCACGACCTGAAGTCCGACTCGGACCTCGTCCCGGACGACGCCTCCGCCCTCACCGAGACCGACGGCGACTCCGACGCTGCCGCCGCCTCCGACGACAAGGCCGTCGACCTCGGCAAGAAGGACGCGGAGCCCTCCGACGACACCGCGGACGAGGCGCCGAAGAAGACCGACGGCGACACCGACGCGAAGTAGTGATGTCCCGGGGCGCGCGGGCGGGACTCGCCTGCCCCGGGACACGCGCATCCCGCGCGGGATCCCGAGACCATGTCATGGCCGCCCGCACGCCCACCCGGCGCGAAGCGGCCCGAGAGGGAGTACGAGAAGGTGGCAGCACCTAAAAGGGGCCGGAACGCGAGCGCCCAGAGCAAGCCGGGGCGCTCGCTGGCCCTGATCCTGATCGCCATCGTGGCGCTCACCGGGGGCATGTTCGCCTCCGGTCACACCACTCCGCGGCTCGGCATCGACCTGGCCGGCGGCACGAGCATCACGCTCCGCGCCGTCGCGGAGGACGGCAACGAGGCAGCGATCAACAAGACCAACATGGACACCGCGGTCTCCATCATGGAGCGGCGGGTCAACGGTCTTGGCGTCTCCGAGGCGGAAGTCCAGACGCAGGGCACGCACAACATCATCGTGAACATCCCCAAGGGCACGAACTCCAAGCAGGCCCGGGATCAGGTCGGCACCACCGCCAAGCTCTACTTCCGCCCGGTGCTGGCCACCGAGCCCACCGGCGGCGCCCCCGCCACTCCCTCGCCCACCGGGACGCCGAGCGGCTCCCCGAGCGCCGCCGCCTCCGAGAAGGCCACGGACAAGGCCACGGAGGGCGCGAGCCCGTCCGCCTCCGCGACCGGCACGCCCTCCGCCTCCGCCACCACCCAGGGCCGCGCGGTCACCGGCGCCCTCAAGGCCGACCCCACCCCGTCCGGCAGCGCCTCCGGCTCCCCGGCGGCCAGCCCCTCCCCGTCGGCGAGCGCCGGCGGCGGCACCGACTCCGGCAGCGACGCGCAGGCCGCGTACGCCACGCTCGACTGCTCCAACGAGAGCCAGCGCACCAAGGCAGGCGAGGGCGCCAAGCCCGAGGAGACCACGGTCGGCTGCGGCGAGATCCAGGGCGTCTGGTACAAGTACCTGCTCGGCCCGGCGGCCGTCGACGGCACCGACGTCAAGAAGGCCCAGGCCGTCTACGACACCCAGAGCGGCGCCGGCTGGAAGGTCCAGATGGACTTCACCTCCGGCGGCGACAAGAAGTTCGGCGACATCACCGCCAAGCTGGCGCAGAACCCCCAGCCGCAGAACCAGTTCGGCATCGTCCTGGACGGCGAGGTCGTCTCCAGCCCGTACGTCAACCAGGCGATCACCGGCGGCAACGCCGAGATCTCCGGCAGCTTCACCCAGCAGGAGGCCCAGGGCCTCGCCAACATGCTGTCGTACGGCGCCCTCCCGCTGACCTTCAAGGAGGACAGCGTCACCACCGTGACCGCGGCGCTCGGCGGCGAGCAGCTGGAGGCCGGCCTGATCGCCGGCGCCATCGGCCTCGCCCTGGTCGTGCTCTACCTGGTGGTCTACTACCGCGGCCTGGCGCTCATCGCGATCGCCTCGCTGCTGGTCTCCGCCGCCCTCACCTACGTGATCATGTCGCTGCTCGGCCCGGCCATCGGCTTCGCGCTGAACCTGCCGGCCGTCTGCGGCGCCATCGTCGCCATCGGCATCACGGCGGACTCGTTCATCGTCTACTTCGAACGGGTCCGGGACGAGATCCGCGAGGGCCGCACCCTGCGCCCGGCCGTCGAGCGCGCCTGGCCCCGCGCCCGGCGCACCATCCTGGTCTCCGACTTCGTGTCCTTCCTCGCCGCGGCGGTGCTCTTCATCGTCACCGTCGGCAAGGTCCAGGGCTTCGCCTTCACGCTGGGTCTGACCACCGTCCTCGACGTCGTGGTCGTGTTCTTCTTCACCAAGCCGCTCCTGACGCTGCTCGCCCGCCGCAGGTTCTTCGCGGACGGCCACCCCTGGTCCGGCCTCGACCCCAAGCGCCTGGGCGCCCGTCCGCCGCTGCGCCGCACCCGCCGTCCCGCCGCCGGCCCCGTCGAAACGAAGGAGGCCTGAGATGTCGAAGCTCGGCAACCTCGGCGCCCGACTGCACCGTGGCGAGGTCGGCTACGACTTCGTCAAGAACCGCAAGATCTGGTACGGCATCTCGATACTGATCACCATCACGGCCATCGTCGGCCTGGCGGTGCGCGGCCTGAACATGGGCATCGAGTTCCAGGGCGGCGCCGTCTTCACCACCGGCAAGACCTCCGTCTCCGTCTCGCAGGCCGAGGAGTACGCGGAAGAGGCATCCGGCCACGACGCCATCGTCCAGAAGCTCGGCAACGGCGACGACGGCAGCCTGCGGATCCAGGTCGCCGGCATCGACACCGAGCGGGCCGACCAGATCAAGGACACCCTCGCCGAGGACATGAAGGTCGACCCCGAGTCGATCAACGCCGAGCTGGTCGGCCCGAGCTGGGGCGACCAGATCGCCAACAAGGCCTGGCAGGGCCTCGGCATCTTCCTGATCCTCGTGGTGATCTACCTGGCGATCGCCTTCGAGTGGCGCATGGCGGTCGCGGCGTTCGTCGCCCTGATCCACGACATCACCATCACCGTCGGCATCTACGCCCTCGTCGGCTTCGAGGTGACGCCGGGCACGGTGATCGGTCTGCTGACCATCCTCGGCTACTCGCTCTACGACACGGTCGTCGTCTTCGACAGCCTCAAGGAGCAGACGAGGGACATCACCAAGCAGACCCGCTGGACCTACAGCGACATCGCCAACCGGTCGATCAACAGCACCCTGGTCCGCTCGGTCAACACCACGGTCGTCGCGCTGCTGCCGGTGGCGGGCCTGCTGTTCATCGGCGGCGGTGTCCTCGGCGCCGGCATGCTGAACGACATCTCGCTGTCGCTCTTCGTCGGCCTCGCGGCCGGCGCGTACTCCTCGATCTTCATCGCCACGCCGCTCGTCGCCGACCTCAAGGAGCGCGAGCCGCAGATGAAGGCGCTGCGCAAGCGCGTCCTGGCCAAGCGGGCGCAGGGCGGCGACCACGACGAGCCGCAGACCGGCGACGGCGGCGACGAGGCGTACGCCGACGAGGCCACGCCCGCGGTCGTCGGTCCCCGCGACCAGTCCGGGACCCGCACCCGCGGCCGGGGCCGCCCCTCCGGGAAGCGCCGATGACCGGCATCCAGGAGCTGCTGCTCAGCCGCATCCGCGATGTCGCGGACTACCCGGAGCCCGGGGTGATGTTCAAGGACATCACCCCGCTCCTCGCGGACCCGGCGGCGTTCACCGCGCTCACCGACGCGCTGGCCGGGATCGTGGAGCGCACCGGCGCCACCAAGATCGTCGGCTTGGAGGCCCGCGGTTTCATCCTCGGCGCCCCGGTGGCCGTCCGCGCGGGCGTCGGGTTCATCCCGGTCCGCAAGGCGGGCAAGCTCCCCGGCGCCACCCTGCGCCAGTCCTACGACCTGGAGTACGGGTCGGCGGAGATCGAGGTGCACGCCGAGGACCTGAGCACGCAGGACCGCGTCCTGGTCATCGACGACGTGCTGGCCACCGGCGGCACCGCCGAGGCCTCCCTCCAGCTGATCCGCCGGGCCGGCGCCCAGGTCGCGGGCGTCGCCGTACTGATGGAGCTGGCGTTCCTCGACGGCCGCAGCCGCCTGGCACCGGCCCTCGACGGAGCGCCCCTGGAGGCGCTGCTCGTCGTCTGAGCACACCGCGACGGCGGCCGGACGGCCGTACGGCACCGCTGAGGCGGGCCCGGAGGAATCCGGTGCCCGCCTCATGCGTTTGCCCGGTAGGCCACTTCCACTTTGGCCTGAAGGCGATCCCGGTGCCCAGGATCGCTACCATGGGGTATCCGGAGCCTGACCGGGGGACCCGGATCGCGCACGAGGAGCCCTCTTGCCAGACGAGGCCCAGCACCTGACCGCCGCCAAGCCCGAGCGAGCCTCGGAGCCCGCGGCCGAGCCCGCGCCCGCGAAGGACGAGCCGCGCGGGACGGCCCGGCACGACCGGTCCGCGTCCGCCGCCGACTCCGCCGAGCAGGCCCGCCCCAAGCCGTCCCCCGCTCCGGACCCCGGCCGGGCGGGCGGGTCCCCGTCCGCCGAGCGCCCCGCGCCGCCGATCCGCCCGGCCACGCCGCCGCAGCCCGCCCGCTCCGGCTCCTCCAACCGGGTGCGCGCCCGCCTCGCCCGGCTCGGTGTACAGCGCGCGAACCCGTACAACCCCGTGCTGGAGCCGCTGCTGCGGATAGTCCGGAGCAACGACCCCAAGATCGAGACGTCGACGCTCCGCCAGATCGAGCGGGCCTACCAGGTCGCCGAGCGCTGGCACCGCGGCCAGAAGCGCAAGAGCGGCGACCCCTACATCACGCACCCCCTCGCCGTCACCACCATCCTCGCCGAGCTGGGCATGGATCCGGCCACGCTGATGGCGGGCCTGCTGCACGACACCGTCGAGGACACCGAGTACGGCCTGGAGGACCTGCGCCGCGACTTCGGCGACGTGGTCGCCCTGCTCGTCGACGGCGTCACCAAGCTGGACAAGGTCAAGTTCGGTGAGGCCGCCCAGGCCGAGACCGTGCGCAAGATGGTCGTCGCCATGGCCAAGGACCCGCGCGTCCTGGTCATCAAGCTCGCCGACCGCCTGCACAACATGCGCACCATGCGCTACCTCAAGCGCGAGAAGCAGGAGAAGAAGGCGCGCGAGACCCTGGAGATCTACGCGCCGCTCGCCCACCGCCTGGGCATGAACACCATCAAGTGGGAGCTGGAGGACCTCGCCTTCGCGATCCTCTACCCCAAGATGTACGACGAGATCGTCCGCCTGGTCGCGGAGCGTGCCCCCAAGCGGGACGAGTACCTGGCGATCGTGACCGACGAGGTCCAGCAGGACCTGCGCGCCGCCCGGATCAAGGCGACGGTCACCGGCCGCCCGAAGCACTACTACAGCGTCTACCAGAAGATGATCGTCCGCGGCCGTGACTTCGCGGAGATCTACGACCTGGTGGGCATCCGCGTCCTCGTGGACACCGTCCGCGACTGCTACGCGGCCCTCGGCACGGTGCACGCGCGATGGAACCCGGTCCCCGGCCGGTTCAAGGACTACATCGCGATGCCGAAGTTCAACATGTACCAGTCGCTGCACACGACGGTCATAGGCCCCAACGGCAAGCCCGTCGAGCTGCAGATCCGCACCTTCGACATGCACCGCCGCGCCGAGTACGGCATCGCCGCGCACTGGAAGTACAAGCAGGACGCCGTGGCGGGCGCCTCCAAGGTCCGCACCGACGTCCCCAAGGCGTCCGGCAAGGACAAGGACGCCATCAACGACATGGCCTGGCTGCGGCAGCTCCTGGACTGGCAGAAGGAGACCGAGGACCCCAGCGAGTTCCTGGAGTCCCTGCGCTTCGACCTCTCCCGCAACGAGGTCTTCGTCTTCACCCCCAAGGGTGACGTGATAGCGCTCCCCGCCGGGGCCACCCCGGTGGACTTCGCGTACGCCGTGCACACCGAGGTGGGCCACCGCACCATAGGAGCACGGGTCAACGGCCGGCTCGTCCCGCTGGAGTCCACCCTGGACAACGGCGACCTGGTGGAGGTCTTCACCTCCAAGGCGGCCGGAGCGGGTCCGTCCCGCGACTGGCTCGGCTTCGTGAAGTCGCCGCGCGCCCGCAACAAGATCCGCGCCTGGTTCTCCAAGGAGCGCCGCGACGAGGCGATCGAGCACGGCAAGGACGCCATCGTCCGCGCCATGCGCAAGCAGAACCTGCCGATCCAGCGCATCCTCACCGGCGACTCCCTGGTCACCCTGGCGCACGAGATGCGCTACCCGGACATCTCCGCCCTGTACGCGGCGATCGGCGAGGGGCACGTCTCCGCGCAGAACGTGGTGCAGAAGCTCGTCCAGGCCTTCGGCGGCGAGGAGGCGGCCACCGAGGAGATCGACGAGAGCGTGCCGCCGTCGCGCGGCCGCAGCCGCAAGCGCCGTACCAGCACCGATCCGGGCGTGGTCGTCAAGGGCGTCGAGGACGTGTGGGTCAAGCTGGCCCGCTGCTGCACACCGGTCCCGGGCGACCCGATCATCGGCTTCGTCACGCGCGGCAGCGGTGTGTCGGTCCACCGCAGCGACTGCGTGAACGTGGACTCGCTGTCGCGGGAGCCGGAACGGATCCTCGACGTCGAGTGGGCGCCCACCCAGTCCTCGGTCTTCCTGGTGGCCATCCAGGTCGAGGCGCTGGACCGCTCCCGGCTGCTGTCGGACGTCACCCGCGTCCTGTCCGACCAGCACGTCAACATCCTCTCCGCGGCCGTCCAGACCTCCCGCGACCGCGTCGCCACCTCCCGGTTCACCTTCGAGATGGGCGACCCGAAGCACCTCGGCCACGTCCTGAAGGCGGTCCGGGGCGTCGAGGGCGTGTACGACGTGTACCGGGTGACGTCGGCGCGCAACCGCTCGTAGGGAGGTCCGCCGGACCGCACACGACGAGGCGCCCGCACCGGGAAGGTGCGGGCGCCTCGTCGTCGTACGGTCCGGCGGACCGGCCGTCTCAGCCGCCGAACTCCTGCAGGCCCTTCAGCGCCTGGTCCAGCAGCGCCTGGCGGCCCTCCAGCTCCCGCTCCAGCTTGTCGGCCTTGGCGTTGTTGCCCTGGGCGCGCGCCTGCTCGATCTGGCCCTTGAGCTTGTCCACCGCCGCCTGGAGCTGACCGGTCAGACCCTCGGCACGCGCGCGTGCCTCCGGGTTCGTCCGGCGCCACTCGGCCTCCTCGGCCTCCTGGATGGCCCGCTCGACCGCGTGCATCCGGCCCTCGACCTTCGGCCGGGCGTCCCGCGGCACGTGGCCGATGGCCTCCCAGCGCTCGTTGATCGAGCGGAACGCGGCCCGCGCCGCCTTGAGGTCCGTGACCGGGAGGATCTTCTCGGCCTCCTCGGCCAGCTCCTCCTTCAGCTTCAGGTTCTCCGCCTGCTCGGCGTCCCGCTCGGCGAAGACCGAGCTGCGGGCGGCGAAGAACACGTCCTGCGCGCCGCGGAAGCGGTTCCACAGGTCGTCCTCGTGCTCGCGCTGGGCGCGGCCCGCGGCCTTCCACTCCGCCATCAGCTCGCGGTAGCGGGCGGCGGTGGGGCCCCAGTCGGTCGAGTCCGACAGCGACTCGGCCTCGGCGACCAGCCGCTCCTTGATCCTGCGGGCCTCCTCGCGCTGCGCGTCGAGCTGCGCGAAGTGCGCCTTGCGGCGCTTGGAGAACGCCGACCGGGCGTGCGAGAAGCGGTGCCACAGCTCGTCGTCGGACTTGCGGTCCAGGCGGGGCAGACCCTTCCAGGTGTCCACCAGCGCCCGCAGCCGCTCGCCGGCCGCCCGCCACTGGTCGGACTGCGCAAGCTGCTCGGCCTCGGCGACCAGCGCCTCCTTGGCGTGACGGGCCTCGTCGGACTGCTTCGCGCGCTGCGCCTTGCGCTCCTCGCGGCGCTTCTCGACGGTCTCGACGAGCTTGTCCAGCCGGGTCCGCAGGGCGTCCAGGTCACCGACGGCGTGGTGCGCGTCGACCTGCTCGCGCAGATGGTCGATGGCCGCCTGGGCGTCCTTGGCCGACAGGTCGGTGGTCCGCACTCGCTTCTCGAGGAGGCCGATCTCGACAACCAGGCCCTCGTACTTGCGCTCGAAGTAGGCCAGCGCCTCGTCAGGGGAGCCGGCCTGCCAGGAGCCGACGACCTTCTCGCCGTCGGCCGTCCGCACGTACACGGTCCCCGTCTCGTCGACGCGGCCCCACGGGTCGCTGCTCACAGCGCCTCCTCCACATGATGCCTGCGGGGGGCCTCAGCTCCCCCGGGCATCGTCCACAGTTTCGTCACGGCCAACATAGGCGACCGGCGGGTTGCCTGTCCGCATCCCGCGCGACCGAAATTCGCAGTTGAGCGTCAGGATTTCGTGACCGTCGCCTTGTCGATCACGACCGTCGCGTTCGGAGCCCCGTCACCGGCGCCGGTGTTCTCGCCCGCGGCGGCGATCTTCTTCAGGACCGTCATGCCGGATGCGGACACCGTACCGAACGGGGTGTAGCTGGGAGGCAGCTGACTGTCCTGGTAGACGAGGAAGAACTGGCTGCCGTTGGTGTTCGGGCCGGAGTTGGCCATCGCCACCGTGCCCGCCGGGTAGACGTTGCCCTTCAGGCTCTTGTCCTTGAGGTTCTCGTCCTTCATCTGGTACCCCGGGCCGCCGCTGCCGCTGGCCGTCGGGTCGCCGCACTGCAGGACGTAGATGCCGTTCGTGGTCAGACGGTGGCACTTGGTGTGGTCGAAGTAGCCCTTGCCGGCGAGGAAGTTGAACGAGTTCACCGTGTGCGGGGCCGCCGCCGCCTTCAGCGCCACCTCTATGTCGCCGCAGGTCGTCTCCAGCTTCATCGTGTACTTCGCCGACGTGTCGATGGTCATCGCCGGCTCCTTCTTGAAGGACATCGACTCGGCCTCGCCCTTGGCCGGCTTGCCGCACGGGTCCGGCGGCGCGCTCGTGGCGCTGGGCGTGACGTCCGCGCCCGCCTTCTCCTTGCCGTCGTCCTTGAGAGCCCCGGTCGTGTACAGCGCGAGGCTGCCGACCAGGATGACGCCCAGTGCCGATGCGATCACCGCGTTGCGCGTGCGCGCCTTGCGCCGTGCGTCGGTGCGCCGCTGCTGCTGCCGCAAGAACTTCTCCCGGGCGAGCTGACGCCGCCGCTGTTCCTGGCTGACCACCGGGTTTACTCCTCATGCGTCTCGTACGTCGACGGGTACGCGTGCGTCTTGTGAGCCGACCGCCTGCGTGTGCCCCGTACCGTATATGGGTTCGCTGAGGAAACGGCAGCGCCGGTAGGCTCTGACGGAAGCTGCAGCCGCCCGTATCGACACAACGAAGGACGATCGTGCTCATTGCCGGGTTCCCCGCCGGGGCCTGGGGGACCAACTGTTACCTGGTCGCCCCCGCCGCCGGTGAGGAGTGCGTGATCATCGACCCGGGCCACGAAGCGGCCCCCGGAGTCGAGGAGGCGCTCAAGAAGCATCGGCTCAAGCCCGTCGCCGTCGTCCTCACCCACGGCCACATCGACCACGTGGCCTCGGTCGTCCCGGTGTGCGGCGCGCACGGCGTACCGGCCTGGATCCACCCCGAGGACCGGTACATGATGAGCGACCCCGAGAAGGCCCTCGGCCGTTCCGTCGGCGCCCAGCTGATGGGCGAGCTGACCGTGGGGGAGCCGGACGACGTCAGGACGCTGGCCGACGGCGCGAAGCTGGAGCTGGCCGGTCTGGAGCTGGCCGTCGCGCACGCGCCGGGCCATACCAAGGGGTCGGTGACCTTCGGCCTGCCCGAGGCGGCGGACATCCCGCCGGTCCTCTTCTCGGGCGACCTGCTGTTCGCCGGCTCCATCGGACGCACCGACCTGCCCGGCGGTGACATGGCCGAGATGCTCGACTCGCTGGCCCGCGTGTGCCTGCCGCTCGACGACTCGACCGTGGTGCTGTCCGGCCACGGCCCCCAGACGACCATCGGCCAGGAGCGCGCCACCAACCCCTATCTGCGGCAGGTGGCCGCCGGCCAGGGAGCACACCCGGCTCCCCGACGAGGAATGTGATCGAGAGACTTCCGTGAGCACCTTCAAGGCCCCCAAGGGCACGTACGACCTGATCCCGCCGGACTCCGCGAAGTACCTCGCGGTGCGCGAGGCGATCGCCGCCCCGCTGCGCAACTCCGGCTACGGCTACGTCGAGACGCCCGGCTTCGAGAACGTCGAGCTGTTCGCGCGCGGTGTCGGCGAGTCCACCGACATCGTCACCAAGGAGATGTACGCCTTCGAGACCAAGGGCGGCGACAGGCTCGCGCTGCGCCCCGAGGGCACGGCGTCCGTGCTGCGCGCCGCCCTGGAGGCCAGCCTGCACAAGTCGGGCAACCTCCCGGTCAAGCTCTGGTACTCCGGTTCGTACTACCGCTACGAGCGCCCCCAGAAGGGCCGCTACCGTCACTTCTCCCAGGTCGGCGCCGAGGCGATCGGCGCGGAGGACCCGGCGCTGGACGCCGAGCTGATCATCCTGGCCGACCAGGCGTACCGCTCCCTGGGGCTGAGGAACTTCCGCATCCTGCTCAACAGCCTGGGCGACAAGGAGTGCCGTCCGGTGTACCGGGCCGCGCTCCAGGACTTCCTGCGCGGCCTCGACCTCGACGAGGACACCCTGCGCCGCGCGGAGATCAACCCGCTGCGCGTCCTCGACGACAAGCGGGAGTCGGTCCAGAAGCAGCTGGCGGGCGCCCCCCTCCTGCGCGACTACCTGTGCGACGCCTGCAAGGCGTACCACGAGGAGGTCCGCGAGCTGATCACGGCCGCCGGTGTCGCCTTCGAGGACGACCCGAAGCTGGTCCGCGGCCTGGACTACTACACCCGGACCACGTTCGAGTTCGTCCACGACGGTCTGGGCTCCCAGTCCGCGGTGGGCGGCGGCGGCCGCTACGACGGCCTGTCCGAGATGATCGGCGGGCCCGCGCTGCCGTCCGTGGGCTGGGCCCTCGGCGTGGACCGCACGGTCCTCGCGCTGGAGGCGGAGGGCGTCGAGCTGGACCTGCCCGCCGCGACCAGCGTGTTCGCGGTCCCGCTCGGCGAGGAGGCCCGCCGGGTGCTGTTCGGCAAGGTCACCGAGCTGCGCAAGGCGGGGATCGCGGCGGACTTCGCGTACGGCGGCAAGGGCCTCAAGGGGGCCATGAAGAACGCCAACCGCAGCGGCGCCCGCTACGCGGTGGTGGCCGGCGAGCGGGACCTCGCCGACGGCGTCGTCCAGCTCAAGGACATGGAGTCCGGCGAGCAGGAGGCGGTCGGCGTGAACGAGATCGTGGCCGAGCTCGAGGCCCGGCTGGGCTGAGCACACGACACGACGGGGCGCCGGGAGCCGGCAACGGCCCTCGGCGCCCCGTCGCGTCGCCGTCGTCCGGATCGGGACGGTGGGACCACTCGGCCGTGTGTCCTTATGCGCAGTGAACGGTGCAGACACAGGCGCTTGCGGCACAATGTCCGGTGCCGGAAGCAGGTCCACCCCCCTCAAGTGACGGAATCGGCGTGATGAGCAAGACGACAGTCCAGGACGTCTCCACCGAGCCCGAACCCGACCCTCGGCCCGAGCCGCGCACCGCCGCCGGGCCGCGCACGGTGGGCGCCGGCCGGGCCTTCGCCCTGCTGCTGGTGATCACCGGCGCGGCCGGCCTGCTCGCCGCCTGGGTCATCACGATCGACAAGTTCAAGATCCTCGAGGGCAAGGTGAGCGGCGAGACGTTCACCCCGAGCTGCAGCCTCAACCCGATCGTCTCCTGCGGCAGCGTCATGGAGAGCGACCAGGCGTCCG
This sequence comes from Streptomyces glaucescens, assembly GCF_000761215.1. Lineage (GTDB taxonomy): Bacteria > Actinomycetota > Actinomycetes > Streptomycetales > Streptomycetaceae > Streptomyces > Streptomyces glaucescens_B. The sequence goes on along the minus strand of NZ_CP009438.1, from coordinate 1,390,308 downwards.
TCTTCGGGTTCCCCAACCCGATGCTCGGCCTCGTCACCTACGGCATCGTGGTCTGCGTCGGCGTGAGCCTGCTGGCCCGCGCCCGCTTCCCCCGCTGGTACTGGCTCACCTTCAACGCCGGCACCCTCTTCGGCGTCGCGTTCTGCACCTGGCTGATGGTCCAGTCGCTGTACGAGATCAACGCGCTGTGCCTGTGGTGCTCGCTGGCCTGGGTCGCCACGATCACCATGTTCTGGTACGTGACCTCGTTCAACGTCCGCAACGGCTTCCTGCCCGCGCCCGCCGGCGTGAGGCGGTTCCTCGGCGAGTTCACCTGGACGCTGCCGGTCACCCACGTCGGCATCATCGCCATGCTGATCCTGACCCGCTGGGGCAGCCAGCTCTGGGCCTGAGCCCGCTCCCGGGACCCGGGCCCGGGGGATTGTCAGTGCGGTGATTTAGGGTTTCCAGCGTGGAGCCCGACCTGTTCACCGCCGCCGCAGAAGAACGCCAGGAGAAGGACCCGGCCGGCAGTCCGCTGGCCGTGCGGATGCGCCCGCGCACCCTCGACGAGGTGGTGGGGCAGCGGCATCTGCTGAAACCCGGCTCGCCGCTGCGCCGCCTGGTCGGCGAGGGCTCGGGGGGACCGGCCGGGCCGTCCTCGGTGATCCTGTGGGGCCCGCCCGGCACCGGCAAGACGACCCTCGCGTACGTCGTCTCCAAGGCCACCAACAAGCGCTTCGTGGAGCTGTCGGCGATCACCGCGGGCGTCAAGGAGGTCCGCGCGGTCATCGACGGCGCCCGCCGCGCCACCGGCGGGTACGGCAAGGAGACCGTCCTCTTCCTCGACGAGATCCACCGCTTCAGCAAGGCGCAGCAGGACTCCCTGCTCCCGGCCGTCGAGAACCGCTGGGTCACGCTGATCGCGGCGACCACCGAGAACCCGTACTTCTCGGTGATCTCCCCGCTGCTCTCCCGCTCCCTCCTGCTCACCCTGGAACCGCTCACGGACGAGGACGTCCGCGGGCTGCTGCGCCGGGCGCTGGCCGAGGAGCGCGGCCTCAAGGGCGCCGTCGCCCTCCCCGAGGACACCGAGGACCATCTGCTGCGCATCGCCGGCGGGGACGCCCGCCGCGCGCTGACCGCCCTGGAGGCCGCCGCGGGCGCCGCGCTCGACAAGGGCGAGGCGGAGATCTCCCTGACGACGCTGGAGGAGACGGTCGACCGGGCGGCGGTGAAGTACGACCGCGACGGCGACCAGCACTACGACGTCGCGAGCGCCCTCATCAAGTCCATCCGCGGCTCCGACGTCGACGCCGCCCTGCACTACCTGGCCCGCATGATCGAGGCCGGCGAGGACCCCCGCTTCATCGCCCGCCGACTGATGATCTCGGCCAGCGAGGACATCGGCCTGGCGGACCCCAACGCGCTGCCGATCGCGGTCGCCGCCGCCCAGGCGGTCGCCATGATCGGCTTCCCGGAGGCCGCCCTCACCCTCAGCCACGCCACCATCGCTCTCGCCCTCGCGCCGAAGTCCAACGCGGCGACCACCGCGATCGGCGCCGCGCTGGAGGACGTCCGCAAGGGACTGGCCGGGGCGGTCCCCGCGCACCTGCGGGACTCCCACTACAAGGGCGCGTCCAAGCTCGGCCACGGGCAGGGGTACGTCTATCCGCACGACGTCCCCGAGGGCATCGCCGCCCAGCAGTACGCGCCGGACGCCCTGAAGGACCGGGAGTACTACACCCCCACCCGGCACGGCGCGGAGGCACGGTACGCCGACGCGGTGGAGTGGACCAGGAAGCACCTCGGTCGCAGGCGGTCCTGAGCGCCCTGTAGACTGGCCCGAAGTGCTGCGTTCCGTGCAGTCAGAACGGAACAGCCAGCGGGAGCCCGGTCCTTTCGGACCGGCTCCAGGAGCGTCGCGCACCGTCGAAGGTGTCGCGGGCAGCCCACCACCGTCCCGGAAGCCCGGGAACCGGTCGGTGGGCCACTCGCGTGCTGCACGTATGTGCCCAGATCAGGGGAGCGGCTGCCCGGCAGGTCCCACGGGACCCGACGGGTTTCCCCGGCTGCGGATGCGACCTCCCAAAACCCTGACAAGCCGAATCAAGGAAATGAGAGACAGTGGCGAACCAGTCCCGCCCCAAGGTCAAGAAGTCGCGTGCCCTCGGCATCGCGCTGACCCCGAAGGCCGTCAAGTACTTCGAGGCCCGTCCCTACCCGCCGGGTGAGCACGGCCGTGGCCGCAAGCAGAACTCGGACTACAAGGTCCGTCTGCTGGAGAAGCAGCGTCTGCGCGCGCAGTACGACGTGTCCGAGCGTCAGCTCGTCCGCGCCTACGAGCGTGCCTCCAAGGTCCAGGGCAAGACCGGTGAGGCCCTGATCGTCGAGCTCGAGCGCCGTCTCGACGCGCTGGTCCTGCGTTCGGGCATCGCCCGCACGATCTACCAGGCCCGCCAGATGGTCGTCCACGGCCACATCGAGGTCAACGGCCAGAAGGTCGACAAGCCCTCGTTCCGTGTCCGTCCCGACGACGTCGTGATGGTCCGCGAGCGCAGCCGCGAGAAGCCGCTGTTCCAGGTCGCCCGCGAGGGTGGCTTCGCCCCCGACGGTGAGACCCCGCGCTACCTGCAGGTGAACCTCAAGGCCCTGGCGTTCCGCCTGGACCGCGAGCCGAACCGCAAGGAGATCCCGGTGATCTGCGACGAGCAGCTCGTCGTCGAGTACTACGCCCGCTGATCCGGGCGCAGCACCCCTCGCGTCAGCCCGTCGTCCCCCCGCCCCTCGCGGGTGGGGGAGACGGCGGGCTTTTGCGTGTCCGCCGCCCCCGCGCGCGCCGCGCCCGGCCACCGGCGCCGCCGCACCGGTGTGCCGCGCGGCCGCATCGCGGTGACGGTCACCAGCCGTGAGGTGTCGAACGCCGGCGCCTGGGCACTGACTCCGCAGGACCCGCTGCGCACGGCCCCAATCCGGTACGGAGCGGCAGCCCCGGCGCGATAGGCTCGGGGCACGACTTACTCGATGTTCAGGCGTTTTCAGGGAGCGGGTGCACAAGGTGTCCGGTGGAGAGGTGGCCGGGATCCTGGTGGCCGTCTTCTGGGCGATCCTGGTCTCCTTCCTCGCGGTGGCTCTCGCGAGGTTGGCCCAGACGCTCAAGGCGACCACCAAGCTCGTGGCGGACGTGACGGATCAGGCCGTCCCGCTGCTGGCCGACGCCTCCGCGGCGGTACGCTCCGCGCAGACCCAGATCGACCGGGTCGACGCGATCGCTTCCGACGTCCAGGAGGTCACGTCGAACGCGTCGGCGCTCTCGACCACCGTCGCCTCCACCTTCGGCGGCCCGCTGGTCAAGGTCGCGGCGTTCGGCTACGGCGTGCGCCGGGCGCTGAGCGGCCGCAGGGACGACGTGCCCGAGCGGGCACCCCGGCGTACCGTCATCGTGGGCCGCACCGTCCCGGCCGCGCGGCGGGCGAAGCGCAACCTCCGCGGAAAGAAGGACTGAGCTCAGCGATGTTCCGCCGTACCTTCTGGTTCAGCACCGGTGTCGCCGCCGGTGTGTGGGCCACCACCAAGGTCAACCGAAAGCTGAAGCAGCTGACCCCCGAGAGCCTGGCCGCGGCCGCGGCGAACAAGGCGATCGAGGCCGGTCACCGGCTCAAGGACCGCGCGGTGGGCTTCGCCCTCGACGTCCGCGACAACATGGCCCGCCGGGAGGCCGAACTGGGGGACGCCCTCGGCCTCAACGCCGACCCGGAGCTCCCCGCACCCCACCGGCGCTACGCCGTCATCGAGAACCGCAACGACCCGAAGTACATCGAGAACACGACGTACTCGAACAACCGGAATGAGGACCACTGATGGAGTCGGCTGAGATCCGCCGTCGCTGGCTGAGCTTCTTCGAGGAGCGCGGGCACACCGTCGTCCCTTCGGCGTCGCTCATCGCGGACGACCCGACTCTGCTCCTCGTCCCGGCCGGCATGGTTCCCTTCAAGCCCTACTTCCTGGGCGAGGTGAAGCCGCCGTTCCAGCGCGCCACCAGCGTGCAGAAGTGCGTGCGCACGCCCGACATCGAAGAGGTCGGCAAGACCACGCGGCACGGCACGTTCTTCCAGATGTGCGGCAACTTCTCCTTCGGCGACTACTTCAAGGAAGGCGCCATCAAGCTCGCCTGGGAGCTGCTCACTACGCCCCAGGACAAGGGCGGCTACGGCCTCGACCCCGAGCGCCTGTGGATCACCGTCTACAAGGACGACGACGAGGCCGAGCGCATCTGGCACGAGGTCGTCGGCGTGCCGAAGGAGCGCATCCAGCGCCTCGGCATGAAGGACAACTACTGGTCCATGGGCGTCCCCGGCCCCTGCGGCCCCTGCTCCGAGATCAACTACGACCGCGGCCCCGAGTTCGGCGCCGAGGGCGGTCCCGCCGTCAACGACGAGCGGTACGTGGAGATCTGGAACCTCGTCTTCATGCAGTACGAGCGGGGCGAGGGCATCGGCAAGGACAACTTCGAGATCCTCGGCGACCTGCCCAGCAAGAACATCGACACCGGCCTCGGCCTCGAGCGCCTCGCCATGATTCTGCAGGGCGTGCAGAACATGTACGAGATCGACACCTCGATGGCCGTCATCGAGAAGGCCACCGAGCTGACCGGCGTCCGCTACGGCGACGCCCACGCCTCGGACGTCTCCCTGCGCGTGGTCACCGACCACATGCGCACCGCCACCATGCTCATCGGCGACGGCGTCACCCCCGGCAACGAGGGCCGCGGCTACGTGCTGCGCCGTATCATGCGCCGGGCCATCCGCAACATGCGCCTGCTGGGCGCCACCGGTCCGGTCGTCAAGGACCTGATCGACGTCGTGATCGGCATGATGGGCCAGCAGTACCCCGAGCTGATCACCGACCGCGAGCGCATCGAGAAGGTCGCCCTCGCCGAGGAGAACGCCTTCCTCAAGACGCTGAAGGCCGGCACCAACATCCTCGACACCGCCGTGTCCGAGACCAAGGCCGCCGGCTCCAGCGTGCTCCCCGGCGACAAGGCCTTCCTGCTCCACGACACCTGGGGCTTCCCGATCGACCTCACCCTGGAGATGGCCGCCGAGCAGGGCCTCTCCGTGGACGAGGACGGCTTCCGCCGCCTGATGAAGGAGCAGCGGGAGCGCGCCAAGGCCGACGCCCAGGCCAAGAAGACCGGCCACGCCGACATGGGCGCCTACCGCGAGATCGCCGACCGCGCCGGGGCCACCGACTTCATCGGCTACACCGACACCGAGGGCGAGACCACCGTCGTCGGCATCCTGGTCGACGGTGTCTCCTCCCCGGCCGCCACCGAGGGCGACGAGGTCGAGATCGTCCTCGACCGCACCCCCTTCTACGCCGAGGGCGGCGGCCAGATCGGCGACACCGGCAAGATCAAGATCGACACCGGCGCCGTCATCGAGGTCCGCGACTGCCAGAAGCCGGTGCCGGGCGTCTACGTCCACAAGGGCGTCGTCCAGGTCGGCGAGGTCACCGTCGGAGCCAAGGCCCACGCCTCCATCGACGCCAAGCGCCGTACCGCCATCGCCCGCGCCCACTCGGCCACCCACCTCACCCACCAGGCCCTGCGTGACGCGCTCGGCCCGACGGCCGCCCAGGCCGGTTCCGAGAACCAGCCGGGCCGCTTCCGCTTCGACTTCGGCTCCCCGTCCGCCGTTCCCACGGCCGTGATGACGGACGTCGAGCAGAAGATCAACGAGGTGCTGGCCCGCGACCTCTCGGTGCACGCCGAGGTCATGGGCATCGACGAGGCCAGGAAGCAGGGCGCCATCGCCGAGTTCGGCGAGAAGTACGGCGAGCGGGTGCGCGTCGTCACCATCGGCGACTTCTCCAAGGAGCTGTGCGGCGGCACGCACGTGCACAACACCGCCCAGCTCGGTCTGGTGAAGCTGCTCGGCGAGTCCTCCATCGGCTCCGGTGTGCGCCGTATCGAGGCCCTGGTCGGCGTGGACGCCTACAACTTCCTCGCCCGTGAGCACACGGTCGTCAACCAGCTCACCGAACTGCTCAAGGGCCGCCCGGAGGAGCTGCCGGAGAAGGTCTCCGCGATGCTCGGCAAGCTGAAGGACGCCGAGAAGGAGATCGAGAAGTTCCGCGCCGAGAAGGTGCTCCAGGCCGCCGCCGGGCTCGCCGAGTCCGCCAAGGACGTGCGCGGTGTGGCCCTGGTCACCGGTCAGGTGCCGGACGGCACCACCGCCGACGACCTGCGCAAGCTGGTCCTCGACGTGCGCGGCCGGATCCAGGGCGGCCGGGCCGCCGTGGTGGCCCTGTTCACCACGGTGAACGGCAAGCCGCTGACGGTCATCGCCACCAACGAGGCCGCCCGCGAGCGCGGCCTCAAGGCCGGCGACCTGGTCCGCACGGCCGCCAAGACGCTCGGCGGCGGCGGTGGCGGCAAGCCGGACGTGGCCCAGGGCGGCGGCCAGAACCCGGCCGCCGTCGGCGACGCCGTGGACGCCGTCGAGCGCATGGTCGCGGAGACGGCCAAGTAATGCGCAGAGGACGCCGGCTCGCCGTCGACGTCGGGGACGCCCGGATCGGGGTCGCCTCGTGCGACCCCGACGGGATCCTCGCCACGCCGGTGGAGACCGTCCCCGGCCGGGACGTCCCGGCGGCCCGGCGGCGGCTGAAACAGCTGGTCGAGGAGTACGAGCCGATCGAGGTCGTCGTCGGTCTGCCCCGCTCCCTGAAGGGGGGCGAGGGCCCGGCGGCGGCCAAGGTGCGCGGCTTCGCCCGGGAACTGGCCGCGACGATCGCGCCGGTCCCGGTGAGACTCGTCGACGAACGCATGACCACGGTGACGGCGAGCCAGGGACTGCGCGCCTCGGGCGTGAAGTCCAGGAAGGGCCGGTCCGTCATCGACCAGGCGGCCGCGGTGATCATCCTTCAGCAGGCGCTCGAATCCGAACGGGTGTCAGGCAAAGCCCCCGGAGAGGGCGTCGAAGTGGTCATCTGATCGCGATACGGTAACGTTCCGCGCGATGCGGCGGCATTCGAACAGCCGCCGCACAGCAAGAGGCGGGACGGAACCGGTCCCACAGTCCGCGACCGCCGCCTCGCGGCTCTAGGGGATCGATGACTGAGTATGGCCGGGGCCAAGGCTCCGAACCGTGGCATCCGGAGGACCCGTTGTACGGGGACGGCGGATGGGGAGGACAGCAGGCCCAGCAGGGCGGGCAGTCGTCCTACGGCGGCCAGCCGCAGCACTACCCGCAGCAGCCGCAGCAGGCACACCAGCCGCAGCAGTCGGAGTACGGCGACTGGGGCGACGGCGGTCAGCAGTCCGGCTACGACCGGCAGCAGTACCAGGACTACGGCCGGCAGGACTACTCCGGCGACGGCCAGGGCCAACCGCAGTACGACCAGCACGGCGGTCAGCGGTACGACCACCAGCACGACACCGGGCAGTACGACAACGGCGGCTGGGGCACCGGCGGGCAGCCGCACATCCCGTACCCCGCCGACCCCGTGGACCCGTACGCCCAGCAGACGGCGGGCTACCAGGGCGAACAGCCCGACTTCTACGGCACCCCGGACGCCTATCCGCCGCCGGAACCGCCCGCCCGCCGCAGCGCCGACCCCGAGCCGCAGACCGACTGGGACCCGGGCCCCGACCAGGGCGAGGCCGCCTTCTTCGCGGAGGACGAGGACGACGACGGCGCCGAGGAGCAGCCCGGCGGCCGGCGCGGCCGGGCGGACCGGCGCGGCCGGGGCGGCAAGAACAAGAAGAGCCGCAACGGGGTCGCCTGCCTGGTGGTCGTCCTGGTGTTCGGCGGCGGTCTCGCCGGCGTCGGCTACTTCGGCCTCCAGTTCTACCAGGATCGTTTCGGCGAGGCCCCGGACTTCTCCGGAGACGGCAACGGCGAGCAGATCTCCGTCCGCATCCCCAAGGGCGCGAGCGGCTCGCAGATGGGCAACATCCTCAAGAAGGCGGGCGTCGTCAAGAGCGTCGACGCCTTCGTGGCCGCCCAGAACAGCAACCCGCAGGGCAAGAGCATCCAGGACGGCGTGTACACGCTGGAGAAGGAGATGTCGGCCGACAGCGCGGTCGAGCTGATGCTCAGCCCCGAGAGCAAGAACAACCTGATCATCATCGAGGGCGCGCGCAACGCCGACGTCTACAAGCTCATCGACCAGCGCCTGGAGGTCGAGGAGGGCACCACCGCCGGGGTCGCCAAGCAGAACTGGCGCAAGCTCGGCCTGCCCGACTGGGCGACGGACCACAAGGACGTCAACGACCCGCTGGAAGGGTTCCTGTTCCCGTCCAGCTACCCGGTCGCCAAGGGCCAGAAGCCCGAGGAGGTCCTGAAGGAGATGGTCCAGCGGGCCACCGACGTCTACGAGGAACTGGGCGTCGAGAAGAAGGCCGAGAGCCTGGGCCTGGAGAACCCCTGGCAGCTGGTCACCGTCGCCAGCCTGGTGCAGGCCGAGGGCACCAGCCACGACGACTTCCGCAAGATGGCCGAGGTCGTCTACAACCGGCTCAAGCCCGCGAACCCGCAGACCAACGGCATGCTGGAGTTCGACTCCACGTACAACTACATCAAGAACCAGAGCAAGATCGACCTGACCCTGGCAGAGCTGCGCACCTACGACAACCCGTACAACACGTACTACCACCGGGGCCTGCCGCCCGGACCGATCAGCAACCCGGGTGAGGAAGCGCTCAAGGGCGCCCTCGACCCGACCGACGACGGCTGGTACTACTTCATCTCGATGGACGGCAAGACCAGCAAGTTCACCCGGACCAACGAAGAGCACCAGCGGTTGGTCGACCAGTGGAACGCTTCGAGGAACAACTGATGGCCGGATCCCGCCGGGCCGCCGTTCTCGGCTCGCCCATCGCCCACTCCCTGTCCCCGGTGCTGCACCGCGCCGCGTACGCGGAACTCGGGCTGACCGAGTGGACGTACGACCGCTTCGAGGTCGACGAGGCCGCGCTGCCCCGCTTCCTGGAGGGACTGGGCCCGGAGTGGGCGGGCCTGTCACTGACCATGCCGCTGAAGCGGGCGGTCATCCCGCTGCTCGACGAGATCAGTGACACCGCCTCCTCGGTGGACGCCGTGAACACCGTCGTCCTCCACCCGGACGGCCGGCGCACCGGCGACAACACCGACATCCCCGGCATGGTCGCGGCGCTGGCGGAGCACGGCATCGAGAAGGCCGACAGCGCCGCGGTGCTCGGCGCGGGCGCCACCGCCTCGTCCGCGCTCGCCGCGCTGGCCCGGATCTGCACCGGTGAGATCGCCGTCTACGTCCGCAGCGCGGCGCGCGCCGCCGAGATGCGGGAATGGGCCGAGCGGCTCGACGTCCAGGTGCGTGTCGAGGACTGGGCCGACGCCGAGCGGGCGCTGCGCGCACCCCTCGTGATCGCGACCACCCCGGCGGGTGCCACCGACGCGCTGGCCGCCGCCGTCCCGGAGCGGCCTGCCGCGCTGTTCGACGTGCTCTACGACCCCTGGCCGACCACCCTCGCCGCCCGCTGGTCCGCGTACGGCGGCGCCGTGGTCAGCGGTCTCGACCTCCTCGTGCACCAGGCGGTCCTCCAGGTGGAGCAGATGACCGGCCGCACCCCGGCCCCGGTCGCCGCGATGCGGCGGGCGGGCGAACGGGCCCTCGCCGAGCGCTGACCGCCGCCGGAGCGGCACCGTGTGATGTGTTCCACACCCGGCTTCCGGTGCCGTCCCGTCCGCCAGGTGGACCGGCGGATGGGACGGCGGCCGGGACATGGGAGGATCGGAGGTGGCGGGCCAGGGCCGCGCACCCCGGTCGCGCCACCGCCGCACGCGAGGATGCGCGCAGGCAGGGCAGTACCAGGGCGCGAGCACTGAGGAGCACCGTTGAGCAGGTTGCGCTGGCTGACCGCGGGGGAGTCCCACGGTCCCGCACTCGTCGCGACGCTGGAGGGCCTTCCCGCCGGCGTGCCCATCACCACGGAGATGGTGGCGGACCACCTGGCGCGGCGCCGGCTCGGCTATGGGCGCGGCGCGCGGATGAAGTTCGAGCGCGACGAGGTCACCTTCCTCGGTGGTGTCCGCCACGGGCTCACGCTCGGCTCTCCGGTCGCGGTCATGGTGGGGAACACCGAGTGGCCGAAGTGGGAGAAGGTGATGGCTGCCGATCCCGTCGACCCGGCGGAGCTGGCCGAGCTGGCGCGCAACGCGCCGCTGACGCGGCCGCGGCCCGGTCACGCGGATCTGGCGGGGATGCAGAAGTACGGCTTCGACGAGGCCCGCCCGATCCTGGAACGCGCCTCCGCGCGGGAGACGGCCGCACGAGTCGCCCTGGGCGCCGTCGCCCGGTCGTACCTGAAGGAGACGGCCGGGATCGAGATCGTCTCCCACGTGGTGGAGCTGGCGGCTGCGAAGGCGCCCTACGGCGTGTACCCGACCCCGGCGGACGTGGAGCGGCTGGACGCGGACCCGGTGCGATGCCTGGACGCGGACGCGTCGAAGGCGATGGTCGCCGAGATCGACCAGGCGCACAAGGACGGCGACACCCTCGGCGGCGTGGTCGAGGTGCTGGCCTACGACGTACCGGTCGGCCTGGGCTCCCACGTCCACTGGGACCGGCGGCTGGACGCCCGGCTGGCGGCGGCGCTGATGGGCATCCAGGCGATCAAGGGCGTCGAGGTCGGGGACGGCTTCGGTCTGGCGCGGGTGCCGGGCTCGCAGGCACACGACGAGATCGTCACCGGTGAGGACGGCATCAAGCGGGTCACGGGCCGCTCCGGCGGCACCGAGGGCGGGCTGACCACGGGTGAGCTGTTGCGGGTGCGGGCGGCGATGAAGCCGATCGCGACCGTGCCGCGGGCGCTGAGGACGGTGGACGTGGCCACCGGCGAGCCGGCCGCCGCGCACCACCAGCGGTCCGACGTGTGTGCCGTCCCGGCGGCCGGGATCGTCGCCGAGGCGATGGTCGCACTGGTCCTCGCGGACGCGGTGGCGGAGAAGTTCGGCGGGGACAGCGTCACCGAGACCCGCCGCAACGTCCGCTCCTACCTCGACAACCTGCACATCCGATGAGCGCCGGTCCTGTCGTCGTCCTGGTCGGGCCGATGGGCGTGGGCAAGTCCACCGTCGGGCGGCTGCTCGCCGAGCGGCTGGGCGTCGAGTACCGGGACACCGACGACGACATCGTCGCCGAGCAGGGGCGGGCCATCGCCGACATCTTCGTCGACGAGGGCGAGCCGTACTTCCGGGCCGTCGAGAAGCGGGCCGTGCACCGGGCCCTCGCCGAACACGACGGTGTCCTGGCGCTCGGCGGCGGCGCGATCCTCGACCCGGACACGCGCGCGCTGCTGACCGGCCGGCCCGTCGTCTACCTGTCGATGGACGTCGAGGAGGCGACCCGGCGCACCGGCCTGAACGTCGCCCGGCCGCTGCTGGCGGTCAACCCGCGCAAACAGTGGCGCGAGCTGATGGAGGCCCGCCGTCACCTGTACGAGGAGGTGGCCCACGCGGTCGTGGCCACCGACGCCCGCACGCCGGAAGAGGTCGCCCAGGCGGTCCTGGACGCACTGGAGTTGAAGGAAGCATGAGCGAGTCTGTGACACGGATCCAGGTCGGCGGCTCCGCGGGCAGCGAGCCGTACGAAGTGCTGGTGGGCCGGCGGCTGCTCGGCGAGCTCGCCGGCCTGATCGGCGAGAAGGCGACCCGGGTGGCGGTGATCCACCCCGAGGCGCTGGCCGAGACCGGGGAGGCGCTGCGCGCGGACCTGGCCGAGCAGGGCTACGAGGCGGTCGCCATCCAGGTGCCGAACGCCGAGGAGGCCAAGACGGCCGAGGTCGCCGCGTACTGCTGGAAGGCGCTGGGCCAGTCCGGGTTCACCCGCACCGACGTGATCGTGGGCGTGGGCGGCGGCTCCACCACCGACCTGGCCGGGTTCGTCGCGGCGACCTGGCTGCGCGGAGTGCGCTGGATCGCCGTCCCGACGACCGTGCTCGCCATGGTCGACGCCGCGGTGGGCGGCAAGACCGGCATCAACACCGCCGAGGGCAAGAACCTCGTCGGCTCCTTCCACCCCCCGGCCGGCGTCCTGTGCGACCTGGCCGCGCTGGACTCCCTGCCGGTCAACGACTACGTCTCCGGGCTCGCGGAGGTCATCAAGGCCGGGTTCATCGCCGACCCGGCCATCCTCGACCTGATCGAGGCCGACCCTCAGGCCGCGCGCACCCCGGCCGGGCCGCACACCGCCGAGCTGATCGAGCGGTCGATCCGGGTCAAGGCCGAGGTGGTGTCCTCGGACCTGAAGGAGAACGGGCTCCGGGAGATCCTCAACTACGGCCACACCCTCGGCCACGCGATCGAGAAGAACGAGCGCTACAAATGGCGGCACGGTGCCGCGGTCTCGGTCGGCATGCACTTCGCCGCCGAACTGGGCCGTCTGGCGGGCCGGCTGGACGACGCCACCGCCGACCGGCACCGCGCCGTACTGGAGTCGGTGGGGCTGCCGCTCAGCTACCGCTACGACCAGTGGCCCAAGCTGCTGCAGACCATGAAGGTCGACAAGAAGTCCCGCGGCGACCTGCTGCGCTTCATCGTCCTCGACGGACTCGCCAAGCCGACCGTCCTGGAGGGCCCCGACCCGGCCATGCTGCTCGCCGCCTACGGCGAGGTCGCCGAATAGGGCACACGCGGTGAGGGCCCTTCGGGACCCTCCCGTCCGATTCCGCTTGCCGCAGCGGGCACTTCGGGCCGCCCCCGGCCGTTCACCGAACGACGGCCGGGGGCGGTACCGTTCGGTAGGCAGCGGGTCCACGCCCGCTGCCAGCGCCAAAAGCCCTGAAAGACGAGACGGAGTGGCACCGGATGCAGCACGCAGTGGGGTCTCCGCTGCCGCCGCCCCACCAGCCGGGGCACGGACCGGCCGCCGGCTGGTCACCGGCCGCACACCACCCGGGTCCGCATCACCCGGGCCACCACCCGGGCCCGCCCCCCGCCGGTCCGCACCACCAGGGCCCGCCCCCGGGGCAGGCCCCCGCCGCGCAGCACGGCCCCGGCCCGGTGCCGCAGGGATCCGCCCCGGTCCCCCCGGCGCCCGGCTTCACCGGAGTGCCGCCCGCTCCGCACGGTGCGGTGCCGCCGCACGCACCGCCCGACACCACCGGCCACGTACCGCTCCCGCCCGGCGGCCCGGCGGCACCACCCGCCGGCCCGCCGCCCGCCGCGGTGCCCGATCCGGCGGCCGGCGTGCCCGACCCGGGCGCCACCACGCTCGCGGTGCTGCTGATCGGCCCGGCCGGCGCGGGCAAGACCAGCGTCGCCAAGTACTGGGCCGACCACCGCCGGGTGCCCACCGCCCACATCAGCCTCGACGACGTCCGCGAGTGGGTCCGCTCCGGCTTCGCCGACCCGCAGTCCGGGTGGAACGACAACTCGGAGGCGCAGTACCGGCTGGCCCGCCGCACCTGTGGCTTCGCCGCGCGGAACTTCCTGGCCAACGGCATCTCCTGCATCCTCGACGACGCCGTCTTCCCCGACCGGCCCGTGGTCGGCCTCGGCGGCTGGAAGCGGCACGTCGGACCCGGGCTGCTGCCCGTCGTCCTCCTCCCGGGCCTCGACGTCGTCCTGGAGCGCAACGCCGAGCGCACCGGCAACCGCCGCCTCACCGACGAGGAGGTCGCCCGCATCCACGGCCGCATGGCCGGCTGGTACGGCTCGGGCCTGCCGATCATCGACAACTCGCAGCTCGACGTCCCCGGCACCGCCCGGGTCCTGGACGAGGTCCTGGCCAGGGCGATCGCGAGTCCGCCCACATGGTGAACCGGGGACGGGACCGGTCCCGGGAGCGCGGAGGGCCGGACCGGTCCCGGACGTGCGGGTGAGCGGACCGGCCCGGGAGCGCGTGGGGAGCGGACGGCCGACCGCCGCGCGCCCCGCCCCGGGTTTCGCCGTTCGCGGCACCTCCTGGCGGCGCCCCGTCGGTCGTGCCGGGCTCCCGGCCTGACCGAGGGAACGCCCCGCTAGCCCGAAGGCACCTCCCCAACCGGCACAAATCGCCCACGGCTCCTACGCTCGTGTCATGTCAGAGGTGTACGCGACCCGCCGTATGCGAGTACGGGAACGCTGCAACGCGGCCGGCGCAGCGGCAGCGCTCGTCTCCCGCCCCGCCAACGTGCGCTACCTCGCGGGCGCGGCACCCCACGGTGCCGTACTGCTGCTGGGCAAGCGCGAAGACCTGCTGGTGTGCGCAGGCCCCCCCGACGACCGCCCCACCGAGGGACGCCTCGACGAGGCGCTGCGGGTGCACGCCCTGCCCCGCCCCGGCGGTGATCCGGCCGTCGCCGCCGCCGACCTCGCCACGGGCCAGGGCGCCGACTCCCTGGCCGTCGAGGAACACCACCTCACGGTCGCCCGGCACCGGGCCATCGGATCGGTCGTGCCGCGGCTGCGGCTGGCCGACCTGGGCGGCGCGGTCGAGCAGCTGAGGGTGGTGAAGGACGAGGAGGAGATCTCCTGCCTGCGGATCGGCGCGGAGATCGCCGACCAGGCCCTCGGCGAACTGCTCGAATCCATCCTGGTCGGCCGCACCGAACGCCACCTCGCGCTGGAACTGGAGCGGCGCCTGGTCGATCACGGCGCCGACGGCCCGGCCTTCGCCACCTCCGTCGGCACGGGCCCCCACTCCGGCCGCCGCGGACACCGCCCCACGGACCGGAGGGTGGAGGAGGGCGACTTCCTCTCCGTGTGCCTGGGCGCCACGTACCGCGGATACCGGTGCGAGATCGGCCGCACCTTCGTCATCGGCACCTCGCCCGCGGACTGGCAGATCGAGCTGTACGACCTGGTGTTCGCCGCCCAGCGGGCCGGGCGGGAGAGCCTGGTGCCCGGCGCCGCCTACCGCGACGTCGACCGCGCGGCCCGGCAGGTGCTGGACTCCGCGGGCCACGGGGAAGGCCTGCCTCCGCTGACCGGGCACGGCGTGGGACTCGAAATCGACGAGGACCCGCAGTTGGCTCCCGCGGCCATGGGTAAACTGGACGCTTGCGTGCCGGTCACCGTCGAACCGGGGGTCCACCTCCCGGGCCGGGGCGGTGTCCGGATCGATGACACGCTCGTCGTCCGCCCCGAGGCGGACGGCGGACCCGAGCTACTCACCATTACGACCAAGGAGCTGCTCGCACTATAGGCAGGTGCGTGCCCCCGGGGTCGTCCACGTCAGTCCAGGAGATTCCGCAACCGTGGCTTCCACGAACGACCTCAAGAACGGCATGGTGCTCAAGCTCGAAGGCGGCCAGCTCTGGTCCGTCGTCGAGTTCCAGCACGTCAAGCCCGGCAAGGGCCCGGCCTTCGTGCGCACCAAGCTCAAGAACGTGCTCTCCGGCAAGGTCGTCGACAAGACCTTCAACGCCGGCGTCAAGGTCGAGACGGCCACTGTCGACAAGCGCGACATGCAGTTCTCGTACATGGACGGCGAGTACTTCGTCTTCATGGACATGGAGACCTACGACCAGCTCATGGTCGATCGCAAGGCCGTCGGCGACGCCGCCAACTTCCTCATCGAGGGCTTCACGGCCACCGTCGCCCAGCACGAGGGCGAGGTGCTCTTCGTCGAGCTGCCGGCCGCCGTCGAGCTGACGGTCCAGGAGACAGAGCCGGGCGTCCAGGGCGACCGCTCCACCGGTGGCACCAAGCCCGCCACCCTCGAGACCGGCCACCAGATCCAGGTCCCGCTCTTCATCACCACCGGTGAGAAGATCAAGGTCGACACCCGCACCAGCGACTACCTCGGCCGGGTGAACAGCTAACCGTGGCCGCCCGCAACACGGCCCGCAAGCGCGCCTTCCAGATCCTCTTCGAGGGCGACCAGCGCGGCGCCGACGTCCTGACGGTCCTCGCGGACTGGGTCCGGCTCTCCCGGGCCGACACCCGCCAGCCGCCGGTGAGCGAGTACACGATGCAGCTCGTGGAGGGCTACGCGGAGCACGCGAAGCGGATCGACGAGCTGATCTCGCAGTACTCGGTCGGCTGGACGCTCGACCGGATGCCGGTCGTCGACCGCAACATCCTGCGTCTCGGCGCCTACGAGCTGATCTGGGTCGACGAGACCCCGGACGCCGTCGTCCTCGACGAGATGGTGCAGCTGGCCAAGGAGTTCTCCACGGACGAGTCGCCCTCGTTCGTCAACGGCCTGCTCGGCCGGCTGAAGGAGCTCAAGCCCTCGCTGCGCCGCGACGAGGTCTGAGCGGCCCCACGACGCCCGAGGGCCCGCAGCACACCGCTGCGGGCCCTCGGGCGTTCGTCCGCCGTCCGCGGCGCCGTCTCGCACGCCTGTCCGGCCTCAGGCGCATCGTGCGCCCCCGGGACGCCACACCGGGCACACGGGAGCCCGGCAGACCCGCCACGGGCCCCATGGGCCGCACAGGCCCACTGGCGGAGCTTGCCGCACGGGGCGCGGGGGCCTGCATGGCCCCTGCGGCCCGTGGACGGCCGTGGAAAGCCGCCGGGGTGGCCGGAACCCCATGGTTCCGGCCACCCCGGCGGCACGTTTCTGCTGATGTCTGCTGCGGCGGAGCGCTCAGCTCTCCTCGTGCGCGGCGACCGCGCGACGCGCGTCCGCGTCCAGCACGCCCCAGCTGATCAGCTGCTCGGTCAGGACCGAGGGCGACTGGTCGTAGATGACGGCGAGTGTGCGCAGGTCGTCCTGGCGGATGGAGAGCACCTTGCCGTTGTAGTCACCGCGCTGCGACTGGATCGTCGCCGCGTAGCGCTGGAGCGGGCCTGCCTTCTCGGCCGGCACCGTGGCCAGCCGCTCCAGGTCCAGGACCAGCTTCGGCGGCGGCTCGGCGGCGCCGCCAGGGGTGGTGCCCGGAAGCAGCTCCTGCACGGGAACGCCGTAGAAATCCGCCAGCTCGGCGAGGCGCTGCACGGTCACGGCGCGGTCGCCGCGCTCGTAGGAACCGACCACCACGGCCTTCCAGCGTCCCTGGGACTTCTCCTCGACACCGTGGAGGGAAAGGCCCTGCTGGGTGCGGATGGCCCGGAGCTTGGCCCCGAGCTGTTTGGCGTATTCGCTGGACATATGGCTCCCCGGACACTGTGTCGACGCGACTGGCGTGGGTCCATGCCGCGCGGTTGGTAACTCACTGTGAGGTTACGCAGCGTGACTCTCCTGCGTCAAGCCGAATGGTCCACACCGACTCTTCCGTGGTATCGGCACCGCGTTGGGCCGAACGGGTGATCTCGGAGTGGGGAAGGGGTGATGAAGGGGGTGCGACGGGGTGTCGCCGCGGCCTGCTACGGTGGATGGCGCAATCCCGACGTCCTTTAAGGTCCGTCCCGTGAGGCGGAGAAGGAGGTCCGTTTCGTATGGACACGCACGCAGGCGCGCAAGCCTCCGATGCGAGGGCCGTTCTCGAGGGCCCCGACATCGCGCGGGTACTGACCCGCATCGCCCACGAGATCGTCGAACGCGCCAAGGGCGCCGACGACGTGGTGCTCCTCGGCATTCCGACCCGGGGCGTCTTCCTCGCCCAGCGGCTCGCCGCGAAGCTCGAGCAGATCACCGAGCGCAAGATCCCGTGCGGCTCGCTCGACATCACCATGTACCGCGACGACCTGCGCATGCACCCGCCGCGCACCCTGGCCCGCACCGAGATCCCCGGTGACGGCATCGACGGCAAGCTGGTCGTCCTCGTCGACGACGTGCTCTTCTCCGGCCGCACCATCCGCGCCGCCCTCGACGCGCTGAACGACATCGGGCGGCCCCGCGCGGTGCAGCTCGCGGTCCTCGTCGACCGCGGCCACCGCGAACTGCCCATCCGCGCCGACTACGTCGGCAAGAACCTCCCCACGTCGCTGCGGGAGACGGTCAAGGTCCAGCTCGCCGAGGAGGACGGTCGCGACACCGTGCTGCTCGGCGCGAAGGCCGACCAGTAGCGAACCGGGCGTGTGGCCCGCCCCGGCGTGCCCACGCGTGCAGGCATGCACCGGCTTGCCCGAAACCTCCCGAATGAACTGCCTTACGGAGCCTGACAGATGCAGCGTCATCTCATCTCGGCCGCCGACCTCACCCGCGACGACGCCGTCCTGATCCTCGACACCGCCGAGGAGATGGCCCGGGTAGCGGACCGGCCGATCAAGAAGCTGCCGACCCTGCGCGGCCGCACGATCGTCAACCTCTTCTTCGAGGACTCCACCCGCACCCGGATCTCCTTCGAGGCCGCCGAGAAGCGGCTCTCCGCGGACGTGATCAACTTCTCCGCCAAGGGCTCCAGCGTCTCCAAGGGCGAGTCTCTGAAGGACACCGCCCAGACCCTGGAGGCCATGGGCGTCGACGCGGTCGTCATCCGGCACTCCGCCTCCGGCGCGCCGTACCGCCTCGCCAACTCCGGCTGGATCGACGCGGCCGTGATCAACGCCGGCGACGGCACCCACCAGCACCCCACCCAGGCCCTGCTCGACGCCTTCACCATGCGCCGCCGGCTGGTCGGCAAGGACGCCGGGCTCGGCCAGGACCTGGCCGGCCGGCGCGTCACCATCGTCGGCGACGTCCTGCACAGCCGGGTCGCCCGCTCCAACGTCGACCTGCTGCACACCCTCGGCGCCGAGGTGACCCTGGTCGCCCCGCCGACCCTGCTGCCGGTGGGCGTCGAGACCTGGCCCTGCGAGGTCGCCTACGACCTGGACGGCGCCCTGCCCAAGTCGGACGCGGTGATGATGCTGCGCGTGCAGCGCGAGCGGATGAACGCCGCGTTCTTCCCGACCGAGCGCGAGTACTCGCGGCGCTACGGCCTCGACGGGGAGCGCATGGCGAAGATGCCCGAGCACGCCATCGTGATGCACCCCGGCCCCATGGTCCGCGGCATGGAGATCACCGCCGAGGTCGCCGACTCCGGCCGCTGCACCGTCGTCGAGCAGGTCGCCAACGGCGTCTCCATCCGGATGGCCGTCCTCTACCTGCTGCTCGGTGGCAACGAGCCCGCCGTCACCCACACCCGCCCCACCGGCTCCGAGGAGAAGTAAGACCCATGAGCAAGATCCTGATCCGTGGTGCGAAGGTCCTCGGCGGCGAGGCGCAGGACGTCCTGATCGACGGGGAGACCATCGCCGAGGTCGGGGCCGGCCTGAGCGCCGAGGGCGCCGAGGTCGTCGACGCCGGCGGCAAGGTGCTGCTGCCGGGCCTGGTCGACCTGCACACCCATCTGCGCGAGCCCGGCCGCGAGGACTCGGAGACGGTCCTCACCGGCACCCGTGCGGCGGCCTCCGGCGGTTACACCACCGTGTTCGCCATGGCCAACACCTTCCCCGTGGCCGACACCGCCGGTGTCGTCGAGCAGGTGTGGCGGCTCGGCAAGGAGTCCGGCTACTGCGACGTGCAGCCCGTCGGTGCCGTCACCGTCGGCCTGGAGGGCAGCAAGCTCGCCGAGCTGGGCGCCATGCACGAGTCGGCGGCCGGCGTGACGGTGTTCTCGGACGACGGCAAGTGCGTGCACGACGCGGTGATCATGCGCCGGGCGCTGGAGTACGTGAAGGCCTTCGGCGGCGTCATCGCCCAGCACGCCCAGGAGCCGCGGCTGACCGAGGGTGCCCAGATGAACGAGGGCGTCGTCTCCGCCGAGCTGGGCCTCGGCGGCTGGCCCGCGGTGGCCGAGGAGTCGATCATCGCCCGGGACGTCCTGCTCGCCGAGCACGTCGGCTCCCGGGTGCACATCTGCCACCTGTCGACCGCCGGGTCCGTGGAGATCGTCCGCTGGGCCAAGTCCCGCGGCATCCAGGTCACCGCCGAGGTCACCCCGCACCACCTGCTCCTCACCGACGAACTGGTCCGCAGCTACAACCCCGTCTACAAGGTCAACCCGCCGCTGCGCACCGAGCGCGACGTGATGGCCCTGCGCGAGGCGCTGGCGGACGGCACGATCGACATCGTCGCCACCGACCACGCCCCGCACCCGCACGAGGACAAGGACTGCGAGTGGGCGGCCGCCGCCATGGGCATGGTCGGCCTGGAGACCGCGTTGTCAGTGGTCCAGGCGACCATGGTGGACACGGGCCTGCTGGACTGGGCCGGCGTCGCCGACCGGATGTCCGTCAAGCCCGCGCGGATCGGACAGGCCACGGGCCACGGCCGTCCCGTCTCGGCTGGTGAGCCCGCCAACCTCACCCTGGTCGACACGGAATACCGTGGGTTCGTGGACCCCGGGGGCTTCGCCTCGCGCAGCCGCAACACCCCGTACGAGGGTCGCGAGCTGCCGGGCCGTGTCACGCACACCTGGCTCCGGGGCAAGGCCACGCTCGTCGACGGGAAGCTCACGTGACACCTCTCCTCCTGCTGGCCGCCGAGAAGGAATCGGCGGAAGTGACCGACTGGGCCGCCCGCCTCGCCTGGGTCGTCGGCCTCGCCCTCTTCGTCGCGCTCGTCTACTGGCTGATGCGCGAGGGCTGGAAGTGGCGGGGCACCCTCCAGGGCGACCTGCCGGAGCTGCCCGGCGCGCCGGACGAGCCCGGCGAGGTGAGACTGACGATGAGCGGCCGCTACCACGGCTCCACCACCGCGGGGCAGTGGCTCGACCGCATCGTGGCGCACGGCCTGGGCTCCCGCAGCCGGGCCGAGCTGACCCTCACCGACGCGGGCCTGGACGTCGTACGCCCGGGAGCGGCCGACTTCTTCGTCCCGGCCGCGGCGCTGCGCGAGGCCCGGCTCGACAAGGGCATCGCCGGCAAGGTGCTCACCGAGGGCGGACTGCTCGTGGTGACCTGGGCACACGGCGGCAAACTGATCGACTCCGGCTTCCGCTCCGACCGCGCGGCCGAGCACAACGAGTGGGTCGACGTCATTAACTCCATGATCGAATCAACCACCAGGGAAGGCGCCGAACGATGACGACCTCCACCAGGGGAACCAGCAGGGTTCCCGCCGTACTCGTCCTGGAGGACGGCCGTATCTTCCGCGGCCGCGCCTATGGGGCCGTGGGGGAGACCTTCGGCGAGGCCGTCTTCTCCACCGGCATGACCGGCTACCAGGAGACCCTGACCGATCCCTCGTACCACCGCCAGGTCGTCGTGATGACCGCCCCGCACGTGGGCAACACCGGCGTGAACGACGAGGACCCCGAGTCGAAGCGCATCTGGGTCGCCGGCTACGTCGTGCGCGACCCCGCGCGCGTGCCGTCCAACTGGCGCTCCCGGCGCACGCTGGACGAGGAGCTGGCCGCCCAGGGCGTCGTCGGCATCAGCGGCATCGACACCCGCGCCCTCACCCGCCACCTGCGCGAGCGCGGCGCCATGCGCGTCGGCATCTTCTCCGGCAACGCGCTGCCCGACGAGGGCACGATGATCGCCCAGGTGCGCCAGGCCCCCGAGATGACGGGCGCCGACCTCTCCGCCGAGGTCGCCACCAAGGAGGCGTACGTCGTCCCCGCGATCGGCGAGAAGAAGTTCACCGTCGCCGCCGTCGACCTCGGCATCAAGGGCATGACCCCGCACCGGATGGCCGAGCGCGGCATCGAGGTGCACGTGCTGCCCGCCACGGCGAGCGTCGAGGAGGTGTACGCCGTCGCCCCCGACGGCGTGTTCTTCTCCAACGGCCCCGGTGACCCGGCCACCGCCGACCACCCGGTCGCCATGATGCAGGCCGTCCTGGAGCGCGGCACCCCGCTGTTCGGCATCTGCTTCGGCAACCAGATCCTGGGCCGCGCCCTGGGCTTCGGCACCTACAAGCTGAAGTACGGCCACCGCGGCATCAACCAGCCGGTGCAGGACCGTACGACCGGCAAGGTCGAGGTCACCGCGCACAACCACGGCTTCGCCGTCGACGCCCCGCTCGACGAGGTCTCCCAGACCCCCTTCGGCCGCGCCGAGGTCTCCCACGTCTGCCTCAACGACAACGTGGTGGAGGGCCTCCAGCTCCTCGACAAGCCGGCGTTCAGCGTCCAGTACCACCCCGAAGCGGCAGCCGGCCCGCACGATGCCGCCTACCTGTTCGACCGCTTCGTTTCCCTGATGGAGGGCCAGCGTGCCTAAGCGCACCGATATCCAGTCCGTCCTGGTCATCGGCTCCGGCCCGATCGTCATCGGCCAGGCCGCCGAGTTCGACTACTCCGGCACCCAGGCGTGCCGGGTCCTCAAGGCCGAGGGCCTGCGGGTCGTCCTGGTGAACTCCAACCCGGCGACGATCATGACCGACCCGGAGATCGCCGACGCCACCTACGTCGAGCCGATCACCCCCGAGTTCGTCGAGAAGATCATCGCGAAGGAGCGCCCCGACGCCCTGCTGCCCACCCTGGGCGGCCAGACCGCGCTCAACACCGCCATCTCGCTGCACGAGAACGGCGTCCTGGAGAAGTACGGCGTCGAGCTGATCGGCGCCAAGGTCGAGGCCATCCACAAGGGCGAGGACCGCGACCAGTTCAAGCTCGTCGTGGAGGAGGTCCGCAAGAAGATCGGGCACGGCGAGTCCGCCCGCTCGGTCATCTGCCACTCCATGGACGACGTCCTCGCGGGCGTCGAGACGCTCGGCGGCTACCCGGTCGTCGTCCGCCCCTCCTTCACCATGGGCGGCGCCGGCTCCGGCTTCGCCCACGACGAGGAGGAGCTGCGCCGCATCGCCGGCCAGGGCCTCACGCTCTCCCCGACCACCGAGGTGCTCCTGGAGGAGTCCATCCTCGGCTGGAAGGAGTACGAGCTGGAGCTGATGCGCGACAAGAACGACAACGTCGTGGTCGTCTGCTCCATCGAGAACTTCGACCCCATGGGCGTGCACACCGGCGACTCGATCACCGTCGCCCCCGCGATGACCCTCACCGACCGCGAGTACCAGATCCTGCGCGACGTCGGTATCGCCGTCATCCGCGAGGTCGGCGTCGACACCGGCGGCTGCAACATCCAGTTCGCGGTCAACCCCGAGGACGGCCGGGTCATCGTCATCGAGATGAACCCGCGCGTGTCCCGCTCCTCGGCGCTCGCCTCCAAGGCGACCGGCTTCCCGATCGCCAAGATCGCCGCCAAGCTCGCCGTCGGCTACACCCTCGACGAGATCCCGAACGACATCACGCAGGAGACCCCGGCCTCCTTCGAGCCGACCCTCGACTACGTGGTCGTCAAGGCCCCGCGCTTCGCCTTCGAGAAGTTCCCGTCCGCCGACTCCACCCTCACCACCACCATGAAGTCGGTCGGCGAGGCCATGGCCATCGGCCGCAACTTCACCGAAGCGTTCCAGAAGGCGCTGCGCTCCCTGGAGAAGAAGGGCAGCCAGTTCACCTTCGTCGGCGAGACGGGCGACAAGGAGCAGCTGCTGCGCGACGCCGTCCGCCCCACCGACGGCCGGATCAACACGGTCATGCAGGCCATCCGCGCGGGCGCCACGCCCGAGGAGGTCTTCGACCACACCCGCATCGACCCGTGGTTCGTCGACCAGCTCTTCCTCATCAAGGAGATCGCCGACGACATCGCCGAGGCGCCCGAGCTGACCCGCGAGCTGCTGGCCGAGGCCAAGCGGCACGGATTCTCCGACCAGCAGATCGCCGAGATCCGCGGCCTGCGCGAGGACGTCGTCCGCGAGGTCCGGCACGCCCTCGGTGTCCGCCCGGTCTACAAGACGGTCGACACCTGCGCCGCCGAGTTCGCCGCCAAGACGCCGTACTTCTACTCCTCCTACGACGAGGAGACCGAGGTCGCGCCGCGCGAGAAGCCGGCCGTCATCATCCTGGGCTCCGGCCCCAACCGCATCGGCCAGGGCATCGAGTTCGACTACTCGTGCGTCCACGCCTCCTTCGCGCTCAGCGAGGCCGGGTACGAGACGGTGATGGTCAACTGCAACCCGGAGACCGTCTCCACCGACTACGACACCTCCGACCGCCTGTACTTCGAGCCGCTGACGCTGGAGGACGTGCTGGAGATCGTCCACGCCGAGCAGCAGGCCGGGCCGGTCGCGGGCGTCGTCGTCCAGCTCGGCGGCCAGACCCCGCTCGGCCTGTCGCAAGCGCTCAAGGACAACGGCGTGCCGATCGTCGGCACCTCCCCGGAGGCCATCCACGCCGCCGAGGACCGCGGCGCCTTCGGCCGCGTCCTGAAGGAGGCCGGCCTGCCGGCCCCCAAGCACGGCACCGCCACCACCTTCGCCGAGGCCAAGGCCATCGCCGACGAGATCGGCTACCCGGTCCTCGTCCGGCCGTCGTACGTCCTCGGCGGACGCGGCATGGAGATCGTCTACGACGAGACCCGGCTGGAGTCGTACATCGCCGAGTCGACCGAGATCAGCCCCACCCGCCCGGTCCTCGTCGACCGCTTCCTCGACGACGCCATCGAGATCGACGTGGACGCGCTGTACGACGGCGAGGAGCTGTACCTCGGCGGCGTCATGGAGCACATCGAGGAGGCCGGCATCCACTCCGGCGACTCGGCGTGCGCCCTGCCCCCGATCACCCTCGGCGGCTTCGACGTCAAGCGGCTGCGCGCCTCCACCGAGGCCATCGCCAAGGGCGTCGGCGTGCGCGGACTGATCAACATCCAGTTCGCCATGGCCGGCGACATCCTCTACGTCCTGGAGGCCAACCCGCGCGCCTCGCGCACGGTGCCCTTCACCTCCAAGGCGACCGCGGTGCCGCTGGCCAAGGCCGCCGCCCGCATCTCGCTCGGCGCGACCATCGCCGAGCTGCGCGCGGAGGGCCTGCTGCCCAAGCAGGGCGACGGCGGCGAGCTCCCGCTCGACGCGCCGATCTCCGTCAAGGAGGCCGTCATGCCGTGGTCCCGCTTCCGGGACATCCACGGCCGCGGCGTCGACACCGTCCTCGGCCCGGAGATGCGCTCCACCGGCGAGGTCATGGGCATCGACTCGGTCTTCGGCACCGCGTACGCCAAGTCGCAGGCCGGCGCCTACGGCCCGCTGCCCACCAAGGGCCGCGCGTTCATCTCGGTCGCCAACCGCGACAAGCGCTCGATGATCTTCCCGGCCCGCGAGCTGGTCGCCCACGGCTTCGAGCTGCTGGCCACCTCCGGCACCGCCGAGGTCCTCAAGCGCAACGGCATCAACGCCACCGTGGTGCGCAAGCAGTCCGAGGGCGTGGGCCCCAACGGCGAGAAGACCATCGTCCAGCTCATCCACGACGGCGAGGTCGACCTCATCGTCAACACCCCGTACGGCACCGGCGGCCGCCTCGACGGCTACGAGATCCGTACCGCCGCCGTGGCCCGGTCCGTGCCGTGCCTGACGACGGTCCAGGCGCTCGCCGCCGCCGTCCAGGGCATCGACGCACTCAACCACGGCGACGTGGGCGTGCGATCGCTCCAGGAACACGCGGAGTTCCTGACCGCGGCCCGCGACTAGCAGCCCTTCGAGGGGGACACCGGAAACGGTGTCCCCCTCTTCATGAGGCTCGCCCCCGAGCTTCTCCCCGAGGACACCATGTACAAGATCTTCTTCAACCTCGTCTTCCGGCGGATGGACCCGGAGCAGGCTCACCACCTGGCCTTCCGCTGGATCCGCCTGGCCGTGCGCGTCCCCGTGCTGCGCACCTTCGTCGCGGCCGTGCTCGCGCCCCGCTACAAGGAGCTGCGCACCGAGGCACTCGGCCTGCGCATGCACGGCCCGTTCGGGCTCGCCGCGGGCTTCGACAAGAACGCCGTCGCCATCGACGGCATGGCGATGCTCGGCTTCGACCACGTCGAGATCGGCACCGTGACCGGTGAGGCGCAGCCCGGCAACCCCAGGAAGCGGCTGTTCCGCCTGGTCGCCGACCGCGCGCTGATCAACCGCATGGGCTTCAACAACGAGGGCTCCCTCGCCGTCGCCGCCCGGCTGGCCTCCCGTATCCCGGTCTTCAGGACCGTCGTGGGCGTGAACATCGGCAAGACCAAGGTGGTCCCCGAGGAGGAGGCCGTCCTCGACTACGTGAAGTCCGCCGAGCGGCTGGCGCCGTACGCCGACTACCTGGTGGTGAACGTCTCGTCGCCCAACACGCCGGGGCTGCGCAACCTCCAGGCCACCGAGGCGCTGCGCCCGCTGCTGACCGCCGTGCGCGAGGCCGCCGACCGCACCGTCACCACCCGGCGCGTCCCGCTGCTGGTGAAGATCGCCCCCGACCTCGCCGACGAGGACATCGACGCGGTCGCCGACCTCGCCGTGGAACTCGGCCTGGACGGGATCATCGCCACCAACACCACGATCGCCCGCGAGGGCCTGGGGCTGACCTCCGAGCCCTCCGTGGTCAAGGAGACCGGCGGGCTGTCCGGGGCGCCCCTGAAGGCCCGCTCCCTGGCGGTGCTGCGCCGCCTCTACGCGCGCGTGGGCGACCGGATCACCCTGGTCGGCGTCGGCGGCATCGAGAACGCCGAGGACGCCTGGCAGCGCATCCTGGCCGGCGCCACCCTGGTCCAGGGCTACAGCGCCTTCGTCTACGAGGGGCCCTTCTGGGGCCGCGCCATCCACAAGGGGCTCGCCGCGCGGCTGCGCCAGAGCCCGTACGCCACCCTCGCCGACGCGGTCGGCGCCGATGTGAGGAAGCCCCGATGACCGGCATGAGCCCCCTGGAACCCTTCGGTGCCCGGCTGCGCCGTGCCATGGACGACCGCGGCCCGCTATGCGTCGGGATCGACCCGCACGCCTCGCTGCTGGCCGAGTGGGGCCTGAACGACGACGTGGCGGGCCTGGAGCGGTTCAGCCGCACGGTCGTCGAGGCGATGGCCGACCGGGTCGCCGTGCTCAAGCCGCAGAGCGCGTTCTTCGAGCGCTTCGGCTCGCGCGGTGTCGCGGTGCTGGAGAAGGCTGTCGCGGAGGCCCGCGCGGCCGGGGCGCTGGTCGTCATGGACGCCAAGCGCGGCGACATCGGCTCCACCATGGCGGCCTACGCCGAGTCCTTCCTGCGCCGGGGCGCGCCCCTGTTCTCCGACGCGCTGACCGTCTCGCCGTACCTCGGCTACGGCTCCCTGAAGCCCGCGGTCGAGCTGGCCCGGGAGAACGGCGCCGGACTCTTCGTGCTGGCACTGACCTCCAACCCGGAGGGCGGCGAGGTCCAGCACGCGGTGCGCACCGAGGACCCCCGCGGGCGGAACGTCGGCGCCACGATGCTCGCCCACCTCGCCGCCGAGAACGCGGGCGCCGAGCCGCTGGGCTCCTTCGGTGCGGTCGTCGGCGCCACGCTGGGCGACCTGTCCTCCTACGACCTGGCGGTCAACGGTCCGCTGCTGGCCCCCGGCATCGGCGCCCAGGGAGCCACCGCGGCCGACCTTCCCCGGGTCTTCGGGGCCGCCGTGCGCAACGTGGTCCCGAACGTCAGCCGGGGTGTTCTGCGTCACGGTCCCGGCACCGGCGCGCTGCGGTCGGCCGCCGACCGGTTCGCGGAGGAGATCCGGGCGGCGGTGGCCGCGGTCTGAGGTCATGGCGCGGGGTCCGGGACCGGGCCGGGGCCGGTACGAGGCTGGATACATCCTCGATTCCGGGGCAATATGTCTGAAATATCCGGTCCTGACAGAGGCTGACCAGGACTTTTCCGCTGTTCTCGCTGACTCCGGCGGAGTTGACCGCTAGTCTCCGTCGAGAGAGCGGGCACATGTTGTCCGTAACTCCCCAGGTGTGGGGCGACCAGGTTCCTCACCGGTCCGTATCCGACAGTTCGACATCCGAGGTGACGTAGGCGTGGCTCTTCCGCCCCTTACCCCCGAACAGCGCGCAGCCGCGCTCGAAAAGGCCGCCGCGGCTCGCCGGGAGCGGGCCGAGGTCAAGAATCGACTCAAGCACTCCGGCGCCTCCCTTCACGAGGTCATCAAGCAGGGCCAGGAGAACGACGTCATCGGCAAGATGAAGGTCTCCGCCCTCCTTGAGTCCCTGCCGGGCGTGGGCAAGGTCCGCGCCAAGCAGATCATGGAGCGACTCGGTATCTCCGAGAGCCGCCGCGTGCGTGGTCTCGGTTCCAACCAGATCGCCTCCCTCGAGCGCGAATTCGGCAGCACCGGCTCCTGAACCCCGGCTCGCCCGGGCATGGTCCCGGGCACTCCGGGATTGCTGGAATAATCGCTGCATGAGTGAACGTCCGCGGCTGACCGTGCTCTCCGGACCCTCCGGGGTCGGCAAGAGCACGGTCGTCGCCCATATGCGCAAGGAACACCCCGAGGTCTGGCTCTCGGTGTCGGCGACGACCCGCAAGCCCCGCCCCGGCGAGCAGCACGGAGTCCACTACTTCTTCGTCACCGACGACGAGATGGACAAGCTGATCGCCAACGGCGAGCTGCTGGAGTGGGCCGAGTTCGCCGGCAATCGCTACGGCACTCCGCGCGCGGCCGTGCTGGAGCGCCTGGAGGCGGGCGAGCCGGTCCTGCTGGAGATCGACCTCCAGGGAGCCCGGCAGGTGCGCGAGTCGATGCCCGAGGCCCAGCTGGTGTTCCTGGCCCCTCCCTCCTGGGAGGAGCTGGTGCGCAGGCTGACCGGCCGGGGCACCGAACCGCCCGAGGTGATCGAGCGCCGCCTGGAGGCGGCGAAGGTCGAGCTGGCGGCAGAGCCGGAGTTCGACGAGACGCTGGTGAACACCTCCGTCGAGGACGTCGCGCGCGAGCTGCTAGCCTTGATGAACGTCGTGTGACCGGCTGCGCTCCCGCGGACCGGCATCATGCAGACTGAATCTTTCCCATCCATCGGAAGGTAGAGCGTGTCCTCTTCCATCTCCGCGCCCGAGGGCATCATCAACCCGCCGATCGACGAGCTCCTCGAGGCCACCGACTCGAAGTACAGCCTCGTGATCTACGCGGCCAAGCGGGCCCGCCAGATCAACGCGTACTACTCGCAGCTCGGCGAGGGTCTCCTCGAGTACGTCGGTCCCCTCGTCGACACCCACGTCCACGAGAAGCCGCTCTCGATCGCGCTGCGTGAGATCAACGCGGGGCTGCTGACCTCCGAGGCCGTCGAGGGCCCCGGTCAGTAAGTCATACGATCGGCTTACAGCTGACTTTTCCACAGGCCCGGCAGCACGTCTGCCGGGCCTGTGGTGTCTCATGGGGGGAGGTTGCACGTTTCCGAGGTTCGGGGAGAGACGACGGTGGACAAGCCCAAGGTCGTACTGGGGGTCAGCGGCGGCATCGCCGCCTACAAGGCGTGTGAGCTGCTGCGCAGGTTCACCGAGTCCGGACACGACGTCCGGGTCGTGCCCACCGCCTCCGCCCTGCACTTCGTCGGTGCCGCCACCTGGTCCGCGCTCTCCGGCAACCCCGTGTCCACCCAGGTCTGGGACGACGTCCACGAGGTCCCGCACGTGCGCATCGGCCAGCGCGCCGACCTCGTCGTGGTCGCCCCGGCCACGGCCGACATGCTCGCCAAGGCCGCGCACGGCCTCGCCGACGACCTGCTGACCAACACCCTGCTCACCGCCCGCTGCCCGGTCGTCTTCGCCCCCGCGATGCACACCGAGATGTGGGAGCACCCGGCCACCCAGGAGAACGTGGCGACGCTGCGCCGCCGCGGCGCCGTCGTCATCGAGCCCGCCGTCGGCCGGCTCACCGGCGTCGACACCGGCAAGGGACGGCTGCCCGACCCCGCCGAGATCTTCGAGGTCTGCCGCCGGGTCCTGGCCCGGGGCGTGCGCGAACCCGACCTCACGGGCCGGCACGTGGTGATCAGCGCCGGCGGCACCCGTGAGCCGCTGGACCCGGTGCGCTTCCTCGGCAACCGCTCCTCCGGCAAACAGGGGTACGCCCTCGCCCGGACGGCCGCCGCGCGCGGCGCCCGGGTCACCCTGATCGCCGCCAACACCGCCCTGCCGGACCCGGCCGGAGTGGACGTGGTCCGCGCCGGCACCGCCGTCCAGCTGCGCGAGGCCGTGCTCAAGGCCGCCGCGGACGCCGACGCCGTCGTGATGGCCGCCGCCGTCGCCGACTTCCGCCCTGCGGCGTACGCGGCGGGGAAGATCAAGAAGCGGGACGGGCAGGACCCCGCCCCCGTCGCGCTCGTCCGCAACCCCGACATCCTCGCCGAGATCTCCGCCGATCGCGCCCTCCCCGGCCAGGTGATCGTCGGCTTCGCCGCCGAGACCGACGACGTGCTGGCCAACGGCCGCGCCAAGCTGGAGCGCAAGGGCTGCGATCTGCTCGTGGTGAACGAGGTGGGGGAGCGCAAGACCTTCGGCGCGGAGGAGAACGAGGCCGTGGTGCTCGCCGCCGACGGCGGCGAGACCCCCGTCCCGCACGGCCCCAAGGAGGCCCTGGCCGACGTGGTGTGGGACCTGGTCGCCGCCCGCCTGCGCTGACGGCCCCGCCGCACCGCCGGCCACCTTCCGCACACCCGGCGACACGCCCCGCGACCCCCCGTGCTCCGGCCAACAGGGCGTGGCGCCCCTGGCCAAGGCCGCGGCACATTGGGCAGAATGCACCGTGCCGCAGGTCACAGGGCTCCCGAGAGGCGAGACAGGTGGTCCCGTGGCGGAGCGCGACCGATAAACTGTTCCAGGACGACGCCGGGCGCAGCCCCCGACCCGTCCACCAATGATCAGCCAGCAGCCGCTGCAACCACAGGGAGCGTTGTGTCCCGTCGCCTGTTCACTTCGGAGTCCGTGACCGAGGGTCACCCCGACAAGATCGCTGACCAGATCAGCGACACCATTCTCGACGCGCTGCTGCGCGAGGACCCGGAGTCCCGGGTCGCGGTCGAGACCCTGATCACGACCGGTCTGGTGCACGTGGCCGGTGAGGTCACGACCAAGGCGTACGCGCCGATCCCGCAGCTGGTCCGGGACAAGATCCTGGAGATCGGCTACGACTCCTCGAAGAAGGGCTTCGACGGCGCCTCCTGCGGTGTGTCGGTGTCCATCGGCTCGCAGTCCCCGGACATCGCGCAGGGCGTCGACGCGGCCTACGAGGCCCGCGTCGAGGGCGACGAGGACGAGCTGGACCGGCAGGGTGCCGGTGACCAGGGCCTGATGTTCGGCTACGCGACGGACGAGACGCCCACGCTGATGCCGCTGCCGGTCTTCCTGGCGCACCGGCTGTCCAAGCGGCTGTCGGACGTGCGCAAGAACGGCACGATCCCCTACCTGCGTCCGGACGGCAAGACGCAGGTCACCATCGAGTACGACGGTGACAAGGCGGTCCGTCTGGACACGGTCGTGGTCTCCTCGCAGCACGCGTCGGACATCGACCTGGACTCGCTGCTCGCCCCGGACATCCGCGAATTCGTCGTCGAGCCGGAGCTGAAGGCGCTGCTCGACGAGGGCATCAAGCTGGAGACCGAGGGCTACCGCCTGCTGGTCAACCCGACGGGCCGTTTCGAGATCGGCGGGCCGATGGGTGACGCCGGCCTGACCGGCCGCAAGATCATCATCGACACCTACGGCGGTATGGCCCGTCACGGTGGCGGCGCGTTCTCCGGCAAGGACCCGTCCAAGGTCGACCGCTCGGCGGCGTACGCGATGCGCTGGGTCGCCAAGAACGTGGTCGCGGCGGGTCTGGCCGCCCGCTGCGAGGTGCAGGTGGCGTACGCCATCGGCAAGGCCGAGCCGGTCGGCCTGTTCGTGGAGACCTTCGGCACCGCGACGATCGACGCGGAGAAGATCGAGAAGGCGATCGAGGAGGTCTTCGACCTGCGTCCGGCCGCCATCATCCGCGACCTCGACCTGCTGCGCCCGATCTACGCCCAGACCGCGGCCTACGGCCACTTCGGCCGTGAGCTGCCCGACTTCACCTGGGAGCGCACCGACCGCGTCGACGCCCTCCGCGAGGCAGCGGGACTGTAGGTCCCGGCACTGCTCGTGAGGCCCGGCACCCTTTCGGGGGTGCCGGGCCTCGGTGCGTTCCGGGTGCGGGGCCCGTGCGCGGCCGCGCGTCGGTGTCAGTGGGGTTTGGTAAGAATGCAAGCGTGAGCAGCGAGAACGGTCAGGGGGGCGGGGGCGCGGAGGGTGCGCCGCCGGAGCAGCTCGCGCTCATCCGGGAGAGCGTGCGAAAGGCCAAGGCGCCGAGGGCCAAGCCGCGGACCTGGCGGGGGGCCGCGCTCGCCAAGGAGCGGCCCGTGGCCCGGGTGCTGGTGGACAAGGGCGTGCTGCACCTCGACCGCTACTTCGACTACGCCGTGCCCGAGGAACTGGACGCCGACGCGCAGCCCGGTGTGCGGGTGCGGGTGCGGTTCGGGGCCGGGCGGCACCGGGTGCGGGAGGGGCGCCGGGAGGGCGGCGGCCTGGTCGACGGTTTCCTGATCGAGCGGCGGGAGGAGTCGGACTACGCCGGTCCGCTGGCCGCGCTGGCGCAGGTCGTCTCGCCCGAGCCCGTCCTCGGCGAGGAGCTGCTGGGGCTGGCCCGGGCGGTCGCCGACCGGTATGCGGGCAGCCTCGCCGACGTGCTCCAGCTGGCCGTGCCGCCGCGCAGCGCACGCGCCGAGCAGCGGCCGTCGCCGGCCCCGCTGCCGCCGCCGGGCGCGCCCGGACCGGGCACCTGGGCGCGGTACGAGCGCGGGGCGGCGTTCCTGACGGCGCTGGCCTCGGGGGGCGCGCCGCGGGCCGTGTGGCACGCGCTGCCCGGTCCGGAGTGGAGCGAGGAGCTGGCCCGGGCCGTCGCCGCGACGCTCGCCTCGGGGCGCGGCGCCCTCGTCGTCGTACCGGACGGGCGGGCCGCGGCCCGCGTCGACGCGGCGCTCACCTCCCTGCTGGGGGAGGGGCGGCACGCGCTGCTCACCGCGGACGCCGGGCCCGAGAAGCGGTACCGCGAGTGGCTGGCCGTCCGGCGGGGTTCCGTGCGGGCGGTGGTCGGGACGCGCGCCGCCATGTTCGCTCCGGTGCGTGATCTCGGGCTGGTCGCCCTGTGGGACGACGGCGACGACAGTCACAGCGAGCCGCACGCGCCGCAGCCGCATGCCCGGGAGGTGCTGCTGCTGCGCGCCGCGCAGGACAAGTGCGCCTTCCTGCTGGGGGGCTGGAGCTGCACGGTGGAGGCCGCGCAGCTGGTGGAGAGCGGATGGGCCCGCCCGCTGGTCGCCGGTCGCGAGCAGGTGCGGGCCGCCGCCCCGCTCGTGCGCACCGTCGGCGACCAGGACCTGGCGCGGGACGAGGCGGCGCGGGCGGCCCGGCTGCCCACCCTGGCCTGGCAGGCGGTCAGGGAGGGGCTGCGGCACGGGCCGGTGCTGGTGCAGGTGCCCCGGCGGGGGTACGTGCCGCGGACGGCCTGCGCCCGCTGCCGGGAGCCCGCCCGGTGCCGGCACTGTGCCGGCCCGCTGGAGGCGCCGGACACCGGGGCGCTGCGGTGCGGCTGGTGCGGGCGCGGAGAGGACTCCTGGCACTGCCCCGAGTGCGGGTCGTTCCGGCTGCGCGCGCAGGTCGTGGGAGCGCGGCGGACGGCGGAGGAGCTGGGCCGGGCGTTCCCGGCGGTGCCGGTGCGGACGTCGGGGCGCGAACACGTGCTGGACACGGTGCCGGGGACCCCCGCGCTCGTGGTGAGCACCCCGGGCGCCGAGCCGGTCGCCGAGGGCGGCTACGCCGCCGCGCTGCTGCTCGACGGCTGGGCCATGCTGGGGCGGCCCGATCTGCGGGCCGGCGAGGACGCGCTGCGCCGCTGGATCGCGGCCGGCGCGCTGGTGCGTCCCCAGGGGGCCGGCGGGACGGTCGTGGTGGTCGCCGAGCCGACGCTGCGGCCCGTGCAGGCGCTGGTGCGGTGGGACCCGGTGGGACACGCGGTGCGGGAGCTTGCCGAGCGGGCGGAGCTGGGGTTCCCGCCGGTGTCCCGGATGGCGGCGGTGTCGGGGACGGCGGAGGCGGTCGCGGAGTTCCTCGGGATGGTGGAGCTGCCGCGGGAGGCCGAGGTGCTGGGGCCGGTGCCGGTGCCCGTCGCCGCTCCCGGGCGGCCCAGGCGGCCGGGAGCGCCTCCGCCGGGGGAGCAGTGGGAGCGGGCCCTGATCCGGGTGCCGCCGGGCCGTGGTGCGGCGCTGGCGGCCGCGCTCAAGGCCACCCAGGCGGCCCGGATGGCACGGGGGAGCGCGGCGCCGGTCCGGGTGCGGATCGATCCGCCGGACATCGGCTGAGGCCGGGTTCCGGGTGAGGCCGTGCCCCGGGTGGGCCGGACCGAGCGTGAGGCCGGGCTTCGCGTGAGGCCGCGTTTGGGCTGGGGGCCCGGCTCGGAGGCGGGCGGGCTGACTAAGAGGGGCGGCCGGAGCGCGCGGGGCGGCCGGGTGGGGGGCGGGCCGCCGAAGGGGGAGTCCGGAGGGCCAGGGCGGCGGCGGATCGCGGGCCGCTGCCGGGCGGCCGTAGAGGTACTGCCCTCCCGGGGCGGTGCGCCGGGAGGGCAGTACGCAGGGGGTCCGCCTCGGCGCGTCACGGAGGCGGTGCGCCGGCCGCGCGGCCGTGCGGCGGTGCGCGGTTCGGCGGTATCAGCCGTTGCGCGGGCTGGGGAACGCCGTCGGCCGGACCTCGTCGCGCAGCGCCGGGCTGCCCGCGGTCGGCTGGGTGGGCATGGAGCGGGCGGCCGGGACCGTGGGCACCGCCGGAAGGGCGGAGCCCACATCGACCGTGCGGGTGCCCGCCGGCTCCGTGCCGCGCTCCGCCTCGGCGGCCGCCTGGGCGGCGGCGCGGCGGGAGCCGTACCGGCGGTGGACGGCCTGCTTGGTGACCCCGAGGGCGGAGCCGACCGCGTCCCACGAGAAGCCGAGCGAGCGGTCGAAGTCGACGGCGGCCGTGACCAGCGTCTCGACGCTGTCCCGCAGTTCCTGGGCGAGCCGGACCGTCGGGGCGGGGGCACGGCCGTAGACGACGAAGCCCGTGGCGGGGCCGGAGCGGCGCGGGCGGTAGACGTTGCCCAGCTGGGCGGTGAGCGTGCGCAGCGCGTCCACCTGCCGGCGGACCCGCTCGATGTCCCGCACCAGCAGGTGCAGGCTGGCCCGAGCCTGGGCGTCGTGGGTTGCGTGGTCGGCCATGAACAAGCCTCTCGAACCGGCGTTGAGGAGAAAGGATCGGGCCGCGATCGCGGCCCGTGGTGGTCAACTCTTCCTTGACCAACGCGGATTCACGCCGCTGGTCACGCCCTGGGGGCGCGTGGGCGTCTGCGTACGCCCCCGTGGGTGGTTGCGCGCGGTGCGCCCGGCCTGGGGTTTCTCCGGTCGGCGGCCCGGCCCGCCGTGGTCATAGACTGGTGCGCTGCCCGACCAACTCCCGTCCGAGAGGCCCGTGCCCGCCCATGAAGCTCGTCTTCGCCGGTACCCCCGAGGTCGCCGTTCCCGCCCTGGACGCACTGCTCGCCTCCGGGCGGCACGAGGTGGCCGCCGTCGTCACCCGCCCGGACGCACCGGCGGGGCGGGGCCGCAGGCTGGTCGCCTCCCCCGTGGCCGAGCGGGCGGAGGAGGCCGGCATCGAGGTGCTGAAGCCGGCGAAGCCGCGGGACCCGGAGTTCCTGGACCGGCTGCGCGCCATCGCCCCGGACTGCTGCCCCGTCGTCGCCTACGGCGCGCTGCTGCCGCGGGTCGCCCTCGACATCCCCGCCCACGGCTGGGTCAACCTGCACTTCTCGCTGCTGCCCGCCTGGCGCGGCGCGGCTCCCGTGCAGCACTCCGTCATGGCCGGGGACGAGATCACCGGCGCCACCACCTTCCTGATCGAGGAGGGGCTCGACTCGGGACCCGTCTACGGCACCGTCACCGAGGAGATCCGCCCCACCGACACCAGCGGCGACCTGCTGACCCGGCTCGCCTTCGCCGGCGCCGGGCTGCTGGCCGCGACCATGGACGGCATCGAGGACGGCACCCTGAAGGCCGTGCCGCAGCCCGCCGACGGTGTCACGCTCGCGCCGAAGATCACCGTCGAGGACGCGCGGATCGACTGGACCGCCCCCGCCCTGCGGGTCGACCGGGTGGTGCGCGGCTGCACCCCGGCGCCGGGGGCGTGGACGACCTTCCGCGGTGAGCGGCTCAAGCTGGTCCAGGTCGCTGTGGTGCCGGAGCGGACGGACCTGGCGCCGGGCCGGCTGTCCGTCGGGAAGAACAACGTGTACGTCGGCACCGGCTCGCACGCCGTGGAGCTGCTGTGGGTGCAGGCCCAGGGCAAGAAGCCGATGCGGGCGGCGGACTGGGCGCGCGGGGTGCGGATCGCCGACGGCGAGACCGTCGGGGAGGCCGCCGGGGTCTAGTCCCCGGCTCGGCATCCGGCCCGGGGCCTGCCCCCGGCCTGACCCAGTGGTCCGGGGGGACTTGCCCCGCGGCCCGAGGCTGCGGTCGGGCATCCGGGCTCGGGGCCCGCCCCCGGCCCGGCGCAGTGGTGCGGGGGGACTTGCCTCCCCCGGACCGAGGCCACGGTCCGGCATCCGGGCCCGGGGCTTCCCCCCAGCCCGGCGCCGCGCCCCGGACGCCCCGCCCCGCCCCGGCACCGCGGCCCGGCGTCCGGGCGCCCCGGCACCGACGTAGGCTGGTCGCACACCGTACAGAGAAAACCGGAGCACTTTCTTCGTGAGCGACACCTCCCGGCGGCCCCGCAGGACCGGCAAGCCCTACCGGCGGCCCAAGAAGGACCCCGTTCGCATCCTCGCCTTCGAGGCGCTGCGCGCCGTGGACGAGCGGGACGCCTACGCCAACCTCGTGCTGCCGCCGCTGCTGCGCAAGGCGCGCGAGAAGGAGGGGCCCGAGGGGTTCGACGGGCGGGACGCCGCGCTGGCCACCGAGCTGGTGTACGGGACGCTGCGCCGGCAGGGCACCTACGACGCGGTGATCTCCGCCTGTGTCGACCGGCCGCTGCGGGAGGTCGACCCGCCGGTGCTGGACGTGCTCAGCCTCGGCGCGCACCAGCTGCTCGGCACCCGCATCCCCCCGCACGCCGCCGTGTCCGCCACCGTCGAGCTGGCCCGCGTGGTGCTCGGTGACGGGCGCGCCAAGTTCGTCAACGCCGTGCTGCGCAAGGTCGCCCAGCACGATCTGGACGGCTGGCTGGAGCGGGTCGCGCCGCCCTACGAGGACGACCCCGAGGACCACCTCGCCGTCGTCCACTCCCACCCCCGCTGGGTCGTCTCCGCCCTGTGGGACTCCCTCGGCGGCGGCCGGGCCGGCATCGAGGAACTGCTGGCGGCCGACAACGAGCGGCCCGAGGTGACCCTGGTCGCCCGCCCGGGCCGGGCCACGACCGCGGAACTCCTCGATGAGGACGCCGCCGTGCCGGGGCGCTGGTCGCCGTACGCCGTCCGGCTCACCGAGGGCGGCGAGCCCGGCGCGGTCCCGGCCGTGCGCGAGGGCCGGGCCGGGGTGCAGGACGAGGGCAGCCAGCTCGTCGCCCTGGCGCTCGCCGGCGCGCCGCTGGACGGGCCGGACGAGAAGTGGCTCGACGCGTGCGCCGGGCCGGGCGGCAAGGCGGCGCTGCTCGCCGCGCTCGCCGCCGAGCGGGGCGCCACCCTGCTCGCCTCCGAACGCCAGACCCACCGGGCCGGGCTGGTCGCCAGGGCCCTGCACGGCAACCCCGGCCCCTACCAGGTCATCGCCGCCGACGGCACCCGCCCGCCGTGGCGTCCCGGCACCTTCGACCGGGTGCTGGTGGACGTGCCCTGCACGGGGCTCGGCGCGCTGCGCCGCCGCCCCGAGGCCCGCTGGCGGCGCCGTCCGGAGGACCTGGACGGCTTCGCGCCGCTCCAGCGCGCCCTGCTGCGCACCGCCCTGGAGTCCGTCCGCGTCGGCGGCGTCGTCGGCTACGCCACCTGCTCGCCGCTGCTCGCCGAGACCCGGGCCGTCGTCGCCGACCTGCTCAAGCAGTTCCCGGACGCCGAACTGATCGACGCCCGGCCGTCCCTGCCCGGTGTCCCGGATCTCGGCACGGGACCGGACGTCCAGCTCTGGCCGCACCTGCACGGCACGGACGCGATGTACCTGGCGCTGATCCGCCGCACCGCCTGACGGACGGCGCCGCTCGCGGCACCGGGAGCGGGGGCGCGGGGCGTGGCGTCGCCGGCTGCGCCGCGCGGCCGGGACGGCCGCGACCGGCTCGTGGACGCACGGACGGTTCCCGCTCCGCGGAACGCGGTTACGGCCCGGCGCGGCGGCATGGCAGGCTTGGGTCATGGCCGTGCAGATCAACCCCAGCATCCTGTCCGCCGACTTCGCCCGTCTCGCCGACGAGGCGAAGGCGGTCGAGGGAGCCGACTGGCTCCACGTCGACGTCATGGACAACCATTTCGTCCCCAACCTCACGCTCGGCGTGCCGGTCGTGGAGTCCCTGGCCCGCGCGACGGACACCCCGCTGGACTGCCACCTGATGATCGAGGCCCCCGACCGGTGGGCACCCCAGTACGTCGAGGCGGGCGCCTCCTCCGTCACCTTCCACGTGGAGGCGGCCGCCGCCCCGGTGCGGCTGGCGCGGGAGATCCGGGCCAAGGGCGCCCGCGCCTCGATGGCGCTGAAGCCCGCCACCCCGATCGAGCCGTACGAGGACCTGCTCCCGGAGCTGGACATGCTGCTCATCATGACGGTGGAGCCGGGCTTCGGCGGCCAGGCGTTCCTCGACATCATGCTGCCGAAGATCCGCCGCACCAGGGAGCTGATCGGCAAGCACGGGCTCGAGCTGTGGCTCCAGGTGGACGGCGGCGTCTCGGCCTCCACCATCGAGCGGTGCGCCGACGCCGGCGCCGATGTCTTCGTGGCCGGATCGGCGGTCTACGGGGCATCCGACCCGGCCGAGGCGGTACGTGCACTGCGCACCCAGGCGGAGGCGGCCACCGCCAAGGCGTCGTGGGCGTGCGACCACTGAGCGTCAGGAACGTGAACGGCGCCCATCAGGGCTGATCGAGCGCGCCGGATCTGCAAGGATGAACGGCGAATCCAGAGTGTGAACAGCAGTGAGGAGATCGCCGTGTCGGGTATGTCGGCGGGCCGGTCAGCCATGCGGATGGGACCCGCTGAGCTGGTGCAGGCGGCGGCCATGGCCCGCCGCTTCTACCTCGAGGGCAAGTCCAAGATCCAGATCGCGGAGGAGTTCGGCGTCAGCCGCTTCAAGGTGGCCCGGGTCCTGGAGACCGCCCTCGAACGGGACCTCGTACGCATCGAGATCCGCGTCCCGGCCGAGCTGGACGCCGAGCGCTCCGATGCGCTGCGCGCCCGCTACGGCCTCAGGCACGCCGTCGTGGTCGAGTCCCCGGCCGAGGCGACGGAGTCACCCGACCCCGAGAACCTGGGGGAGGTGGCCGCCGACCTGCTCGGCGAGCTGGTCAACGAGGGCGACGTGCTGGGCCTGGCCTGGGGCCGCTCCACCATCCACATGGCCGCGGCGCTCGACCGGCTGCCGCCGTGCACGGTGGTGCAGCTGACGGGTGTGTACGACGCCGGGACCGCCGAGCGCGGCTCGGTCGAGGCGGTTCGGCGCGCCGCCCAGGTCTCGGGCGGTGACGCCCACCCCATCTACGCGCCGATGCTGCTGCCGGACGCGGCCACCGCGGCGGCGCTGCGGAACCAGACCGGTATCGCCCGGGCCTTCGAGTACTTCGACAAGGTCACGGTCGCCTGCGTCTCCATCGGCTCCTGGGAGCCCGGCATCTCGACGGTGCACGACATGCTCAGCGACGAGGAGCGGGCGCACTACGCCTCCCTCGGAGTGGCCGCCGAGATGTCCGCGCACCTCTTCGACGCCGAGGGCCGCCGGATCGGCCGGGACCTGGGCGAGCGGTGCATCACGGTCAAGGCCGACCAGCTGCGCCGTATCCCCGAGGTCGTGGCGATCGCGGGCGGGCAGCGCAAGGGTCCCGCGATCGACGCCGTGCTGCGCTCCGGACTGGTCACCAGCCTCGTCACGGACACCTCGGCCGCGGACTTCCTGCTGGCGGCCGGACCGGCGCCGCGGCCCGCGCTGAACCGCGCGGACCCCGACGGGAACTGACGGAGCCCGGCGGACGCCGCCCGGCGGGAAGCGGCGGCCCCTGAGCGCACCTCACCGGACAGGAACCGGCGGACCCGCGACGGACGACCGGCGGACTGACGGCGGATGACCGGCGGACCCCGCCCGGCGGGAACCGGCGGACGACCGGCGGACCCGCGACGGACGACCGGTGGACTGACGGCGGATGACCGGCGGTCGAAGCCGACGCCCCGGCGGATCCCCGGCGGATCCCCGGCGGACGACCGGCGGACCCGCGACCGCCCCCCGGCGGACGACCGCCGGACCCCGGCGGACGACGATTCGGACACCGACGGGTCCCGACGACGGGTGCCCCGGGGGCGGCCGTGCCAGCATCGGAGGCATGCTGCTGCGGTTCGTCTCCCGGGTGCTGCTCTGCCTGCTCACGCTGCTCGCCGGGTGTGCCGGCACCGAGTCCTCGGCCCCGGCCTCCGCTCCGCCGTGGGCCGAGGGCATGGCCACCGTGCGGGAGGCGGACCTGCCCGCCGAGGCCCGGGAGACGCTGGCCCTCATCGACCGGGGCGGGCCCTTCCCGTACGACCGGGACGGCGCCGTCTTCGGGAACTTCGAGCGGCTGCTGCCCGCGCACGAGCGGGGCTACTACCGCGAGTACACCGTCCGGACCCCCGGTTCGCCCGACCGCGGGGCGCGACGCCTCGTCACCGGGCGGGGCGGCGAGACCTACTACACCGACGATCACTACGACTCGTTCAGGGCGGTGCTGAGATGACGGAACGCGTGGTCACCGTCGATCTCGCCGGGGTGACCGACAAGGCGGGCCTGATGGACCGGTGCGCGCGCGCCCTCGGCCTGCCCGAGTGGTTCGGGCGCAACTGGGACGCCCTCGCCGACAGCCTCGGCGACCACACCCTGTGGCCGGAGGGCGCCGTGCAGGACGGACTGCTGGTCGTCGTACGCCACTGGCAGGAGTACGCCGCGGCACGGCCCGAGGAGTGGCGCACGGCGCGGGAGGTGTTCGCCCTGGCGGCGGACCACACGCCGGCCCTCTCCGTCACCCTCGCCCTTGGAGGAACCTCCCAACGCCTGCCCGACCAGCCTGGATGAACCGCCCGTACCTGCGGATACGGGCGACATGGGAGAATGAAGTACGTGCTCTTTCCCCCTGGCTGACCTGTCCGGGGGCCACCTCTGATCGACTGGGATGTGCAGCACGTGCGTTTCCTCAACGACCTCCAGCCCTCGTACGACCTGACGTACGACGACGTGTTCATGGTGCCCCGCCGCAGCGCGGTCGGCTCCCGCCAGGGCGTGGACCTCAGCTCCCCGGACGGCTCGGGCACCACGATCCCGCTCGTCGTCGCCAACATGACCGCCATCGCCGGCCGCCGCATGGCCGAGACGGTGGCCCGGCGCGGCGGCCTCGTCGTCATCCCGCAGGACATCCCGATCGAGGTCGTCACCGACGTCGTCTCCTGGGTCAAGAGCCGCCACCTGGTGCTCGACACACCGATCGTGCTCGCTCCCCACCAGACCGTCGCCGACGCGCTGTCCCTGCTGCCCAAGCGGGCCCACAACGCCGGGGTCGTCGTCGACGAGGAGCAGCGCCCGGTCGGCGTCGTCACCGACCGGGACCTCACCGGGGTCGACCGCTTCACCCAGCTCGAAGTGGTCATGTCCAAGGACCTGCTCCTGCTGGACGCCGACATCGACCCGCGCGAGGCCTTCAACACGCTCGACCACCACAACCGGCGCTACGCCCCGGCGGTCGACCGGGACGGCAGGCTCGCCGGCATCCTCACCCGCAAGGGCGCCCTGCGGGCCACGCTCTACACCCCTGCCGTCGACGCCCGCGGCAGGCTGCGCGCGGCCGCCGCCGTCGGCATCAACGGCGATGTGGCGGGCAAGGCCAAGCAGCTGCTCGACGCGGGCGTCGACACCCTCGTCATCGACACCGCGCACGGCCACCAGGAGTCGATGATCAGCGCCATCCGGACGGTGCGCGCGCTCGACCCGCAGGTGCCGATCGTGGCGGGCAACATCGTGTCCGCCGAGGGCGTCAAGGACCTGATCGACGCGGGGGCCGACATCATCAAGGTCGGCGTCGGCCCCGGCGCCATGTGCACCACCCGCATGATGACCGGCGTCGGCCGGCCGCAGTTCTCCGCGGTGCTGGAGTGCGCCGCCGAGGCGAAGAAGTACGGCAAGCACGTGTGGGCCGACGGCGGTGTCCGCCACCCGCGCGACGTGGCGATGGCCCTGGCCGCCGGCGCGTCCAACGTGATGATCGGCTCCTGGTTCGCGGGCACCTACGAGTCCCCGGGCGACCTCCAGCACGACGCCGACGGCCGTGCCTACAAGGAGTCGTTCGGCATGGCCTCCGCCCGTGCCGTGCGCAACCGGACCTCGGAGGAGTCGGCCTACGACCGCGCCCGCAAGGCGCTGTTCGAGGAGGGCATCTCCACCTCCCGGATGTTCCTCGACCCGGCCCGCCCGGGCGTCGAGGACCTGATCGACTCGATCATCGCGGGCGTCCGCTCCTCGTGCACCTACGCCGGTGCCGCGTCCCTGGAGGAGTTCGCCGAGAAGGCCGTCGTCGGCGTCCAGAGCGCCGCCGGCTACGCCGAGGGCAAGCCGCTGCACGCCAGCTGGAGCTGACCCGGAACCCCGCGCGAGGCCCCCGGAGAACCGGGGGCCTTTCGCGTGCCCGGCGCTCGACGGCCGGGGTCGTGGAGATCAACCTCTGCCGGGCCGAGGCACCGAGGACGCCGAGGACCGGGACGTACCGGAGCGCTTCCTGCCGACGCGCGGCATCGATTCGACGTCCTGTGCCTCGGCGTGGGCACGGCAGTCCGCGTGCGGCGGCCCGCCGCGCGCGGCTCCGGCACCGGCCCGCGGCGGCCTGCGCCGACCGCTGGACATACCCGGACGACCGGGGCGTCCGGCAGGAGCGGGCGGACTCCTGCACGTTTCTCGCCAAAAGGCCGCACCGAGCATCGGAACGCAACACTCGAAACCCCTCGTGCAACGAACTCCCGCGTCGCCGCGAGGAACGCAATGATCTTGCGGGTATGCGCAAGGTTGCTGCATTACAGGCGCAATGCCCCCGCCCATAGAGTGTCGCGCTGTACGTGGCGTGGCGGGGACCCCGCTCGGTGGGTCCCGGCTGCCGCCGGGGTGCCGCCGGTCCCCGTCCGACCTGAACGGCAGCGATAAGGAGCCAGCGCGTGCTCGACCAAGGCGCACCCCCGCACAACCCCACTCAGCCAGCCCCGGGCGTCGTCACGCGCCTGATGCGCCGCAAGCCCGTGGAACGCCTGGTCGCGGAGGGCGGTCAGGGTGAGGGCGGCTCGCTCAGGCGCTCCCTGGGACTGTGGCAGCTCACCATGATCAGCATCGGTGCCACCCTCGGCACCGGCATCTTCGTCGTCCTCGGCGACGCCGTCCCCGAGGCCGGTCCGGCGGTCACCCTGGCCTTCGTGATCGCCGGTCTGACGGCTCTCTTCTCGGCCCTGTCCTACGCCGAGCTGGCGGGCAGCATCCCGGTCGCCGGCTCCTCGTACTCGTATGCGTACGCAACGATGGGCGAGCTCGTCGCCTGGGTCTGCGGCTGGTGTCTGGTGCTGGAGTACGGCGTGTCGGTGGCTGCCGTCGCCGTCGGCTGGGGCGAGTACCTGAACGAGCTGCTGGACGGCACGATCGGCGTCACCATCCCGGGCGCCCTCTCCTCGGCGCCCGGCGAGGGCGGCATCATCAACCTGCCCGCGCTGATCGTCGTCCTGCTGGCGATGGTCTTCCTGCTCGGCGGGGTGCGCGAGTCCGCCCGCGCCAACACCATCATGGTCGCGGTGAAGATCGCGGCGCTGGTGCTGTTCTGCGCGGTCGGCTTCACGGGCTTCAAGTCCGGCAACTACGCCGACTTCATGCCGCTCGGCATGGCCGGGGTCAGCGCCGCCGGCGCCACGCTGTTCTTCTCGTACATCGGCTTCGACGCCGCCTCCACCGCCGGTGAGGAGGCGAAGGACCCGAAGAAGGACCTGCCGCGCGCGATCATGCTCTCGCTGATCATCGTCACCGCGCTGTACGTGCTGGTCGCGGCCGTCGCCGTCGGCGCCTGGAACTGGACGAAGTTCGAGGACTCCCAGGCATCCCTCGCCGCGATCATGAACGACGTCAGCGGCCAGACCTTCTGGGGCACCCTGCTCGCCCTCGGCGCGGTCATCTCCATCGCCAGCGTCGTGCTCACCGTGCTCTACGGCCAGACCCGCGTCCTCTTCGCGATGTCCCGCGACGGCCTGGTCCCCAAGGCGCTCGGCAAGGTCGACGCCAGGACGGGTGCCCCGCGACTGAACACCGTGATCGTCTCCCTGTTCTGCGGTGTCCTCGCCGCCCTGATCCCGCTCGGCAAGCTCGTCGACGCCACCAGCATCGGCACGCTGTTCGCCTTCGCCCTGGTCAACATCGCGGTGATCGTGCTGCGCTACAGGCGGCCCGAGCTGGAGCGCACCTTCAAGGTGCCGTTCGGCCCGGTGCTGCCGGTGCTGGGCTTCGCCTTCTGCGCGTACAACATGTTCAGCCTCGACACCGTCACCTGGGTGGTCTTCGGGTTCTGGATGGCCGCCGGTCTCGTGTTCTACTTCCTCTACGGCTATCGCCGGTCGCGGCTCGCCGCCCCGGAGGCCACACCGGAAGCATCACCAGAAGCGAAGTGAACCACCCCCAGTGCTGAACGATCTCGACGAACGCATCGTGCACGCCCTCGCCGAGGACGCCCGCCGCTCCTACGCGGACATCGGCCAGCTCGTCGGCCTGTCCGCGCCGGCCGTGAAACGCCGGGTGGACCGGCTGCGCGCCACCGGGGCCATCACCGGGTTCACCGTCCGGGTGGACCCCTCGGCACTCGGCTGGGAGACCGAGGG
The DNA here is from genome assembly GCF_000761215.1 of Streptomyces glaucescens. Lineage (GTDB taxonomy): Bacteria > Actinomycetota > Actinomycetes > Streptomycetales > Streptomycetaceae > Streptomyces > Streptomyces glaucescens_B. The sequence continues at coordinate 1,345,665 of NZ_CP009438.1, read as the reverse complement.
GTTCGTCGAGATCTACTGCCGCCGCAACACCTCGCCGGAGACCATCCAGCGGGGTCTGGAGCGGTACCAGGAGGTCGTGGCCGCGTCCACCGTCACCGGCGACGCGGACGCCGTCGCCCAGGTCTTCGCCTCCGACATGCGGCACTTCGAGCGGGTCCTCGAGCGCATCGCCGGGGAGCCGTTCGTCGAGCGCACCAAGTCGGTGCTCGTCCTCTCACCGCTGCTGCGCCGCTTCTCGTCGGGCTCGCCGACCTGACGGCCGTACCGTCCGCCGGTCCGCCGCCGTTCACTCCGAACGGCGGCGGACCGACGCCAGCAGGTGCCGTACGGCGAGCGCGTGACCGCCCGTGCCGACGACGAGCGACCGGTAGAGGGCGCCCGCCGGGCCGGGGAACCGGGCCCGGCTCACGGCCCGCAGCACCGTGCGGCCCGGTCCCGCCCCGTCGAGGAGGAACGTCAGGGCGTACGTCGAGAACCGGTGCCGCCCGACGAGCACGAGCTCCCGGCCCGGGTCCGCGGCGGTCACCCGGAATCCGCTGACCGTGGAACCCTCGGCCAGCGGCCGGGCACCGGACGCCGCGGGATCGGCGCAGCCGACGAGGCGGGCGAACCGCACCGCGCCGGCGCCCGCGTACGAGCGGTCGAGCACCTCGCCCAGTCCCCTCCAGACCGCTCCGGCGTCCGCCGCGACAACCGTGCGGTGTTCGTCGATGAGGGGCAGGGCGAGGCTCGCGGTGACGTCCATGAGGGTCCTCCGGCAGACGGGTGCGGCTTGTGGCCGTCAGTCTGGCGGGCCGGTGCGCCCGGCCGCGTCGTGCGCCGGGCGGACGCGGCCCGCCGTCCGGGGGAGCCGCGCGGGCGCCGGTCTCCTCCTCGCGGAGGGGGCCGGCGCCGTCCGCGCACCGGGCCGCGGTCACAGCTGGGGCCGCCACGGCGCGACCGTGAAGTCGCCCGTGCCCTTGCGGACCTTCTCGAAGGGCGCGGAACTGACGCACTTCGGCAGGTCCCGCGGCATCTGCGCCGGGCTGCCGGCCGTCGCCCAGCTGTAGCCCAGGCGGTCGCGCCGGCCCAGGTCGTGCACCGTCACCCCGACCCGCTTGCCCTCGGCGCCCGGCAGGTCGGAGTCGGTGATGACGCCGGAGACGACCGCCACGTTCCCGCCGGTGACCAGGCAGTCGACCTCGGCCTTCGCCCAGGCGCCCCAGTCGCCGCGGTAGTGGCTGAAGGAGAAGGTGCCGGTCGCCTTCATCGGGTCGGCGGAGTCCCCGGCCGCGAGATGGGCGTCGAAGGTGAACGTGATGTCGTCGCCGGCCGACCGGTACAGCTTGGCGGTGCCGGTCAGCGCGGCCGCCTCGCGGTGTCCGCCGGTGGCGCTCGCGGCCGTGGAGCCGGCCACGGCACCGCCGGCCAGGAGCAGGGCGACACCGGACGCGGCGATCTTCGTACGACGCTGCATGATGAGCCTTTCCGCAGGTGGGAGCAGGTGGTGCGAACGGGCACCACTCTTCCCGCGGACCGCTCCGGCCACATCGTCCCGCGGGCGGCACTGCGTCTCCGCCGTCCGGTGGGAAAGCCGGCGCGGCCGTATGCCCCGCGGGGGAGGGGACGTACGACGCCGGGTGCGCAACGAATCGCCGCCACGCCGCGGAGGGACGCAACGAAGCGCGCATGCGCGCGCAACGGCTCCTCCTTGTCCGGCCGAGCCCGCCGCTCGTACCGTCTATGTGGCCCCCACACCCTTCCGTCCCGGTGAGGAACACGCATGCGCATCGCCCTGCTCCAGAGCTCCGGCCGCCCCGGCTCGACCGTCGAGAACCTGAAGGTCCTCGACGAGGCCGCGGGCCGGGCCGCCGCCGCCGGCGCAGGGCTGATCGTCGCGCCGGAGATGTTCCTGACCGGCTACGCCATCGGCGACGACGTCGCGCGCCTGGCCGAGCCCGCCGACGGCGACGCGGCCGACGCGATCGCCGAGCTGGCCGCACGGCACGGACTGGCGGTCGCGTACGGCTACCCGGAGCGCGACGGCGAGACGGTGTACAACTCCGCGCAGCTGATCTCCGCCGGCGGCGCCCGCCTGGCCAACTACCGCAAGACGCACCTCTTCGGCTGCTTCGAGCGCGACCACTTCACGCCCGGCGAGCAGCCGGTGGTCCAGGCCGAGCTGGACGGCCTGCGGATCGGCCTGATGATCTGCTACGACGTGGAGTTCCCGGAGAACGTCCGCGCCCACGCCCTGGCGGGCACCGACCTGCTGCTGGTGCCGACGGCCCAGATGCACCCGTTCCAGTTCGTCGCCGAGCACCTGGTCCCGGTGCGCGCCTTCGAGAACCAGATGTACGTCGCGTACGTCAACCGGGTCGGCGCCGAGGACGAGTTCGAGTTCGTCGGGCTCTCCACCCTCGCCGGGCCCGACGGCGTCGCCCGCACCCGGGCCGGCCGCGCCGAGGAACTGGTCGTCGCCGACGTGGACCCCGTCTTCCTCGCCGCCTCCCGCGAGGGCAACCCGTATCTGGAGGACCGGCGCCCCGGCCTGTACGGGTCCCTCGTCTGACCCCCTCTCCCCGCTCGTCCCCCTCTCGTTTTTCTGTGCAAGGAGTCCGTACCCCATGACGTCCACGGTGCCCAACGCCGTCGAACACACCGACGAGCAGCAGCCGCCGATCACCATGTTCGGCCCGGACTTCCCCTACGCGTACGACGACTTCCTCGCCCACCCGGCGGGACTCGGCCAGGTCCCCGCCACCGAGCACGGCACGGAGGTCGCGGTCATCGGCGGCGGCCTGTCCGGCATCGTCGCCGCGTACGAGCTGATGAAGATGGGCCTCAAGCCCGTCGTCTACGAGGCCGACCGGATCGGCGGGCGGCTGCGCACCGTCGGCTTCGAGGGCTGCGACGAGTCCCTGACCGCCGAGATGGGCGCGATGCGCTTCCCGCCGTCCTCCACCGCCCTCCAGCACTACATCGACCTGGTCGACCTGAAGACCAAGCCGTTCCCGAACCCGCTCGCCGAGGCCACCCCGTCGACCGTCGTCGACCTGAAGGGCGAGAGCCACTACGCGCAGACCATCGACGACCTGCCGCAGGTCTACAGGGACGTCGCCCAGGCGTGGAACAAGTGCCTGGAGGAGGGCGCCGACTTCTCCGACATGAACCGCGCCATGCGCGAGCGGGACGTGCCGCGCATCCGCGAGATCTGGGCCAGGCTCGTCGAGAAGCTGGACAACCAGACCTTCTACGGCTTCCTCTGCGACTCGGAGGCCTTCAAGTCCTTCCGGCACCGCGAGATCTTCGGCCAGGTCGGCTTCGGCACCGGCGGCTGGGACACCGACTTCCCCAACTCCATCCTGGAGATCCTGCGGGTCGTCTACACCGAGGCGGACGACCACCACCGGGGCATCGTCGGCGGCTCCCAGCAGCTGCCGCTGCGCCTGTGGGAGCGCGAGCCGGAGAAGATCGTCCACTGGGCGTACGGCACCTCGCTCGCCAAGCTGCACGAGGGCGGGCAGCCGCGTCCGGCCGTGACCCGCCTGAACCGCACCGCGGGCAACCGGATCACCGTCACGGACGCGCACGGCGACATCCGCACCTACCGGGCGGCGATCTTCACCGCCCAGTCCTGGATGCTGCTGTCGAAGATCCAGTGCGACGACTCGCTCTTCCCGATCGACCACTGGACCGCCATCGAGCGCACCCACTACATGGAGTCCTCCAAGCTGTTCGTGCCCGTGGACCGGCCGTTCTGGCTGGACAAGGACGAGGAGACGGGCCGGGACGTCATGTCGATGACGCTCACCGACCGCATGACCCGCGGCACCTACCTGCTCGACGACGGCCCCGACAAGCCCGCCGTGATCTGCCTGTCGTACACCTGGTGCGACGACAGCCTGAAGTGGCTGCCGCTGTCCGCGAGCGAGCGGATGGAGGTCATGCTGAAGTCGCTCGGCGAGATCTACCCGAAGGTCGACATCCGCAAGCACATCATCGGCAACCCGGTGACGGTGTCGTGGGAGAACGAGCCCTACTTCATGGGCGCGTTCAAGGCCAACCTGCCGGGCCACTACCGCTACCAGCGGCGCCTGTTCACGCACTTCATGCAGGACCGGCTGCCCGAGGACAAGCGGGGCATCTTCCTCGCGGGCGACGACATCTCCTGGACGGCCGGCTGGGCCGAGGGCGCCGTGCAGACCGCGCTGAACGCGGTCTGGGGCGTCATGCACCACTTCGGCGGCACCACCGACCCCTCCAACCCCGGCCCGGGCGACGTCTACGACGAGATCGCGCCGGTCGAGCTGCCCGAGGACTGACCCTCCGGCCCGGGACCGTCCGCGCCCGCACCGCCGCCCGCCGCGCCCAGCGCGGCGGGCGGCGGCGCTTCGTCCCGGGACGCTCAGGCGGGCAGCGGCGTGAGCATCATGCGCCCCGCGAACCCCACGGCGGCGTCCAGCCGTTCCACGAACTCCTCGGTGAGGTCGGGCAGCCGGCGCATCGCCCACAGCGCCCGCGCCGCCGCCCAGGTCGCGTCCCGCGCCCGGTCCAGGCTCCAGGCACCGAGGAGATGGGTGAGCGGGTCGGCGACCTGGAGCAGGTCGGGGCCCGGCATCAGCTCCTCGCGGATGCGCTCCTCCAGCGTCACGAGGAGGTCGCCCACGCGGTCGAACTCGTCCTCCAGCTCGGCCGGTTCGCAGCCGAGGGCGTGACAGGCGTCCACCACGGCGAGCGCCAGGTCGTGCCCGATGTGCGCGTTGATGCCCGCCAGCGCGAACTGCAGCGGGCGTACGCCGGGATGGCGCCGGAACTGGAACAGGGGCCGCCAGCAGGCGGGCGGGCGGCGCTCCCCGGCGGCCGCCTCGACGGCCGTGAGATAGCGCTCCGCGAACCGCACGTCCAGCGTGACCGCGGCCCGCGCGTCCGGGAACCGCCCGGCGTCGATCCGCCGGTCGACCGCCTCGGTGACGGCGAGGTAGACGCGGTTGAAGACCGCGACTCCGTCCCGCGGGGGCAGGGCTGCGTCGAGGGCGCGCATCCGGGAGACGACCGCGTCGACGGGGGTGGTGAGGTGTTCCAACTGCGCCATGGGGGCAGCGTCCCAGCCCCGGGCCCGGCGGCGTGCGGCCGGGCCCGGCGCTTCCCCACAACGGGGGAACGGGTGCGTCGCACGGGAGAGTGAGCCGTGGGGGAGGCGGCGACGCGCGTGCGCGGAGCCGGGAGACCGCCCCCGTCGCGGCGTCCCGGCGCCGAGCCGCCCTGCCGCCCGCGGCCGGGCGTCACCCGCCCGTCAGGGGAGCACGTCCGGCCGCGGGCGGGGGCGTCACGACTCGGCGCGCCGGGCGGACTCGTCGTAGCTGGAGGTGCCCTCGTCGAGCAGCGGCTCCTGCGTCTTGAGGTGGGCCGGCGCGAAGGCGCGCAGCGCGTGGTAGCCGGTGATGACGACGATGGTGCCGAGGGCGATACCGCTGAGGGAGAAGGTGTCGGTGATCTCCATGGAGACGTTGCCGACGCCGATGATGATGCCCGCCGCGGCCGGCACCAGGTTCAGCGGATTGCGCAGGTCCACCTTGGCGTTGATCCAGATCTGCGCGCCGAGCAGACCGATCATGCCGTACAGGATGACGGTGATGCCGCCGAGCACCCCGCCCGGGACCGCGGCCACGACCGCGCCGAACTTGGGGCACAGGCCGAAGAGCAGCGCGAAGGCGGCGGCGGCCCAGTAGGCGGCCGTGGAGTAGACGCGGGTGGCGGCCATCACGCCGATGTTCTCGGAGTAGGTGGTGGTGGGCGGGCCGCCGACGGCGGTGGAGAGCACGGAACCGACGCCGTCGGCGGAGATGGCCGTGCCCAGCTTGTCGTCCAGCGGGTCGCCGGTCATCTCGCCGACCGCCTTGACGTGCCCGGCGTTCTCCGCGACCAGGGCGATCACGACGGGCAGCGCGACCAGGACCGCCGACCACTCGAAGGAGGGGCCGTGGAAGGAGGGCAGGCCGATCCAGTCGGCCTGGCCGACCGCGGAGAGGTCCAGACGCCAGTGGTCGGTGACCTTGCCGCTGCCGTCCACCGAGTGGATCCTGCCGAAGAGCAGGTCGAGGACCCAGGAGAGGCCGTAGCCGAAGACCAGGCCGAGGAAGATCGCGATGCGGGACCAGAAGCCGCGCAGGCAGACCACGGCCAGACCGGTGAACAGCATCACGAGCAGGGCCGTCCACTGGTCCTGCGGCCAGTAGGTGGAGGCGGTGACCGGCGCCAGGTTGAAGCCGATCAGCATCACCACCGCGCCGGTGACGATCGGCGGCATGGCGGCGTGGATGATCCGTGCCCCGAACCGCTGCACCGCGAGACCCACCAGGAAGAGCGCGGCGCCGACGACGAGCACGGCGCCGGTCACCGTGGCGCTGGTGCCGCCCTGGGCGCGGATCACCGCGGCGACGCCCACGAACGACAGCGAGCAGCCGAGGTAGCTGGGCACCCGGCCGCGGGTGGCGAGCAGGAAGACGATCGTCGCGACGCCGGACATCATGATCGCGAGGTTGGGGTCGAGCCCCATGAGCACCGGGGCCACGAAGGACGCGCCGAACATGGCCACCACGTGCTGGGCGCCGAGTCCCGCCGTACGGGGCCAGGAGAGCCGCTCGTCGGGGCGGACGACGGCACCTGGGGCCGGGGTGCGTCCGTCGCCGTGCAGTTTCCAGCGGACGCCGAGATCCATGGGGTTTCGCTTTCGTCGTACGTGCGGGTGCCGCCGACCATTGTCCCTGCCCGGAGAGGGTGCTGAGCGTCCGCTTAGGATGGGTGGTTGAACGTTCCACCTCAAGGTCCATGTCAGGAGCACCGTCCGTGACCGCCGAAGCCCCGACCGCCCCCGCCCTCTCCTACGGCCGGCTCATGCCCGTCACCGTCCACTTCGACGACCTCGACGCGCTCGGCCTGCTGCACAACGCCCGCTACCCCCTGATGGTGGAGCGGGCCTGGGCCGAGCTGTGGCAGGAGCACGGCTTCCGCTTCGAGGGCGACTGGGCGGCGGCCGGGGACGCCTGCAACGCGGTCAAGGAACTGCGCATCACCTACGAGGCACCCGTGACCAGGCCCGGCACCTACGCCGTCCACCTGTGGCTGGAGCGGCTCGGCACCACGGGCCTGACCTACGGCTTCCGGTTCTGCTCGGCCGACGGTACGGCGACGTACGCGCACGGCAGCCGGGTGCTGGTGCGGCTGGACGCCGCCACCCTGCGCCCGGCGCCGTGGAGCGAGCGGTTCAGGGCCGCGGGCCGGGAACTGCTGCGTCCGGCCGGCTGATCTTCGGACGGTCCCGGTCGCCGGCCCGCAGCACGCCCGCGAAGACGGCGAGCCCGCTGGACAACACGGTGACCAGGACGAACGACACCACCAGGCTGGTCGCCTGGGCGAGGCCGCCGATCGCGCTCGGGGCGATCAGCCCCGAGGTGTACGTGATGGTCGCGACGCCGGCGATGGCCTGGCTCGGGTTCGGGCCGCTGCGGCCCGCCGCCGCGAAGCACAGCGGGACCACCACGGCGATGCCCAGTCCCGTCAGCGCGAACCCCGTCATCGCCACCGCCGGGTGCCCGGCGAGCACGATCAGCAGGCCGCCGAGCCCGGCCAGCACTCCGCCCCAGCGGACCGTGCGCACCGCACCGAAGCGGTCCACCACCTTGTCGCCGGCGATCCGGGCGACCGCCATGGTGAACGTGAAGCCGGTCGTGCAGGCCGCCGCCAGGGCGGCCGAACTGCCCAGCTCGTCCTCCAGGTAGACCGCCGACCAGTCCAGGCTCGCGCCCTCCGCGAACACCGCGCAGAACCCGATCGCGCCGATCAGCAGCGCCGAACGCGGCGGCAGGGCGAACCGGGGCGGCGGCTCCTCGTCCTCGGCGGGCTGGAGGTCCAGCACCCAGGAACAGGCCGTCGCACCCACCATGGTCAGCACGCCGGCCGCCAGCGCGTGGTGCAGCCGGGCGTCGGCGCCGAGGTGCGCGGCGAGCGTGCCGGCCGCCGAGCCGATCAGCGCGCCCGCGCTCCACATGCCGTGCAGGCCCGACATGATCGACCGGCCGAGGCGGTTCTCCACCTCCACGCCGAGGGCGTTCATCGCCACGTCCGACATGCCCGCCGTCGCGCCGTAGACGAACAGGGCCAGGCAGAGCGTGGCCAGGTTCGGCGCCAGGGCGGGCAGGGCCAGCGCCAGCGTCCACATCGCCAGCAGTCCGCGCAGGGCCGTCCGGGCGCCGAAGCGGTGGCTGAACCAGCCCGCGAGCGGCATCGCCAGGGACGCGCCGAGCGCCGGGAAGGCGAGGGCGAGGCCGAGCTGGCCGGCGCTCACCCCGGCGTGGTCCTGGATCCACGGGACCCGGGTCGCGAACGAGCCGGTGACCGCGCCGTGCACGGTGAACACGGCGGCCACGGCGTACCGGGCGCGTCGCACGACGCGTTGCTCGTAGACCACTTCGCTCATTCTCCGGCCCCTCCTCGGGTGGCGGGCACCCGTGCTCGCCCTGACGCGTTCCGGCTGCGTAAACTATCAGGAACCCTTCCTGATGAATAGGGAGAAGCTCAGGCCGCCCGCCGCGCGGCCCCCGCCCGTCTGGGAGGATCCCGGCATGCCCGCATCCCCGAGCACCGCCCGAGCCATCAACGACCGGCTCGCCCTGCGGCTCCTCCAGGAGGAAGGACCCCTGACGGCGGGGCAGTTGAAGGAACTGACCGGACTCTCCCGGCCGACCGTCGCCGACCTCGTCGAACGCCTCACCGCCGCCGGGCTCATCGCCGTCGTCGGCGAAGCGGGGGAACAGCGCCGCGGACCCAACGCCAAGCTCTACGGCATCGTCGCCGACCGGGCCCACCTGGCCGCGCTCGACGTGCGCACCAAGGGTGTCTCCGTGGTCGTCTCCGACCTGCTCGGCAGGGTGCTCGCCGAGGCGTCCGTGCCGATCGGCGACGACACCGGCACCGGGCCCGCGGTGGAACAGGCGGTCGCCCTCGTCGAACGGACCGCCAAGGAGGCCGGCGCCGACCGGCTGCACACCGTCGGGATCGGCGCCCCCGGGCTCATCGACCCGGCCACCGGCGACCTGCGCGACTCCACGGGCCTGCCCGCCTGGCACCGGCGCCTGGTCGCGGCGCTCGCGGAGCGGCTCCCCGGGGCCCGCGTCATCGTCGAGAACGAGACCAACCTCGCGGCCCGCGCCGAACAGCGCGACGGCGCCGCCCGCGACCGCGACACCTTCGTCCTGCTCTGGCTCGGCCACGGCACGGGCGCGGCGGTGATCCTCGACGGCCGACTGCTCCGCGGCGCCTCCGGCGGAACCGGGGAGATCGGCTTCCTGCCCGTCCCCGGCACGAGAGGCCTGCCGTCGGCCACGGACTGCGAGGGAGGCTTCCACTCCCTGGCGGGCGCGGCGGCCATCGAGCGGCTGGCCGAGGAGTACGGCGTGCGCGCCCCCAGGGCCGGGGCCGGACCGTGGGCGGCGGAGCTGGTGGGGGCGGCCGTGCGGGCGGTCCCCGGCGGTGCGGGGCCGCACCGCGCTGGGCCGGACGGTGGGCCGGGGGCCGGCGCGGGGGCCGGGCAAGGCACCCTGCCGGAGTGGGCCGGGTCCTGGGCGGCGCGTGCCGTCGGCGGCGTGACCGGTGCGCGCCCCGGGGGCCGGGGCGCGGCCGGCGCCGCTCCGTCCCCGGAGATCCGCTTCCTGAACGCCCTCGCCGACCGGCTCGCCGTCGGGGCGGCCTCCGTCGTGGCCGTGCTGGACCCCGGGTGCGTGGTGCTGGGCGGCGAGGTGGGGCAGGCCGGGGGAGCGGAGCTCGCGGCGCGGGTGGAGGCGCGGATCCGGCGGCTGTCACCGCTGACCACCGAGGTGCGGCCGAGCGTACTGGGCGGCGGCGCGGTCCTGCGCGGCGCACTGCTGACCGCCCGGGACCGCGCCCAGGACGAGCTGTTCGCGCCGCCCGGGCGCTGACCGGGGCGCTGCCCCCCGGGGCCCGGCCGCCGGAAACCGCAGGAACCCCTCACCCCCGGCCGGAGCTCGTGCTCCGGCCGGGGGTGAGGGGTTGTGGGGGGTGAGGTGGTGAGACCCGGCGGCGGGCAAGGGCCGTCGTCACCGCCGCCGGGCCGGTCCGTCCGGGGTCAGCAGGCGCCGAGGTCCTGCCAGACCCCCCATTCGCCGGTGGTGCCGGGCTCCTCGCCCTTCGTCCACCACTTGGCCTTCCACGAGTGCCCCTTGTGGGACACGGTCGAACCACCGCCGTACTCGGACGTCGCGGTCCACGCGGGCGCGGTGCACGCGCCGGGCGTCGGGGTCGGGGTGGGGGTCGGGTTGGTCGGGTCCGGGGTCGGCGAGGTGCCCGAGCCGGGCTCCACCAGGGTGGTGCCGCGCGCCAGGTCCCCGGCGAGCGCGTAGGTCGTGCCCGCGATGTTCACCGTCCAGTTCCACGGGGTGGACACCGGCAGGTAGTAGTTGAAGGACAGCTCCACGGACGCGCCGGGCGCCAGCGACTGCCAGGCCGGGAGCTTCAGCGAGACGCGGTGGAAGTCGCCCTTCAGGCCGCCCACGTTGCTGCCCGTGTGGTCGCTGCTGATCACCTTGGTGCCGAAGCCGGACTGGTCGGAGGCGTTGGCGGGGGCCGCGGTGGAGTAGTCGAACTGGAACTCGGTGCCGCCGGGCAGGGTCGTCCTCGTGTTGTTGGTGATCTTCACCTTGGGGGTGATCGGGTAGTTGGAGTCACCGAGCTTGAACTCGCCGAACTCCACACCGATGTTCACCGCCTTGGCGGGCAGCGCCTTGTTGGAGACCTTCGCGCCGTAGGGCGAGGCGGACCTGAACTTCTCGTACATCAGCGAGGTGAGCGTGTCACCCGTCTCGTACTGGCCCTTGGCCGCGTTCCAGTCGTAGTCGCCCGCCAGCTCCCACACCATCGTGCCGCCGATGCCGCGGTCCACGACGTAGTCCGCCTTGGCGGCCACCGACTGCTCGTCCTCGGTGGAGAGGAAGACCTTCTTCTCGGCGTTCCACAGCCACGGCGCGACCAGCGTGGAGTCGTACTTGCGGGCGTAGGTGCCGGTCAGTTTGGTGCCGGAGGGGAAGCCGTACTTGGTCACGTAGTCCCCGACGATGCCCTTCTCCAGGTTCTTGGCGTGCCACATCGGGTTCGAACCGGCCGGGGACTCCTTGCCGTTGTCGTCCTTGTCGTGCCACAGGTTGTCGATGCCGACCGCGCCGTCACCGCACTTGGTCAGGCCGGATCCGGCCGGGCAGGTGGTGGCCGCCGCCTTGCCCCACAGGCCGTTCGTGCCGCCCTGGACGTTCTTGTGGCCGCGCGTGTAGTAGGGCAGGCCGATGTTGATGCGGCCGGCCGGCATGGACCCGCGGAAGTAGTGGTAGGCCCAGTCGGTGTTGAGGTAGCCGATGCCGCCGTACTGCTGGCTGCCGTAGACGTTCGCCGCGGCCAGCTCGGCGTCCTTGCCGTCGTCGAAGAGGGAGGCGTTCGGGCCGACGTACTCGTTCCACGCGCCGTGCAGGTCGTAGGACATGATGTTGACGTAGTCCAGGTACTTCTGGACCTGGAAGGTCTCCATGCCGCGCAGCAGGTAGCCGGAGGAGGGGGCCGCGACCGACAGCAGGTAGTGCTTGCCGTCCGCCGCGCCCGCGCGGTCCAGCTTCTCCCGCAGGGTCTTCATCAGCGCGGCGTAGCCCTTGACCAGACCGGCCCGGCGGGCGTTGGCGTAGGACCAGTCGAGCGGGTTGCCCGCGTCCTTCATGGTGGTCGGGTACTCGTAGTCGATGTCGACGCCGTTGAAGCCGTACTTCCGGATGAAGGAGACCGCCGAGTCCGCGAAGGTGTCGATGCCGGCCTGGTTGACCGAGCCGTCGGCGTTGGTGGCCATCGCGTAGAAGCCGCCGGAGTTGACGCGCTTGCCGCTGTCGTCGAAGTAGCCGCCCGTCTCGGCCCAGCCGCCCACCGAGATCAGCGTCTTGACGTCCGGGTGCTGCTTCTTGAACTTGTTCAGCAGGTTGAAGTGGCCCTTGTACGGCAGCGCGGGGTCCATCTCCGCGCCGGCGACCCCGGGCCAGGTCATGCCGGTGGCGGGGTTGGCGGGGCCGTCCGAGCCCACGGAGATCTTGTTGCCGCCGTCGATGTGGGCGAAGGCGTAGTTGAGGTGGGTGACCTTGTCCCAGGGGATGTCGGAGGCCAGATAGGCGGGTGTGCCGTCCTTGCCGGTGCGCCAGCCGGTGAAGTAGCCGATCACCCGGCGCTGGTGGTCGGCGCCCATCCTCTCCCGGCCCTCGGTGTCGTAGACCGAGCAGTACGGGACGTCGACGCCGGGGGTCTTGTAGAGGCCGTCGGGGCGACAGGACTCCTGGTCGGCGGCGTGGGAGACGGTCGCCGGGAGGCCGGCGAGCAGCAGGCCCGCGACGGCCCCGGCGGCCGCGAGCAGGGCGGGTCTGGCCCGGTGGGGCGAGGGGGACAGCACAGTCGGTTCCTCTCCACGGAAGTTGGCGCAGACCCTAGAGAGGACTAGACCAGTAGGTCAATAGGTATGGACCAATCAAGGAAGGGTGGGTGCCGGTGAGTTGGCACGCTCGGGGAGGGCCCGCACACACTCTGTGAGCCACCCCACACCGCTCACCCGTATGGACGCCGATCAGGCGTGGCACACTGGCCCTGTACCAGAAGCAGCGCACTCCGGGGTCGGTGAAAGTCCGAACCGGCGGTTACAGTCCGCGACCCGGTCGCCTCCAGCGACCGGTTGACCAGGTGAAATTCCTGGACCGACGGTTAAAGTCCGGATGGGAGGCAGTGCGCGGCGGGCAGGCATGCGTGCGTGTCGCCGTATCGGCTCGTTCCCTCGGGGACGGGCGTCGGAGCCGTCCCCTCGGGACGGATCCCGTCGGCGTCGCTCCCGGTGTCCTCGCCCGTACATCCTGTCGTCATCGGCAGCCCCGGAGTCCGTGCCCGAAGAGGCAGGAGGACCCGGGAAGTGTTCACCGGAATCGTCGAAGAGCTGGGCGAGGTCACCGCCGTCGAGAACCTCGGCGACGCCTGTCGCTTCCGCCTGCGCGGCCCCGTCGTCACCGAGGACGCGAAGCACGGCGACTCCATCGCCGTCAACGGCGTGTGCCTGACGGTCGTCGACCACGAGGGCGACGAGTTCACCGCCGACGTCATGGCCGAGACCCTCAAGCGCTCCAGCCTGGGCGCCCTGACCGCCGGCTCCCGCGTCAACCTCGAGCGCCCCACCGCGGTCGGCGCCCGGCTCGGCGGCCACATCGTGCAGGGCCACGTCGACGGCACCGGCACCGTGCTGGAACGCACCCCGTCCGAGCACTGGGAGATCGTCAGGATCTCCCTCCCCGCCGACCTCGCCCGCTACGTCGTCGAGAAGGGCTCCATCACCGTCGACGGCATCAGCCTCACCGTCGTCGAAGCCGGAGCCGACCACTTCACGGTCAGCCTCATCCCGACCACCCTCGCCCTGACCACGCTCGGCATCAAGCAGCCCGGCGACCCGGTCAACCTCGAGGTGGACGTCATCGCCAAGTACGTCGAGCGGCTGCTCGGCACCCGGGGGGCCGCACAGTGAACTGGCTCAACTCCGAGGCGTTCAGCCTCTTCGGCCAGCGCATCCTCTGGTCGGACATGGTCGGCAACATCTTCGGCCTGGCCGCCCTCGCCCTCGGCTGGCGGCGCTCCCTGTGGACCTGGCCGGTGCAGTTCGTCTCCGGCGTCATCCTCTTCGCGGCCTTCTACGGCCACCTCGCCGGCAGCGCCGGGAAGCAGGTCGTCGTGATGGCCGTCGCCCTCTGGGGCTGGTGGCAGTGGACGCGCGGCAAGGGCCGCTCGGACGACGGCCAGATCTCCGTGCGGTTCGCCACCTGGGGCGAGCGCGCCGCGATGCTCGGCGCCGCCGCCCTCGGCACGGTCGCCGTGGCCCTGTTCTTCAAGGCCAACCCGACCCTGTCCTGGGACCCCTGGCCGGACGCCTACATCTTCGTCGGCACCATCGTCGCGATGTACGCCCAGGCGCGCGGCATGGTCGAGTTCTGGTTCGCCTGGCTGCTCGTCGACCTCGTCGGCGTACCCCTCAACTTCACCAACGGCTACGCCTTCTCCGGCTTCGTCTACGTCATCTACGGCGCGCTCGTCCTGTGGGGCCTGCGCGACTGGTGGCTGCGCTCCCGCCGGTCCGGGCAGCCCGTCCCGGAAGGAGCCCCGGCATGACCACGGCCCCCCTGCTCCACGGCCCCGACGACCTCGAGGACCTCGCCCTCGACCCCGTCGAACAGGCCATCGCCGACATCGCGGCGGGCCGCCCGGTCGTGGTCGTCGACGACGAGGACCGCGAGAACGAGGGCGACCTCGTCATCGCCGCCGAGAAGGCCACCCCCGAGATCGTCGCCTTCATGATGAGCGAGTGCCGCGGCCTGATCTGCGCCCCCATGGAGGGCGACGAACTCGACCGGCTCCAGCTCCCGCAGATGGTCGCGGACAACACCGAGTCGATGCAGACCGCCTTCACCGTCTCCGTCGACGCCTCCGGCGCGCACGGCGTGACCACCGGCATCTCGGCCGCCGACCGGGCCACCACCCTCCGGCTGCTGGCCGGCGGCACCGCCGGGCCCGCCGACTTCGTCCGCCCCGGTCACGTCTTCCCGCTGCGCGCCCGGCCCGGCGGCGTGCTGGCCCGCAACGGCCACACCGAGGCGGCCGTCGACCTCGCCCGGCTCGCGGGCCTGCGCCCGGCCGGCGCCATCGTGGAGATCGCCGGCGAGGACGGCCGGATGCTGCGGCTGCCCGAGCTGATCCCGTTCGCCCGCAAGCACGGCCTGACGATCATCTCCATCGAGGATCTGATCGCCTACCGGCGCAGCGCGGAACCCACAGTCCGCCGGGAGGCCGAGGTCCACCTGCCGACCCGGCACGGCACCTTCACCGCGTACGGCTACCGCTCCACCGTCGACGGCGTCGAGCACGTCGCCCTGGTCCACGGCGAGATCGGGGACGGCACGGACCTGCTGGTCCGGATGCACTCCGAATGCCTCACCGGCGACGTCTTCCACTCCCTGCGCTGCGACTGCGGCCCCCAGCTGGAGGCCTCCCTGGAGCGCATCCAGGCCGCCGGCCGCGGCGTGGTGGTCTACCTGCGCGGACACGAGGGCCGCGGCATCGGGCTGCTGTCCAAGCTGCGCGCCTACGAGCTCCAGGAGCGCGGGCGCGACACCCTCGACGCCAACCTCGAGCTGGGCCTGCCCGCCGACGCCCGCGACTACGGCGCCGGCGCCCGCATCCTGACGGACCTCGGCGTGCGCAGCGTCCGCCTGATGACCAACAACCCCGAGAAGTCCGACGCCCTCGCCCGCCACGGCATCGAGGTCGTCGAGCGCGAGCCGATGCCCGTCACCGCGGGCGAGCACAACCTCCGCTACCTGCGCACCAAGCGGGACCGGATGGGCCACGACCTGCCCTGGCTGGACGGCCCGGCGGTGCCGGCCTCCGCGGCCACCTGCGGCGACCAGTAGACGAACCCGACCAGAAGCGAAGACCGAGGAGAGGCGAGAACGTGAGCGGCAAGGGCGCACCGGAGCTGTCCGTACGCAATGTGGGTGACCTGCGGGTCGCCGTCGTCGCGGCGCAGTGGCACCAGAAGGTGATGGACGGACTCGTGGACGGCGCCCTGCGCGCCCTGCACGACCTGGGCATCGACGAGCCGACCCTGCTGCGGGTCCCCGGCAGCTGGGAGCTCCCTGTCGTCGCCAAGGTGCTCGCCGGGCGCGGCTACGACGCGATCGTGGCCCTCGGCGTCGTCATCCGCGGCGGCACCCCCCACTTCGACTACGTGTGCCAGGGCGTCACCCAGGGCCTCACCCAGGTCTCCGTCGACACCGGCGTCCCCGTCGGCTTCGGTCTGCTCACCTGTGACAACGAGGAGCAGGCCCTGGACCGTGCGGGCCTGGAGGGCTCCAGCGAGGACAAGGGGCACGAGGCGGTCACCGCGGCGGTCGCCACGGCGGCCACCCTGCGTTCAGTATCCGAACCCTGGCGGTAGGCGGACCGGCGCAACGGCTAGGGTGGGACCACCATGTCCAAGAAGACGTTCGAGGAGCTCTTCACCGAGCTCCAGCACAAGGCCGCCCACGGCGATCCCGCCTCGTCCCGCACCGCTGAGCTGGTCGGGAAGGGCGTCCATGCCATCGGCAAGAAGGTCGTCGAGGAGGCCGCCGAGGTGTGGATGGCCGCCGAGTACGAGGGCAAGGAGGCGGCCGCCGAGGAGATCTCGCAGCTGCTGTACCACGTCCAGGTGATGATGGTCGCCCGCGGGATCTCCCTGGACGACGTCTACGCCCATCTGTAAGCCGCCCGCCGCCACCGCCGAAACCCCCTTCACACAAAGGAAGCCGACCTCATGCTGCGCATCGCCGTTCCCAACAAGGGTTCACTCTCCGGCCCTGCGGCGGAGATGCTGCATGAGGCCGGCTACCAGCAGCGCCGCGAGTCCAAGGAACTGCGGATCGTCGACCCGGAGAACGAGGTCGAGTTCTTCTACCTCCGCCCCCGCGACATCGCGATCTACGTCTCCTCCGGCCGCCTCGACATCGGCATCACCGGCCGTGACCTGCTGATCGACTCGGGCGCCAACGCCGAGGAGATCCTGCCGCTCGGCTTCGCCCGCTCCACGTTCCGCTACGCCGCCAAGCCGGGCACCGCCGACGGTGTCGCGGACCTCGCGGGCCGCACGGTCGCCACCTCCTACGAGGGGATCGTCGCCAAGCACCTCGCCGACCACGGCGTCGACGCCTCCGTCGTCCACCTGGACGGCGCCGTCGAGACCGCGATCGAGCTGGGGGTCGCCGAGGTCATCGCCGACGTCGTGGAGACCGGCACCAGCCTGCGCAACGCGGGCCTGGAGGTCTTCGGCGAGCCGATCATGAAGTCCGAGGCGATCGTCATCCGCCGCACCGGCGCCGACGCCGAGGAACCGAAGGTGCAGCAGTTCCTGCGCCGCCTCCAGGGCGTCCTGGTCGCCCGGACGTACGTGATGATGGACTACGACTGCCGGGTCGAGCAGCTGGAGAAGGCCGTCGCCCTCACCCCGGGCCTGGAGTCGCCGACCATCTCGCCGCTGCACAACGAGGGCTGGGTCGCCGTCCGCGCCATGGTGCCCGCGAAGGACGCCCAGCGCATCATGGACGACCTGTACTCCATCGGGGCGCGGGCCATCCTGACGACGGCCATCCACGCCTGCCGGCTCTGAGGAGGCGGCGCACCATGTCGGATCCCGTACCTCTCCCCGAGCTCCCGGTCACCTTCCGGCCCACCCGGACGCGGGCCGTGCTGCACACCGCCGCCGCCGCGATCTTCGTCACGGTGTCGCTGGTCGCGCTGCTGCTGGAGCGCCTCAGCCCGGCCGAGAAGCTGAGCTTCGTGTTCACCGCCGCCCTGCTGGCCTGGGTGCTGCTGCGGCTGGCGCGCCCCAAGGTCGTCGCCGAGGAGTCCGGCGTGACCGTCGTCAACTTCGGCAGCGTCCGCCGGCTGGAGTGGGCGCAGATCGTCCAGGTCAACCTGAGGGTCGGCGACCCCTGGGCGTTCCTCGACCTCAGCGACGGCACCAGCCTGGCGGCCATCGGCATCCAGCCGGGCATCGCCAAGGACCAGGCCATTGCCCAGGCCCGCACCCTGAGGGCGCTGGTGGAGGCCCGTACCGGGCAGTCCCGGGGCTGACTCGGGGGCGCGTCCGGGGTGCTCACCCTGCCACGCGACCCCGTGTCTTGATTAATCTGTTGGGCGGAGGCGCACCGCGCGCCTCCGCCCCTGTCGTGCCCGCCCCGGCGCACAGGGGTCCCTGCTACCCGAGGAGTGACCCTCTCCGGCGATGGACGGATCGTCCTGCAGTACCTGCGCCGCCCCCTGCCGACATAGCGCGGACCGCGTGTCCGAGGTCCGCGCCCGTGCACAGGCGGCGGCATCATGAGCGTCCCCCTGCTGCTCCTGGCAGCCGCGTTCCTGCTGATCCTGGCCAACGGATTCTTCGTGGCGGCGGAGTTCGGCCTGGTGACGGTCGAGCGCCCCGAGGCCGAGAAGGCCGCCGCCGAGGGCGACCGACGGGCCGTCCGGGTCGTCGCCTCCCTCAAGGAGCTGTCCTTCCAGCTCTCCGGCACCCAGCTCGGCATCACCATCACCTCCCTGATCGTCGGCATGCTCGCCCAGCCGGCCCTCGCCCAGCTGCTCGACGGGCCGCTCACGGCTCTCGGCGTCCCCGAGGGCGCGGTGTCCGCGGTGGCCGTCGCCGTCGGCATGCTGCTCGCCTCCGCGGTGCAGATGGTCGTCGGCGAACTCGTCCCCAAGAACTGGGCGGTGTCCCGCCCGATGCAGGTCGCGCGGTTCGTCGCCGGCCCGCAGCACGTCTTCGCCCGTCTGTTCCGCCCGGTCATCGCCGGGCTGAACGACGTCGCCAACCGGCTCGTCCGCGCGCTGGGCTTCGAGCCCGCCGAGGAGCTGGCCTCGGCCCGCACGCCCGGCGAACTGGTCTCCCTCGCCCGCCACTCGGCGCGGGCCGGCGCCCTGGAGCAGGACACCGCGGACCTCTTCGTGCGCACCCTGTCCCTCGGCGAGCTGACCGCGCAGCACGTGATGACGCCGCGCGTGAAGGTCAGCGCCCTCCAGTCGTCGGCGACCGCCGAGGACGTGGTCAACCTGACCCGGGCCACCGGCCTGTCCCGCTTCCCCGTCTACCGGGAGCGGATCGACGAGGTGGTCGGCATGGTCCACCTCAAGGACGCCCTCGCGATCCCCGCCCACGAGCGGCTGCGCACCCCGGTCCCGCGCATCGCCCGCCCGGCCCTGCTCGTCCCCGAGACCCTGCCCGTGCGGCCGCTGCTGGCCCGGCTGCGCAGCGAGCAGCCGATCGCGGTGGTCGTCGACGAGTACGGCGGCACGGCCGGGGTCGTCACCCTGGAGGACATCGTCGAGGAGATCGTCGGCGAGGTCCGTGACGAGCACGACGGTCACGGCACACCCGAACTCGCGCCCGCCCCGCCGGAGGACGGCCGGCCCGCCTGGGACGTCGACGGCAGCTGCCGGGTCGACACCCTGCTCCGGATCGGCCTGGACGTGCCCGAGGGCCCGTACGAGACCGTCGCCGGGCTCGTCGCCGACCTGCTCGGCCGGATCCCGGCCGTCGGCGACCGGGCGGAACTGCCCGGCTGGCGGCTCGTCGTGCGCCGGGTCGGCCACTACCGCGCGGAACGCGTCCGCCTGGTACGCACCGCCCCCGTACCGGAGGCCGCCCGATGAGCCTCGTCCAGCTCCTCTTCGCCGCGCTGCTCGTGCTCGCCAACGGCTTCTTCGTCGGCGCCGAGTTCGCGCTGGTCTCGGTCCGCCGCAGCCAGATCGAACCGCTCGGCACCGCCCGCGCCCGCCAGGTGCTGTACGGCCTGGAACGGCTGCCGCAGATGATGGCCGCCGCGCAGTTCGGCATCACCGTCTGCTCGCTGACACTGGGCGCGGTCGCCGAACCGACGGTGGCACACCTGCTGGAGCCGTTCTTCGCGTGGATCCACCTGCCGCACGCGATGATCCACCCGCTGGGCTACGTCATCGCGCTGGCCACCGTCGTCTTCTTCCACCTCGTCATCGGCGAGATGGTCCCGAAGAACCTGGCGATGGCCGCCCCGGAGAAGGCCGCGCTGTGGCTCAGCCCCGGCCTGGTCGCGTTCGCCCGTCTGTGCCGGCCGATCACCGTGGCCCTCGGCGCCTGCGCCCAGGGCGTGCTGCGGCTGTTCCGGGTCGAGCCCAAGGACGAGGTCGAGGCCGTCTTCACCAGCGAGCAGCTCAACCGGCTGGTGGAGGACTCCGGGCAGGCCGGACTGCTCGACCCCGAGGAGGCCGAGCGCCTGGAGGACGCGCTGGAGCTGGGCTCCCGCCCGGTGACGGACGTCCTGCTGAAGCGGGAGTCGCTGGTCACGGTGGACCCGTCGGTCACGCCCGGGCAGATCGTCGAGCTGACCGGGCGCACCGGGTACTCCCGCTTCCCCGTGGCCGCGGACGGCGGCGCCTTCATGGGCTACCTGCACGTCAAGGACGTCCTCGACGTGGAGGACTCCGACCGCGCGGTGCCGCAGCACCTGTGGCGGCCGATGACGACGCTGCGCTCCGAGCTGCCCCTCGACGACGCCCTGACGGTCATGCGCCGCGCCGCCACCCACCTCGCCCAGGTGGCCGACGCCTCCGGCCGGGTAGTGGGTCTGGTGGCCCTGGAGGACGTCCTGGAACTGCTGGTCGGCGAGGTCCGCGACCCGGCGCACCGGCAGCCCGTGCCGGCCGTGTCGGAGCCCCGCTCGGGCGAGGAGGTCCTGACCGCCTGACGCCCGGGACACCCGGCGCGCGGGAGCCCCGGTGCGCGGGGCGCCCAGGACGCCGGGGGACCGGACGTGCCCGGGCCGCGGGATCCGTCACAGCGCCGGCGGATCCTGCGGCCCCCGCCCCGACAGCACCTCCCCGTACGCCTGCATCAGATCCGGCAGGCGCAGCGTCGCCAGGTCGTCGCGGGTCAGCGCGCCCGGATACGCCGACAGCCGCAGATCGCGGTACGCGCAGCTCTTCTCGTACAGCGTGCGCACGAACCTGCCGTTGCCCAGCTCGTCGATCCAGCCCTGGTCGACCACGTGCCCGGCGATCGACCGCAGCTCCTCCAGGGACTCCTCGTCCCACGCGTCGCCGTTCTCCGCGGCCAGCACCTCGCCGATCGCGGTCAGCTCCAGCGGGCGGTACGAGGGGAAGTCGACCCGGGTGGTGAAGCGCGAGGACAGGCCGGGATTGGCGGCCAGCAGCCGGTCCATGCCCTCCGGGTAGCCGGCCAGGATCACCACCAGGTGGTCGCGGTTGTCCTCCGCCCGCTTCAGCAGCACCTGCAGGGCCTCGTCGCCGTAGGCGTCGCCCTTGCCGTAGCCGGAGTTGGACAGTGAGTACGCCTCGTCGACGAAGAGGACGCCGCCGAGCGCGGAGTCGATCAGCTCGTTGGCCTTCACCGCCGTCTGGCCCAGATATTCGCCGACCAGATCGGCCCGCTGCGCCTCCACCAGGTGGTCGCCGCCGAGCAGGCCGAGCGCGTAGAACACCCGGCCGAGGATCCGGGCCACGGTGGTCTTGCCGGTGCCGGAGGGGCCGGAGAAGACGAAGTGCCGCTTGGGCGGCTGGACGGGCAGCCCTTGGCCGGCCCGCAGCCGCGCCATGTTGAGCTGCGCGGACAGGGCCTTGACCTGGCGTTTGACCGGCTCCAGGCCCACCATGCGCTCCAGCTCGGCGAGCGCTTCCTCGAGCAGGTCGGGGTCGGTGGGTCCGGCGGGCAGCGGCTGCACCGCCAGGGTCTTCTCGCGCACCGCGGGGTCGCTCTCCGACGGCAGCGGCCCGGCGGGCGGCGGGGGCCCGGGGTCGGACAGCTTCAGATTGCGGTCCACGAGGCCGTAGAGCGGGTCGAGCCCGTCGGTGCCGTCGAGGCCGTCGGGACCGCCGCCGGCGAAGGTGAGCGCGGTGAGGCCGTCGGTCTCGTCGTAGCCGTCGCCCTCGGCGATCGCGGCGAGCCGGGCGGAGGTGTCCATGAAGGCCGGGTCGACGCGGTGCACCGCCCGGTACAGGGGGAGGGCCGCGGCCGAGCGGCCGGTGCCCTCGTGCGCCCGCGCCAGCCAGTACCGCAGTTCCTTGCGCTGTGGCTGCTCGCTGCGGCAGCGCATCAGCGCGGCGGAGAGCAGGGGCTCGGCCTGGCCGTACATCTCCAGGCGCACCCGGGCCATGCCGCCGAACAGGCCGGCCTCGATGCCGAGCAGGGGATCGTCGAGCAGCGGATCGGTGTGCCGGACGAGCTGCTCCCAGTCCTTGACCAGATAGGCCCGGCAGGCGTGCAGGAAGCGCACCTGCGGGTCGGTGTCGACGGGCGGCAGTCCGGCGAGGGCCCGGTCCAGTTCCGGGACGTGGCGGCCGTCCAGCCAGTGCGAGGCGTGCGCGAGCAGCAGGTCGCGTGGGCTCTCCAGCACCGGCTGCACCCACCAGCCCAGCCAGTACCACGAGTTGAGGGTGCGCCGGTGTCGGGTCCGCTGTTCGCCGAAGCGGTCACGGTGGCGGAACATCCGCAGCAGCGCGGTGGTGGTGTCGACGCGCAGCGCGTGCAGTCCGAGCCAGCCGTCGGCCATGCCCGGGTCCAGCCGGACCGCGGCCCGGAACTCCTCCTCCGCCTGCGGATAGGCACCCATGGTGTAGGCGTCCACGCCTCGCAGCCAGGCCAGGTCGGCCGGGGCCTCGGGGCCCTGCGCGGCGAAGTCCATCCCGTCCCCCCACAAACCGTGCCCCCGCTGGTCGAACCGCTGTGCAGCGGACCGGAGTTGCGACTGTGGGCATCGTACCCGCGGGCCGGGCGCCGCCGAAGGGTGCCGCAGGGGGCGTCCGGTGAGGTGGGCGTGAAGGGGGCGCGCGGCGCATGGTGACCGAGGGTGAGCGCAGTGTGCCGCGCGGCGCCCGGGAGAGGTGACCGGAGGCAGAACGAAGCCCCCGGTCACGGGGGAACAACCGGGGGCTTCGCGTCGTAGGGCGGCTCCGTTTGGCCGCACATTGAGAACGTAAGTCCTGTACGGGCCCCCGGTCAAGCCGAGTTGAGGGAGTCGGCCGAGTTCGCACGCAGGGGTCTTCACAGGTTCACCACATCGAAGACGGTCCGTCACTCAGCGTCACCCGCTGGTCCCCGCGTGACCGTCCCCCAAGTCCCACCAGCACCTCATACCCCTCTGTCACCTGGCGTACCAGGAGGTCGGCGTACCGTCGTGAGGGGTCGTCGGCGAAATGCCGCCGTTCGGCGGGAACCCACCGGTCCCAGAAGTCCCGTTGCTCCTCCCCGTCCCGGGAGCGGCCCCGCGCCCAGGACTCCTCGCACGGCAGCTCCATCCACAGCAGTCGCGCCAGATACGGCCGCAGCGCGCGGCGGCCCGCGCCCACGCCTTCCATGAGAACCACCGGCGCGGGCGGCAGCGGCCGGGGCGGCCCGAAGCGCCGTTCCCGCCAGTCGTAGGGCGCGTAGCGCGCGGTGGCGCCCTCCCGCAGCGGCGCGATCACCTGCTCCTGCAGCCGGCCGGTCCAGTCGAACAGCTGCTCGTGGCTGGCGATGTCGTCCAGGTGCAGCACCGGTGCCCCGCCGAGCGCGGCGGCCAGCTCCGCGGCGAAGGTGGACTTCCCCGAGCCCGCGTGCCCGTCGACGGCGACGAGGCGGACCGGGCCGCAGGACGGGGGGAGGCGGCGGAGCGTACGGGCGAGGCCGTTCAGGGGATGGGGCACCCGCCCATCATGCCGCGCGGCGCCCCCGTCAGCGGTCTCGACCAATGTTGGTGGGCGCGGCATGCCCCGAAGTGCTGGCAGGGCGGTCCGCTCGCGTCCATAGTGGCGCACACACGACCGCACACAGCCGTGCAAGGACCTGCCCGTCTCGCACCCCTGGGAGTCAAGCGCCCATGAGCAGAGCCGAACAGCCGTCCCGCAGAACCGTCCTGGCCGCCGCGGTCGCCGCCGCGGTCACCGGCGGCGCGGGGACGGCCCTGGCCGACAGCACGACGATCGCCGGCGGGTCCGGCGCCGCGGCTTCGGCCCGCACCGTCGACAACCGCGCCTGGACGACGTACACCGACTGGCGTTCCGGCAGCGCCAAGGGCACCCGGGCCGTCGCGGGAGCCCGGCCCGGCCTGGTGATCGCCTCGCCCGCCGGCACCGTCGACTACCCGGACCCGCACACCGGCAGGACCTCCCGCTGGGAGTACGCCACCTGGACCTCGCCCGTCCACCGGCTCGCCGTCCCCGCCACCGAAGTGGTCCCGTCCTGGAACGCGCACACCCCGGACGGCACCTGGCTCCAGATCGAACTCAAGGGCACCTACTCCGACGGCACCGACACCCCCTGGTACGTCATGGGCCGCTGGGCGGCCGGTGACGAGGACATCCGGCGGACCTCGGTCGACGGCCAGGGCGACGGCAGGAGCAGCATCTGGACGGACACCTTCGCCGTCGACGACCCGGCGTCCGGGCTGCGCCTGGCGTCCTACCGGCTGCGGCTGACCCTGTACCGGCGGCCGGGCACCCGGCTCACCCCGACCGTGTGGCGGACCGGCGCCATGGGCTCCGACGTCCCGGACCGCTTCACCGTCCCCGCCTCCACGCCCGGTCTCGCCCAGGAGCTCGCCGTCCCGCGCTACTCCCAGGAGATCCACGCCGGCCAGTACCCCGAGTACGACAACGGCGGCGAGGCCTGGTGCAGCCCCACCTCCTCGCAGATGATCATCGAGTACTGGGGCGGCCGGCTCTCCGAGGAACAGCTGTCCTGGGTCGACCCGGGCTACGCCGACCCGCAGATCTGCCACGCCGCCCGGTACACCTACGACTACGCGTACGCGGGCTGCGGCAACTGGCCGTTCAACGCCGCGTACGCCGCCACCTTCAAGGGCCTGCAGGGCGTGGTCACCCGGCTCGGCTCCCTGACCGACCTGGAGACCCTGATCGCCGCCGGCATCCCGGCCATCACGTCCCAGTCCTTCCGCAAGGAGGAGCTGACCGGCGCCGGTTACGGCACCGCCGGGCACCTGATGACCGTGATCGGCTTCACCGCCGAGGGCGACGTGATCGCCAACGACCCGGCCTCCCCGAGCAACGACGCGGTACGCCGGGTCTACCAGCGCCGCGAGTTCGAGAACATCTGGCTCAGGACCAAGCGGTACAACGCCTCCGGCAAGGTCGTCTCCGGCACCGGCGGCGTCTGCTACCTCTACTTCCCGGCCCGGCCGGCCCCGCGTCAGCGCGCGGCGCTCGCGGCCGTCGGGGTGCGCTGACGTCACCGCCCGCGGCCGGGGCTGTGAGCAACGTCTCGGCCGCGAACGGCGCGGACGGTGGCAAGGTGGACAGACCGGTGCGGATCGCGCCCCGGCCAGGGGACGGCCTCCGCACGTCCACCGCACGCACGAGACCAGTGAGAAGCACATGACCGCCACCTCGCTCACCGCCGTCCGCGCCCGCACCGGCGGCCCCCAGGACGACGGCCCGAAGATCGTCGAGCACGCCGTGGGCTGGATCCTCGTGGCCGTCGTCGCGATGCTCGTCACGCAGCTCGGCCTGCTCTGAGCCGCCCGGGCCCGGGGTGAGCCGCACCACCGCACCGCTGTGACCTGACGCATATCCGGCCGTCTCGACCTGCCATACTGCGGATGTCCCGCCGCCCCTTGGAACCAGGGTCGAAAGTGAAGATCAGTGAACAGCGCGACGCCGCTCGCCCCCGGCCGCGCGGAACCGAGCGCTCCCACACGCGCCGCGCCGAACTCATCTCCATCGGGCGGAAGTTGTTCGCCGACACGTCCTACGACGCGCTGTCGATGGACGACATCGCCCGCCAGGCGCACGTCGCCAAGGGGCTGATCTACTACTACTTCCGCTCCAAGCGCGGCTACTACCTTGCGATCGTCCAGGACTCGGTCGCCGACCTGGTCACCTTCGCGTCGAAGGGCCTCGGTCTGCCGGCCCGCGACCGGGTGGAGCGCACCGTGGACGGCTATCTGCGCTACGCCGAGCACAACCAGGCCGCGTACCGCACCATCGTCAGCGGCGGCGTCGGCTTCGACACCGAGGTGCAGGCCATCCGCGACGGAGTCCGCGAGGCGCTCGTCACGACCATCGCCGAAGGGGCGTACGGGCGCCGGGAGATCACCCCGCTGGCGCGGATGGGGCTGCTCGGCTGGGTGTGCGGCGTCGAGGGAGCCACCCTGGACTGGATCGACCGCCCCGGGCTGTCCCGCGATCTCATGCGGGAGCTGCTGGTGAGGACGCTCGGCGGCGCCATGCGCGCCATCGAGGAGCTGGACCCGGCCTACCCGGCTCCGCGGCCCGCCCGCCGTGACGCCTGAGGGGCGGCGGCCGTGACCGGCCGCCGCCCCTCCTGCCCGCCAGGCCCTAGTTGATCGCCTTGATCAGCTCACCGCTCGCCGTGTCCCCGCTCAGCTCCCAGAAGAAGGTGCCGCCGAGGCCCTGCTGGTTCTTGTAGGCCATCTTCGTGGCGATGGTCGCCGGGGTGTCGTAACTCCACCAGTTGCTGCCGCACTTGGCGTACGCGGTGCCGCCGACCGTGCCGGTCGCCGGGCACTTGGTCTTCAGCACCTTGTAGTCGTCGATGCCCTGCTCGTAGGTGCCCGCCGCCGGGCCGGTCGCGGTGCCGCCCGGCGCGGTCTGCGTGACACCGGTCCAGCCCCGGCCGTAGAAGCCGATGCCCAGCAGCAGCTTGGAGGCGGGGATGCCGAGGCCCTTCAGCTTGGCGATCGTCGCCGAGGTGTGGTTCGCCGCCTTCGGGATGCCGGAGTACGAGGTCAGCGGGGAGTGCGGGGCGGTCGGGCCGGTGGCGTCCCAGGCGCCGAAGTAGTCGTACGTCATCGGGTTGTACCAGTTCACGTACTGCGCGGCGCCGCCGTAGTCCGCCGCGTCGATCTTGCCGCCGGTGGTGGCGTCCGCCGGGATCGCCGCGGTGACCAGGTTGCCGGAGCCGAACTTGGCGCGCACCGCCGCCATCAGGTTCCTGTACGCCGCCCGGCCGCTGGTGTCGCAGGTGGCGCCGCAGGCGTTCGGGTATTCCCAGTCGATGTCGATGCCGTCGAAGACGTCCGCCCACTTGGGGTTCTCGACCAGGTCGTAGCAGGACTGGGCGAACGCGGCCGGGTTCTTCGCCGCCTCGGTGAAGCCGCCCGACCAGGTCCAGCCGCCGAACGACCACAGCACCTTGATGTGCGGGTACTTCTTCTTCAGCTCGCGGAGCTGGTTGAAGTTGCCGCGCAGCGGCTGGTCCCAGGTGTCGGCCACGCCGTCGACGGACTCGGCGGCGGTGTAGGTGCGGTCGGTGGCCGCGTAGGCGTCGCCCATCGCGCACTTGCCGCCGGAGACATTGCCGAACGCGTAGTTGATGTGGGTGAGCTTGGCGGCGGAGCCGGAGGTGTCGATGTTCTTGACCAGGTACTTGCGGTCGTAGGTGCCCCATTCGGTGAAGTAGCCCACGACCTTGGAGCCGGCGGCCGCCTCCGCTTCGGGTGCGGCGGTCGCGGTGGTGGCGCCGGCGCCCGCGAGCAGCCCCCCGCCGAGGACGGCGGTACAGGCTGCGGCGGCCAGCGCCCGGAAGGGGGCGCGGGAGCGGTGGGCGCGGTGGGGAGTTCGCATCGGTGTCTCCTCGTGGGGGGAGAGGGGAAGAACGCCGTGCCGGTCGGCAGGAACGCGAGAACGCGTGCGGTGATCCGACACCGTAGGGAGGACTAGACCAACCGGTCAATGGTTCGGACCAATTTCGCGGCGGATGCGCCGGCCGCCCACGGGGCGCGGGATTCTTTGAAGTAAGCGGTCGTTAACCGGTGACGCGGAGGCCCGGATCGGGCATACTCACTGCGCACAGCCGCTGGTCAGCGGCTTCCGTGACCCGGGAGCCCGCCCGGTGGCAGGCCCTCATGAGACCGGCGGAGCCGCCCCACCCACGGCGCTCGTCCGCCGTAGCGCCCGAACGGGAGGAGAGCGTCGCCATGCCCGACCACGCCCCGCAGCCGGTGGACCGACAACTGCCCACGGACGAGGCCCGGGACCTGATCTCGCTCGTCCGCGACATTGCGCAGCGTGAGATCGCACCCAAGGCGGCCGAGGAGGAGGACGCCGGACGCTTCCCGCGCGAGACGTTCACCCTCCTGTCCGAGTCCGGCCTGCTCGGCCTGCCCTACGACGCCGAGTACGGCGGCGGGGAGCAGCCCTACGAGGTCTACCTCCAGGTCCTCGAGGAGCTGGCCGCGGCCCGGCTCACCGTCGGCCTCGGCGTCAGCGTCCACACCCTGGCCTCCCACGCCCTCGCCACCTACGGCACCAAGGAGCAGCGCGCCGAGCACCTCCCCGCGATGCTCGGCGGCGGTCTGCTCGGCGCGTACTGCCTCTCCGAGCCCGCCTCCGGCTCCGACGCGGCCTCGCTGCGCACCAAGGCCGTCCGCGACGGCGACCGGTGGGTGCTCACCGGGACCAAGGCGTGGATCACCCACGGCGGCATCGCCGACTTCTACACCGTGATGGCCCGCACCGGCGAGGACGGCCCGCGCGGGATCACCGCCTTCCTGGTGCCGGGCGACGCCGAGGGGCTGAGCGCCGCGGCGCCGGAGAGGAAGATGGGCATGAAGGGCTCGCCCACCGCCCAGGTCCACCTCGACGGCGTGCGCGTCGGCGACGAGCGGCGCATCGGCGAGGAGGGCCAGGGCTTCACGATCGCCCTGTCCGCACTGGACTCCGGGCGGCTCGGCATCGCGGCCTGCGCCGTGGGCGTCGCCCAGGCGGCGCTCGACGCGGCGGTGGGGTACGCGCGCGAGCGGCGGCAGTTCGGCCGGCCCATCGCCGACTTCCAGGGCCTGCGCTTCATGCTCGCCGACATGGCGACGCAGATCGAGGCGGGCCGTGCCCTCTACCTGGCGGCGGCTCGGCTGAAGGACGCGGGCCGGCCCTTCGCGAAGCAGGCGGCCATGGCCAAGCTGCACTGCACCGACACGGCGATGAAGGTCACCACGGACGCCGTCCAGATACTCGGCGGCTACGGCTACACCGCGGACTTCCCCGCCGAGCGCTACATGCGCGAGGCCAAGGTGCTGCAGATCGTCGAGGGCACCAACCAGATCCAGCGGATGGTCATCGCCCGTCACCTCGCCGGTCCGGAGACCCGCTGAACTGACCGGGCCTGACCAGGGGCGCCGCCAGCCGGACCCACTCCGGGTCGTGGCGTCCCGGCAGGGTGCGCCCGCGGGTGGCCCAGGAGTGCAGCAGCTCGCGGTAGATCGGCGGGTCCTGCGGCGACGGGGCCACGGACGGGGCCGGAAGCGGAACCGATTCTGCGACAGTCGGGACGAACAGCGGACGACGCCCGGTCGTGGAATAGGTGACGGTCATACCAGGGCAACGCTGCGCCGGGCGGACAGGTCACCGGCGCACGGAATCGGGTGTGAGTTCACGGGGCGCCCGGCCGGCGCGCGGCACCCTGCCGTTGTGCGCCGCGTCTGGCCGGCGCACAACGGGAGCCGGCTCGGCCTCGCGCACCGACGCCGCCGATGCCGGCCCGCGCGTGGATGCCCGGCGCCAGGGGCACGGCGGGCGGCACCACGGCACGGGCGGGCGGCCGTGGTGCGGGGCGGTGCGGGAGGTGTGCGGGTGGCTCAGGCGGCGCGGCGGCGCATCGCCGGGACGCGCATCGGGCGCGAGCCCGGACCGCCGACGTGCGAGAACGGCTGCGTCCGCCAGTCGAGGCCCTGGGGCAGGGTCAGCAGCAGGGCGGTGTCCTGCTCCTGGGGCTCGAACGACTCGTCCGCGGGACGGGCGTCAGCGGCGCGGCGGCCGGTGCCGGCGCAGACCGTGAGACCGAACGGATTCCACGGCGAGGCGCACAGCGCGTGCTCCGGCAGGACCTCCTCGTCCGCCAGCAGGGCGATGGGCTGCGCGCAGTCCGGGCAGATCACCCGGTACATCTCGAAGGTGTCGTACGCGTCGAACTCGTCCGCGTCGTCGTAGGCGTCGGGTTCGACGCCCTCCGGCTCGGGTTCGACGACCGGCTGCTGCCGCTTGGGTGCGGTTCGACCAGGGCGCTTAAGACTCTGCATGGGATTCTCCCCCTCGGGCTGGGCCGTTCGGGCGCTGCGGCCTCGACCACAGCAAGCACTTCCCGCCGGACTCAGGGGGTAATCACGAGAACATCACGGAGACGGCCGGATCCCTGTGGCGTTCGTCACATGCCACGCGCAAGAGTCCTGCTCGGCGTCCCGGTCGCCCGGTTGGCCCACCATCCGGGCGCCCACATCACGAACCGGGCATGACCTGTTCCGGTCGGCTATCCGAGGAGATCAGCCGCACTGTAGGTTCTAGCGCCATGGAGGAGCTGGACCGACAGATCGTGCAGCTGCTCGTCAAGGACGGGCGGATGAGCTACACCGACCTGGGCAAGGCCACGGGCCTGTCCACGTCAGCCGTACACCAGCGGGTGCGCCGGCTGGAGCAGCGTGGCGTCATCCGCGGGTACGCGGCCGTCGTCGACCCCGAGGCGGTCGGGCTGCCCCTGACGGCCTTCATCTCGGTCAAGCCGTTCGACCCCAGTGCCCCCGACGACATCGCCGACCGGCTCGCGGGCGTGCCCGAGATCGAGGCCTGCCACAGCGTCGCGGGCGACGAGAACTACATCCTCAAGGTGCGGGTCGCCACCCCGCACGAACTGGAGGAGCTGCTGGCCCGGCTGCGCGGCCTCGCCGGGGTCTCGACCCGTACGACTGTGGTCCTGTCGACACCGTACGAGGCCCGGCCCCCGCGCATCTGACCACCTGGGTGCGGGACGGCGCGCGCGGGGCGCGACACTGTGTCCCATGAGTGAGCGCACCGCCCCGACGAAGACCGTCCTCCTCCGCCGCGGAGAGGTCCACAGCCCCGCCGACCCGTTCGCCACCGCCATGGTCGTCGAGCACGGGCAGGTCGCCTGGGTCGGCTCCGAGGGCGCCGCCGACGCCTTCGCGGACGGCGTCGACGAGGTGATCGACCTCGACGGCGCCCTCGTCACCCCCGCGTTCACCGACGCCCACGTGCACGCCACCGCGACCGGGCTGGCCCTCACCGGGCTCGACCTGTCCGCCGCGCGGGACCTCGGCCGGGCGCTGGAGCTGGTCCGGGAGTTCGCCGCCGCGCGCCCGCACGACCGGGTGCTGCTGGGGCACGGCTGGGACGCCGCCCGCTGGCCCGGCGGCCGCCCGCCGACCCGGGCCGAACTGGACGAGGCGACCGGCGGACGGCCCCTGTACCTGAGTCGGATCGACGTGCACTCCGCCGTGGTCACCACGGCCCTGCTCGACCTGACCCCGGGCCTCGGCCCGGTGGGGGACGGCCCGCTCACCGACGACGCCCACCACGCCGTGCGCGCCACCGCGCTGTCCGCCGTCACCCCCGCCCAGCGCACCGAGGCCCAGCGCGCCGCCCTCGCCCACGCGGCCTCCCTGGGCATCGGCTCGGTGCACGAGTGCGGCGGCCCGGAGATCTCCTCCGAGGACGACTTCACCGGGCTGCTCCGTCTCGCCGCCGAGGAGCCCGGCCCGCGCGTCGTCGGCTACTGGGCCGAGCAGGACGTCGACAAGGCCCGGGAGCTGGGCGCGCTGGGCGCCGCGGGCGACCTCTTCGTCGACGGCGCCCTCGGTTCGCACACCGCCTGCCTGCACGAGCCGTACGCCGACGCCGCCCACACCGGCACGGCCCACCTGGACGCCGCGGCGGTCGCCGCGCACGTCGTCGCCTGCACCGAGGCGGGCCTCCAGGCGGGCTTCCACGCCATCGGCGACGCCGCCGTCACCACCGTCGTCGCGGGTGTGCGCGCCGCCGCCGAGAAGGTGGGCCTGGCCCGCGTCCGGGCCGCCCGGCACCGCGTGGAGCACGCCGAGATGCTCACCCCGGAGACCGTCGCCGCCTTCGCCGAGCTCGGCCTCACGGCGTCCGTGCAGCCCGCGTTCGACGCCCTGTGGGGCGGCGCGGAGGGGATGTACGCCCAGCGGCTCGGCGCCGAGCGCGCCAGGACGCTCAACCCGTTCGCGGCCCTGCTGCGGGCCGGGGTCCCGCTCGCCCTCGGCTCCGACAGCCCGGTCACCCCGCTGGACCCCTGGGGCACGGTCCGTGCCGCCGCGTTCCACCGCACTCCCGAGCACCGCGTCTCGGTGCGGGCCGCGTTCACGGCCCACACGCGCGGCGGCTGGCGGGCGGTCGGCCGCGACGACGCGGGCCTGCTGGTACCGGGCGCGCCCGCGGACTACGCCGTGTGGCGCACCGGCGCGCTCGTCGTGCAGGCCCCCGACGACCGGGTCGCCCGCTGGTCCACCGACCCCCGTTCGGGCACCCCCGGCCTGCCCGACCTGACCCCGGGCGGTGAGCTGCCGGTCTGCCTGCGCACGGTGGTCGGCGGCCGGACGGTGTTCGTACGGCCGGGCGAGTGATCTCCCGCGCGGACGGTGGGGCGCCCGGGGGACGGCGGGCCGTCGCGCGACCTGCGCGTCCACCCGCCCCACCTGCGGACTCGTGCGGGAGCCGCAGGTCGGGCGGCGGCTGGCGGGGGCCGGTCCCGGGCCGGTAGGTTCGGCCGGGTCCACCACCGGACACCCGATCGGGGAGCGCTCACCCGCTCGCCGCGGCGCCGCTGGGTCGGTGACGGCGCACCGCACCGGGGCGCCGTCGCCGGGAGCCAGGCCCAGCGCCGGCGCCGTACCCGGGGAACGCTCCGGCCGGCCGGGAAGGTGTGACCCGGGTGGGGCCCGGGCGCTCAGTAGACAACGGCTTTCGGCAGACCCGCAGCCAGCGGGTCCCAGGTCGGCCCGAAGGGCGCCGGGCCCCCATCCGCCGCACCGCGGGGAACCGCGGATCCGCCCGCTCGCGCGCGACCGACACCACCATCCGTACGTCGTGTCACGTCAGCGCAGGCCGCGGCCACTATGGTGGACATCTGCGACGGACATGAAGGGGCAGCAGTGAACGACGGCGAAGGGACCCGCGCGGGAGAGGCCCAGGGCAGGCGCTTCGGCCCGCTCGGAACGGCCTTGGTGATCATTCCGACCTACAACGAGGCGGAGAACATCAAGGTGATCGTCGGCCGGGTGCGCGAGGCGGTCCCCGAGGCGCACGTGCTCGTGGCCGACGACAACAGCCCCGACGGCACGGGCAAGCTCGCCGACGAACTCGCCGCCGCCGACGACCAGGTCCACGTGCTGCACCGCAAGGGCAAGGAGGGCCTGGGCGCCGCCTACCTCGCGGGCTTCCGCTGGGGCATGGAACGCGACTACGGCGTGCTGATCGAGATGGACGCCGACGGCTCCCACCAGCCCGAGGAGCTGCCCCGGCTGCTGACCGCGCTCAAGGGCGCCGACCTGGTGCTGGGCTCCCGCTGGGTGCCGGGCGGCCGGGTGGTGAACTGGCCCAAGTCCCGCGAGTTCATCTCCCGGGGCGGCAGCCTCTACTCCCGCATCGCGCTCGACCTGCCGCTGCGCGACATCACCGGCGGCTACCGGGCCTTCCGCGCGGAGACCCTGCGCGGCCTCGGTCTCGACGACGTCGCCTCCCAGGGCTACTGCTTCCAGGTCGACCTCGCCCGCCGCGCCATCAAGGCCGGCTACCACGTCGTCGAGGTCCCCATCACCTTCGTCGAACGCGAACTCGGCGACTCCAAGATGAGCCGCGACATCCTGGTGGAGGCCCTGTGGCGGGTCACCACGTGGGGCGTCGGGGAGCGGGTCGGCAAGCTCATGGGCGGCCGGCACGGCGACGCGCCGAAGCCGTGACCGGGCGCCGGCCCATGGCGCCGGCCCGCGGCCCGGAGGGAGCCCTTATCCCGTGCTGAGCCGGGCACGGGCACACTGGACCCATGATGACTGGCGCTCCGACCCCTCCGCCCGCCACCCGGCCCCGACGGTCCCGGCCGCGCACCGTGCTGCCGCTCGCCGTCGCCGCGTGGCTGGTGCTGGAGATCTGGCTGCTGACCGTGGTCGCGGACGCGGCCGGCGGGTTCACGGTGTTCCTGCTGCTGATCGCCGGGATCGTCCTCGGCTCGGTCGTGATCAAGCGGGCCGGCCGGCGCGCCTTCCGGAACCTCAACGAGGCCCTGCAGCGGGGCACCGCCCCCTCCAGCGGCGGCGGCAGCGGCCTGACGATGCTCGGCGGCCTGCTGCTGATCCTGCCCGGGCCGATCTCGGACGCGGCCGGTCTGCTGCTGCTCGTCCCGCCGGTCCAGCGGGCCCTCGGGCGGTACGCGGAGCGGGCGGTGGACCGCAAGCTGCGGCACGCCGCCCCCGGCGGGCTGGGCGACGCCTTCCAGCAGGCCCGCATGTACCACCCCGGCGGGAAGGTCGTGCAGGGCGAGGTCGTCCGCGACGAGCCGGGGGACGCGCCGCGCGAACAGCGGCCGCACCTGAACCGCTGAGCGGGGACCGCCCCCGCTGAGCGGCGGGGACCGCCCGAGCGCCCTGGACGCACCACGACCGCGGGCGCCGTACGTGGAGTCACGTACGGCGCCCGCGGTCATGTGCGCTGGATACCGGGCCAGGCCCCGCCAGGACTCAGGCCGACTTGCGGCTGTCCCGGGGATGAACGGCGATGTTCATCGCGCCGGAACGCAGCACGGCGAGACGCTCCTCGAGGACCTCTTCGAGCTCCTCGCGGGTGCGCCGCTCCATCAGCATGTCCCAATGCGTGCGCGCGGGCTTGGCCTTCTTCTCCTCAGGGCCGTCGCCGTCCACGAGGAGTGCCTGGGCCCCGCAGACCTTGCACTCCCACTCCGGCGGGATCTCCGCCTCGACCGAGAAGGGCATCTCGAAGCGGTGCCCCTTCTCGCATGCGTACTCCACGGCCTGGCGCGGGGCCAGGTCGATGCCGCGGTCCGTCTCGTAGCTGGTCACCACGAGGCGCGTGCCGCGAAGAGCTCGCTCACTCATGAATCGTGCCTCCCGGGCTTGTCGCCCACAGGACAGGTGTCGCTGTCGTCGTCATCCGGTCAACGTCCGGTCGGCGGTAAAGATTCCCGTTCCGCGTCACGTTCCGGGTCATGCGTCGCCGTCGTAGCCGCAGCCTTGTCAACCAGTGCAGTACCCACAG
Source organism: Streptomyces glaucescens (assembly GCF_000761215.1). GTDB lineage: Bacteria > Actinomycetota > Actinomycetes > Streptomycetales > Streptomycetaceae > Streptomyces > Streptomyces glaucescens_B. The sequence continues at coordinate 1,311,006 of NZ_CP009438.1, read as the reverse complement.
GCGCCCGGTTTGTCACATCTGATCGGAGATGTCACCCAGCGTTTCGGCATCTTTGACGCGCAGTAACGGTACGCCTGGCAGGCCAAACGCGTACACTACAGCCCTTTCCCGCAGAGTGCTAAATCCTTTCGGGGACCGGGTTCCCCGCGTCGCCGATCGCCCGCCGCAGCGGCACCCGCGCCAGCAGCAGGAAACCCAGCACGAAGAAGGCGACCAGCGACACGATCGCGTCCCGGTAGCTCCCGGTGAGCTGGTACGTCAGGCCGAACAGCAGCGGGCCCAGCCAGCTCATGCCGCGGTCGCTCAGCTCGTACGCCGAGAAGTACTCGGCCTCCTTGCCGGGCGGGACCAGGTGCGAGAACAGCGAGCGGGACAGCGCCTGACTGCCGCCGAGGACCAGGCCGATCCCGGCCGCCAGGACGAAGAACCACACCGGCGCCCCGGCGGGCAGGAAGTAGCCCGCGGCGAGGATCACGATCCAGGCGAGCAGCGAGCCGAGCACCGTGCGCTGGGCGCCGTACCGCCGGGCCAGCCGTCCCAGCAGCAGCGCGCCCGCCACCGCCAGCACCTGGACCAGCAGCACCGCCCCGATGAGCGTCGACTGGCCGAGCCCCAGCTCCTTCGACCCGTAGACCGAGGCCTGCGTGATCACCGTCTGGATGCCGTCGTTGTAGACCAGGTACGCGAGCAGGAAGGCCAGCGTGAGCGGATGGCGGCGCATGTCGCGCAGGGTCGCGACCAGCTGCCGGCGCCCGGAGAGGGCCGGCGCCGGGCGCGCCGCCGGACGGTCGCGCAGCCTGCGCAGCGGGATCACCGCGAACGCGCCCCACCACAGGCCGGCCGAGGCCAGGCAGATCCGCACCGCCTCGCCCTCGGTGAGGCCGAAGGAGTCGTGGGCCAGGTACAGGACCAGGTTGCCGACGAGGACCAGCGCTCCGGCCGCGTACCCGAAGGCCCAGCCGCGCGAGGAGACGGCGTCCCGCTCCTCGGGCGGCGCGATCTGCGGCAGGTAGGAGTTGCAGAGCATCATCGCCACCGACTGGGCCGCGTTCGCCACGATCAGCAGCGCCCCGCCGAGCAGATAGCGGTCCCCGGAGAGGAAGAACATGCCCGTGGTGGCCGCCGCGCCCGCGTACGCGGCGGCGGCCAGCAGGGGCTTCTTGCGGCCCGTGCGGTCGGCGGCGGCGCCCACCAGGGGCATCGCCACGATGGCGACGATCACCGACAGGGACACCGCGTACGCGAAGAAGGAGCCCGCGCGCACCGGAACGCCCAAGGGGTGCACGAACCCGCCGGCGTCCGCGGCCGACTCGGCGACCGAGGTCAGATAGGGGCCCAGGAACACCGTGAGCACGCTCGTCGAGTACACGGAGCACGCCCAGTCGTAGACGTACCAGCCGTGCTGTTCGCGCCGTCGCGCGGCGGACTCGTCCGCGTCCTCCGCGCCGGTCCGCACGGTGTCGCTGCCCACCGGTGCCCTCGCCTCCCCGTGCAGGTGCGCGCGGGCCGGACGGGGTGCGTGGCCTCAGGCCCAGACGCCCCGGTCCTCCATGACCTTGCGCAGTGTGTCGATGTGATCGGTCATGATGCCATCGACTCCCAGATCCAGGAGCCGGTGCATCCGTTCCGGTTCGTTGACCGTCCACACGTGCACCCGCAGCCCGCGCGCGTGGGCCGCGCGCACGAAGCGGTGGTCCACGACCGGGATGCCGGACCGGGACTCGGGCACCTGGGCCGCGACGGCCGAGCGGCGTACCGGGACCGGCACGCCCCAGGAGCGCAGCCGCAGGTTCAGCACCCCGCGGGTGCCGTACGACGTCGCGAGGCGTTCTCCGGCCAGGCGCTGGGCGCGCACCACGCGGGCCTCCGAGAAGGAGCCGACGCAGATCCGGTCCCAGGCGCCGGTCCGGGCGACCAGGCCGAGGAACGGGCGGAGCGCGGACTCCGCCTTGAGGTCGACGTTCCAGCGCACCTCGGGGAAGGTCTCCAGCAGTTCTTCGAACAGCGGCACCGGTTCCCGGCCGCCCACGCGCGCGTGGCGCACCTCGGCCCAGGGCAGGTCCGCGATCCGGCCCGCGCCGTCGGTCACCCGGTCCAGCGTCTCGTCGTGGAAGGCCACGAGCCGGCCGTCGCGCGTGGTGTGCACATCGGTCTCGATGTACCGGTAGCCCGCCTCGACGGCCCGCCGGAACTGGCACACGGTGTTCTCCACCCCGTCGGCCGCCCCGCCCCGGTGGGCGAAGGGGATGGGGCCGGGATGGTCGAGGTAGGGATGGCGTATGCGCGCGGTCACCGACGCAGTATCGCCCGCCGCGGTTGCCCGGCGGCGACCACCGTGCTGCCGTCGGATGCCGGCGGGAGGGCGAACACCCGCAGGAAGAGCTGGGCGAGCGGACCGATCGAGACCGCGTACAGCAGCGTGCCGACGCCGATGGTGCCGCCCAGCGCGAAACCGGTGACGACGACCGCCACCTCGACGGCCGTCCGCATCAGCCGGATCGAACGGCCGGTGCGCCGGTGCAGCCCGGTCATCAGCCCGTCACGCGGCCCGGGCCCGAATCGCGCGGCGATGTACAGGCCGGTGGCGGCGCCGTTCAGCAGGACGCCGGCCAGCAGCAGGGGGATCCGGACGGCCAGGGTCTGGGCCGCCGGGAGGAGCGCGAGCGTGCCGTCCATGGCGGCACCGACCACGAACACGTTCGAGACCGTGCCCAGACCGGGGCGCTGGCGCAGCGGTATCCACAGCAGCAGGACCACCGCGCCCACGATGACCGAGACCACGCCGATCGTCAGACCGGTGCGCTCCGCCAGGCCCTGGTGGAGGACGTTCCACGGCTCGAGGCCGAGGCCCGCCTCCACGAGGAGCGCGGAACTGGCGCCGTACAGCGCGAGCCCGGCGTAGAGCTGGGTCAGCCGGCGTGGAAGATGCCCCTGTGCGGACAAGGTGTGCCCCCCTGGTAGTAGTGGCCTGACGCATGACACTCTGTGGCGTGGAGGGAAACATCATCCATGGCCAATTCGGGGAAGGTGGACTGGTAATCATGGCGCAGTGGACCTCGGCGGTGGGGGCAGCGCAGCTCGCCCGGCTGCTCAAGTCCCAGCAGGACCGCCCGACGGGCGCCGGCAGCCGCCGTCCCCCCGCCTACCGGGCGCTCGCCGACGGCGTGCGGCTGCTGGTCCTGGAAGGGCGGGTCCCGGTGGCCGCCCGGCTGCCCGCCGAGCGCGAGCTGGCCCTGGCGCTGTCCGTGAGCCGTACGACCGTGGCGGCGGCGTACGAGGCGCTGCGCAGCGAGGGCTTCCTGGAGTCCCGGCGCGGCGCGGGGAGCTGGACGGCCGTGCCGGCCGGGAACCCGCTGCCCGCGCGGGGGCTGGAACCGCTGCCGCCCGAGGCGCTGGGCTCGATGATCGACCTGGGCTGCGCGGCGCTGCCCGCGCCCGAACCGTGGCTCACGCGCGCGGTGCAGGGCGCCCTCGAGGAGCTGCCGCCGTACGCGCACACGCACGGCGACTATCCGGCCGGGCTGCCCGCGCTGCGCGCGATGATCGCCGAGCGCTACACCACGCGGGGCATCCCCACCATGCCCGAGCAGATCATGGTGACGACCGGCGCGATGGGCGCCATCGACGCGATCTGCCACCTCTTCGCGGGCCGGGGCGAGCGGATCGCCGTCGAGTCGCCGTCGTACGCCAACATCCTCCAGCTGATGCGCGAGGCCGGTGCCCGGCTGGTGCCCGTCGCCATGGCCGAGGGACTGACCGGCTGGGACATGGACCGCTGGCGCCAGGTGCTGCGGGACGCCGCGCCGCGCATCGCCTACGTCGTCGCCGACTTCCACAACCCGACCGGCGCGCTCGTCGGCGAGGACCAGCGGCGGCGGCTGGTGGAGGCGGCCCGGTCCGCGGGCACCGTGCTGGTCGCCGACGAGACGATGAGCGAGCTGTGGCTCGACGAGGACATGGAGGGGGCGATGCCCCCGCCCGTGTGCGCCTTCGACCCCGCCGGCTCCACGGTGATCACCGTGGGATCGGCCAGCAAGGCGTTCTGGGCCGGGATGCGCATCGGCTGGGTGCGCGCGGCCCCGGACGTCATCCGCAGCCTGGTCGCCGCCCGCGCCTACGCCGACCTGGGCACACCGGTGCTGGAGCAGTTGGCCGTGCACTGGCTGTTCAGCACGGGTGGCTGGGCGCGGGCCGTGGAGCTGCGCCGGGAGCAGGCCCGGGAGAACCGGGACGCGCTGGTGGCCGCGGTGCGGCGGGAGCTGCCGGAGTGGGAGTTCGAGGTGCCCCGGGGCGGGCTGACCCTGTGGGTGCGCGCCGGCGGGCTGTCCGGCTCGCGGCTGGCCGAGGCGGGGGAGCGGGTCGGCGTGCGGGTGCCGTCCGGGCCGCGCTTCGGGGTCGACGGGGCGTTCGAGGGGTATGTGCGGCTGCCCTTCACGGTCGGCGGCGCGGTGGCCGAGGAGGCCGCCGTACGGCTGGCCGCGGCGGCCCGGCTGGTGGAGAGCGGCGGGACCGCCGGGGCGGAGGCGGCACGGGTGTTCGTGGCGTGAGGAGCCCCGGGAGGACCGGCCGGGACGCCGGCGACGGTGACGCCTTCGTCGCGCCTCGCGTCCGTCCGGTCCGCGAGGGGCGGGCCCGCGCGGCCCGCCCCTCGTCCTTCCCGGTGCGCGTGCGGCTCAGGAACCCTCCGCCGCGCCCGCCTTCGCGGCCACCGGCTCCCCGGCCGTCTCGGTGACCTGCTCCGCCGCGACCTCGGGCCCCGGCTCGGCCGGCTCCTTCGGTTCCTCGTCCGCCGGGGTGCTGCGCGGCGGCAGCAGCTCCATGACGGCCTGCCGGTGCGCGTCACTGGTGGCGTCGTCGTACGGGTCGGGCGTCGCCGGGACCTGGAGGCGCAGCACCGGCCCGGCGCCGAGGCGGGCGTAGCCGCGGCCCGGCGGGACGTGGGCGGGCGGCGTGGTGTGCGGCGGGGCGCCCAATACCGTCCGGAGCTGCTCGGGGGTGGCCGGGCCGAGCACGACCCGCGCGCGCGTGTGCTGCCGCACCGCGTCACCGAGGGCGTCCACGGCGTCGAACTGCTCGGCGAGGACCACGGTGACGCCCGCCGCGCGCCCGTGCCGCAGCGGCACCTGGAGCAGGGACAAGGGGTCCTCGGTGCCCTCGGTGCCCTCGGTGGCCACGTGCCCGAGCGCGGTCGGCCGGTCCAGCAGCAGCCACAGGGGCCGCCTGGTGTCGTCCGGCGGCGGGTTGCCCTCCTGCCGGGCGCGGTTGACGGCGATCAGCCGGCGCTCGGTCTCGGCCGCCGCCCACTCCAGCCCGGCCAGCGCCCCGGCGAGGCCGCACTCGACCGCCAGCACGCCGTCGCGGCCGGTCAGGCAGGCGTACTCGCCGGTGCCGCCGCCGTCGACGACCAGGATGTCGCCGTGCTGGAGGGTCTGGAGCGCGATGGAGCGCAGCAGGGTGGAGGTGCCGGTGCCGGGCTGGCCGACGGCCAGGAGGTGCGGCTCGGTGGAGCGGATCCCGGTGCGCCAGACGACCGGCGGGACGTCGCGCCGCTCCTCGCCGTGGGTGAGGGGGAGCGTGCGCTGGACCTCGGTGGGGTCGGTGAAGCCGAGGACCGTCTCGCCCGGGGCGGTGACGAAGCGCTGGGCGGCGATGTCGGTGGGCAGCGGGGCCAGGACGGTGACGGTGAGCTCGTTGCCCTCCTGGTCCCAGTCGAAGTGGTACTCCCGGCCGCGGCCGGACTTGGCGGAGAGCAGGTGCTCCACGCGGGCGCGCGCCTCCGGCTCCCCGTCCGGGAAGTAGGCCGGGTAGCGGACCGCCAGGTGGGAGACCCGGCCCGCGCGGTCGAACTCGAACTCGGGGAACGCCTTGTCCCACGCGCCGCCGTGCGCGTACAGCGGCTCCGGGTCCTCGGCGGTCGAGAAGTACGGCACCAGGGCCTCGTACAGCGACTTCAGCCGCTCCGTGTGCGACTCCCCGGGCTCCTCGGACGTGGCCGGGGCGCGGTCCCGGCCCTGCCAGGCTGCCGCCGCCATCAGCGTGATGACGGCGAGCAGCGGGCCGTACGGCACCAGTGCCACGACCAGGATCACCGAGGCCACCAGGAACAGCAGCGGCCCGCGCTTGTCCTTGGGGGTGTCGGTCCACTTGCGCCGTCCGGCCGCCGCCAGCCGGCGCAGACCGCGAGTGATCGTGATCAGCGGGTGGAGGACGTCGGTGGCGCTGTCGGCCGCCGTCCGGGCCAGCTCCCGGCTCCGGGCGATCTGCGCGCTGCCTGTGCTCAGGATGCGGGGGAGGGGGCGCCGGGCCACTGCGGTCTCCTGGAGGTGCGTACGGGCGGGACGGACGTCAGAACTTGATGCCGCCGAGCAGGCTCGCCAGGCTCTCGCCGCCGGCCTTGATGCTCGGCGCGATGGCGGTGCTCGCCAGGTAGAAGCCGAAGAGCGCGGCCACCAGGGCGTGCGACGCCTTGAGTCCGTCCTTCTTGAAGAAGAGGAAGACGATGATGCCGAGCAGGACCACGCCTGAGATGGACAGGATCATTTGAGTTCTCCTGGTTCGGGGACAGTCACCATGAGTACTTCCAGGCTCACAGGATGTATCCATACGATAAAAGGTGCAACCGGGTGAAATCCGGTGGATTTCGCTCGGCCGGCCGAGTCCTCGCCGGCCAGGCCGAGCTGCGGGGTTGCGCCCGGGCGGGTCCGTAGTGATCTTTACCTCGGGCACATCGGGTCATGTGCCGCGTGAGCCAGTACCCTGGCGATTCACCTGAACGGTTGTAGTGAGAGGCGGTCCGGCCGATGAGTGAAGCCCCCGACCCCGAGGTCGTGGAGCTGGCGACGAAGATCTTCGATCTCGCCCGGCGGGGACAGACGGAGGCGCTCGTGGCGTATGTCGACGCGGGTGTTCCGGCCAACCTCACCAATGACCGCGGCGACTCCCTGGTGATGCTCGCCGCCTACCACGGCCACGCGGAGACCGTACGGGCGCTGCTCGCCCGTGGCGCCGAGGCGGACCGCGTCAACGACCGTGGCCAGACCCCGCTCGCGGGCGCGGTCTTCAAGGGTGAGGAAGACGTCATCCGCGCGTTGCTGGAGGGCGGAGCCGACCCTTCCGCCGGGACTCCGTCAGCGGTCGACACCGCCCGGATGTTCGGCAAGGCCGAGCTGCTGAAGCTGTTCGGCGCGGATTGATTCGTAGCGCCTGATCAGGTAGAACGCACGTTCCGAGCAGGCAGGGCAGAGACCACGGGGGAGGCGGTACGGGGCCGCCGGATATTTCGGTCGCGGCATCGAGAACAGCCGAGTCATCATGACGTCGTGATTCACGGACGCGATGGCTGGGCAGGTGTTGCCGCACCGCGCGGGCCGTGATGCGGTCCGCAAGGGCCACCGACGAGAGGCAGAGGAAGATGGTCTACAGCAAGCATGAGACGGCGGGCGCCCCGACGTGTTGTCACGCGGCCAGGTAATGCGTGTTTCCCGGTTGCGTCGACGCTTGATGTGAGGCTGTTTCCCATGTTCGATCCGGTCATAGCGCCCAGCGGTACGCTGCTCGGCCTGCTCCAGCGGGGCCGCGGCGACGGTACGCTCCACGCGCTCACCGCCCCCCGTGACGAGGCCCTGACGGCCCTGAACCACTGCGTGCTGCGCGACCCCCGCAACGACTGGCAGGTGGAGAACCGCTCCCTTTACTACGCCCGCCTCTACCTCGACCTGAACGGCGGGCTGGACGCCATCGAGGCGCACCTCTTCGACCCCGAGGACATCCTCGACACCGACGAGGCGCGCACCGGGCTCGCCCTGGCCGTCCTCGGCCACCTCGCCTCCTACGGCAGGCGGGACGCCCTCGAACTGCTGCGCAGGTATGCCGCCCACGGCACCAACTGGGCGTGGGCCCTCGACGAACTCGCCCTGCGCGACGACGACGCCGGGTTGCGCGGTCTCGCCGCCCACGTCCTGTCCCGCTTCCCGGCCGGCGCCGAGGGCGACGCCGAGCTGGCCGCCGTGGTACGGGACTCCTTCGAACCCCGGCCCTGGCGGCTGTGGGCCGAGGATCCGCGCGAATGGATCGCCACGCGTGTGCGTGCCGCCCAGGAGACCGGCTGTTTCGACCGCTGGCAGCGGCAGATGCGGCCCTCCGGACCACGCCCCGGCTGGAGCGTGCGCGCGGTGTTCGAATGGGCCCAGCAGGGCCTCGACCGCGGCGCCGCCCTCCACGTGCCGGCCGCCCGCTGCCTGACCGCCGTCGCGGGACCCGAGGACCGCCCCGAGATCGTCCAGGCCGCCAGGGACGGCTCCGACGGCGCCCGCTGCACCGCCCTGCGCTACCTCGCCGACGCCGGCGACCCCGACGCCCTCGACCTGATCGAGGCCGCCGTCGGCACCGGCTCACCCGCCGTCGTCGAGGCCGCCCTCGACGCCTTCGAGCGCATGAGCGGCATCGCCGCCGTCGACCGGGCACGCGGCTGGGCCCGGCGGCCCGACCCGCTGGGCGCCGCCGCCGGGAGGGTGCTCGCCTGCCGCGGCGGGGCCCAGGACAGCGAACTGGTCCTCGGCGCGCTGCGCGAGGCGGTCCGGGGCGAAGGCCCCGACGCGCCGACCCTGTGGACCCTCGTCGACGGCGCCGGACGGCTCGGCATCGCCTGTGCGGCGCCGGTCCTGCGCCACGTCTACCGGGAGACCGCCTCGTCCCACCTGCGCGGCAGGACCGCCCGCGCGCTCGCCGCCACCGACCCCTCCTTCCCCACCGGATTCGCCGTCGAGTGCCTGTGGGACTGCGAGGAGAGCACCCGCGAACTCGCCGCCCGGCACGCCGAGACCGGGGACACCCGCGTGGTGGAGCAACTGCGCCGGCTCGCCGCCGACCCGGCCGAGGAGGCCGAGGTGCAGACGGCGGTCCGCAGCCGGATCGGGCCGGACGCCTCCGCCGTGTGAGCCCGGAAGCTCCGCGCGTGGGCGGACGCGGCCCGGCAGAGGCCGGCCGGTGTGCCGCCGCGTGAACGGCGGCTGACCTGTCGGGCGGACCGCCACGGCCGGGGGCAGCCCAGCCGGGCGCGGGCTCCTGGCGGCCGCGTCAACGTCAGGCACCCCACGGACCCCGCCGGCTCGCCGGCGCCTTCGTCGCAGGCGCCCCCCGGCATGGCCGCGGCCCCGGCGCACTGTCAGCGGCGGCGTACCGCCACGAACCGGACCGGTGTACCGGGGACCGCCTGGGCGGCCGCCGGGAGGTCGGCGGAGCGGACGACCGCGATCACCGGGTAGCCGCCGGTGGTCGGATGATCGGCGAGGAAGACCACCGGGCGGCCGTCCGGCGGCACCTGCACCGCGCCCAGCACCATGCCCTCGCTGGGCAGTTCCCCGCTCCGGGCCCGCTCCAGGGCGGGGCCCTCCGTGCGCAGCCCGATGCGGTTGCTCGCCGCGGACACCCGGTAGGTGCGCGACGTGAACTCACGCAGGGCCCGCCCGGTGAACCAGTCGTCCCGGGGGCCCGGCGTCACGCGCAGCACCAGCTCGGCCGGCGGTGCGGGCTGGGGGGCGGCGTCCACGCGCGCGGGGGGCCCGCCCGGCGTGCCCAGCGGCAGCACCGCGCCGTCCGTGAGCGGCACGGGACCCAGGCCGGAGAGCAGATCCGTGGAACGGCTGCCGAGCACCGGCTCGACGGCGATCCCCCCGCAGACGCCGAGATAACTGCGTACGCCCGCGCGCGCGGGTCCCGCCTCCAGGAGCGCCCCGGCGGGCACCCGCACCGGCGCGCCCCAGGCGGCCGGCCGGCCGTCCACGGTCACCGCGCAGGGCGCGCCGCCGACGGCCACGGTGACGTCGGACCGGGGACGTACGGCGCAGCCCGTGAGGGTGGTCTCCAGGACCGCAGCCCCGGGCCGGTTGCCGACCAGCCGGTTGACGAGCGCCGCAGCGGGGGCGTCCAGCGCCCCGGAGCGCGGCACGCCCAGGTGGGCGTGGCCGGGCCGGCCGAGGTCCTGGACGGTGGTCAGCGCCCCGGCGCGGACGACGGCGAGAGCCCGGTCGGTCATGGCGCGGGCACCTCCGCCCGCGGGACGAACCGCACCCGCGTGCCCGGCGCCAGCAGCGCGGCCGGTACGCGCGTGTGGTCCCACAGCACCGCGTCCGTGCGGCCGATCAGCTGCCAGCCGCCGGGCGACGACCTCGGGTAGACACCGGTGTACGGCCCCGCCAGCGCGACCGCCCCGGCCGGCACCGCGGTGCGCGGCGTGGCGCGGCGCGGGACGTGGTAGCGCGGCGGGAGTCCGGTGAGGTAGCCGAAACCGGGGGCGAAACCGCAGAAGGCGACCCGGAACTCGGTCCCCGCGTGGATGCGGGCGACGTCGTGGGGGGACACGCCCCAGTGCGCGGCGACGTCCGCAAGGTCGGGGCCGTCGTAGCGCACCGGGATGCGCACGACCGTTTCGGGCTGCGGCGGGGCGGGCGGTACCTCGGCGGCCCTCAGGCCGGCGGCGACCCCGCCGGGGTTGGCCAGGCCGTCGAGCAGGACCGTCCGCGCGGCGGGCACGATCTCGCGCACCGTCAGCGAGCCCTCCGCGCGGCGGCGCACCAGCTCGGCGTGGAGCGCCTGCGCCTCCTCGCCGGACGCCACCTCGACGAGCAGCGCCGTGTCCCCGACGGGCAGCACCCTCATGCGAAGGCCTCCACCCGCACGCCCGCCGACTCCAGCCGGGCGCGTACCCGGCGGGCCAGCTCCACCGCGCCGGCGGTGTCCCCGTGGACGCACAGGGACCGTGCGCGGACCCGGATCGTCCCGCCGGACCGGGTGGTGAGCGTCCCGGACCGGGCGAGGCTCACCGACCGCTCCACGACGGCGTCCGGGTCGGTCAGCACGGCACCTTCCTCCCCGCGCGGCACCAGCGTGCCCGCCTCGGTGTACGCGCGGTCGGCGAACGCCTCCGTGACCGCAGGCAGCCCCGCCCGGGCGGCCAGTTCGAGCAGCCGGGAGCCGGGCAGGCCCAGCACGGGCAGTGCGGCGTCCGCCAGCAGCACCCCGTCGACCACCGCGCGGGCCTGCCGCTCGTCGTGGACCACGCGGTTGTACAGGGCGCCGTGCGGCTTGACGTAGGCCACCCGGGAGCCCGCCGCCCGGGCGAACACCTCCAGGGCGCCGATCTGGTAGGCCACCTCGGCCGCCAGCTCGTCGGGCGGCACGTCCATGGCGCGCCGCCCGAAGCCGGCGAGGTCCCGGTAGGAGACCTGGGCGCCGATCGTCACCCCGCGCTCGGCCGCCAGCTCGCACACCCGGCGCATGGTGACCGCGTCCCCCGCGTGGAAGCCGCAGGCCACGTTGGCGCTCGTGACGACGGACAGCAGCTGTTCGTCGTCGGTGAGCCGCCAGCGGCCGAAGCCCTCGCCGAGGTCGGCGTTCAGATCGATCGCGGTCATGGTCCCCTCTTCGTCCTGCTCTGTCAGGCTACGCGGTGCCGGTCATGGGTGTCGGCGAGGAACATCCGGCCCTGGCCCGGCCCCGCGCGGACATGCCCGGGCGGCCGGCCGCGCACCTCGGGGCCGTCCCCGGTGGTGCCGGGGGAGAGGTGCCGCGGACCGCTCACGTCAGCTCCCTTCCGCGGGTCTCGGGCAGCCCGAGCAGGGCGAGCGCGGCGACGCCGTAGCCGATCGCGCCGAAGACCAGCGCGCCCCCCACGCCCCAGCTGTCGGCGAGGAAGCCCACCGCGGTGGGGAAGACCGCGCCCACCGCGCGACCGGTGTTGTACGTGAGGCCCTGCCCGGTGCCGCGCACGGCGGTCGGGTACAGCTCGCTCAGGAAGGAGCCGAAGCCGCTGAAGATGGCCGACATGCAGAACCCGAGCGGGAAACCGAGCACCAGCAGAAGCGAGTTGGCGCCGCTGGGGATGTTCGCGTACGCCAGGATGCAGAGCGACGACAGCAGCGCGAACAGCCAGATGTTGCGCCGTCGGCCCAGCCGGTCGGTGAGGTGACCGCCCGTCAGATAGCCGAGGAAGGCGCCGGAGATCAGGAAGACGAGGTAGCCGCCGGTGCCGACGACCGAGAGGTCCCGCTCCGTCTTCAGGTACGTCGGCACCCAGGTGGCGAGGGTGTAGTAGCCGCCCTGGACGCCGGTGGACAGCAGGATCGCGAAGACCGTGGTGCGCAGCAGGCCGGGCTTGAGGACGGCGGTGAAGGAGTTCCGGGCGGCGCCGTGTTCGCGTACGGCGACGGCCTGGGGCGCGTCCTGCACCCGTCGCCGCATCCACACCACCAGCAGCGCGGGCAGCGCCCCGGTCCAGAACATCACCCGCCAGGCCAGGTCGTCGTCGACGAAGGAGAACACCAGCGTGTAGACGATCGCGGCCAGCGCCCAGCCGACGGCCCAGGAGCTCTGGACGGCCCCGAGGGTGCGGCCCCGGTGCCTGGCGCTCGCGTACTCGGCGACCAGGATGGCGCCCACCGCCCACTCGCCGCCGAAGCCGAGGCCCTGCAGGGCGCGGAAGACGAGCAGCGTCTCGTAGGTGGGCGCGAAGCCGCAGGCCACCGTGAACACGGCGTAGGTGATCACGGTGATCATCAGTGCCTTCACCCGGCCGATGCGGTCCGCCAGCACGCCCGCGAGCGCGCCGCCGACGGCCGAGACGACCAGCGTCACCGTGGTGAACAGGCCGGTCTGCCCGCTGTCCAGGCCGAAGTACGCGGCCAGGGCGACCATGCTCAGCGGCAGCGTGAAGTAGTCGTACGAGTCCAGGGCATAGCCGCCGAACGCGCCGGCGAAGGCACGCCGCCCGCGCGGTCCGAGCGCGCGCAGCCAGCCCAACGGCCCATCGTCGGACGGGCGTTCACCTGTTCCGGAGCGGGTGGCGCCGGCCGGCGCCTTCGGGGGAGGGGTCGTGCTCATGGGCACCTCGCAGGGGGAGGACGGAGGGTGCTTCAGGAGTGAGCCAACGCACAGCAACGTAGAGGATCGTTCAACGATCCCTCAATACCCCTGTTGTTCCGTCCTGCCGCCTGCGCTTGAATTCCGGGCATGGCAGAGCAGTTGACGGACCTCGCCGATGACCGGGCACTCCTCGGGCGCACCAGCACCGCCGAGCGGGTCTCGGACATCCTCAGGAGCCGCATCGCAGACGGCTACTTCCCGCCCGGCACCCGGCTCTCCGAGGACGGCATCGGCGGCGCGCTCGGGGTCTCCCGCAACACGCTGCGCGAGGCGTTCCGGCTGCTCACGCACGAACGCCTGCTCGTGCACGAGCTGAACCGCGGGGTCTTCGTCCGGGTGCTGACCGTCGAGGACGTGGAGGACATCTACCGCACCCGACGGCTCGTGGAGTGCGCCGTCGTCCGGGGGCTCGGCCGGCCGCCCTACGCCGTCGACGCGCTCGCCGGGGCCGTCGAGTCGGGCAGACGGGCGGCGCGCGAAGGTGACTGGAACGCGGTGGGCACGGCCAACATCCACTTCCACCGGGAACTCGTCGCGCTGGCCGGGAGCGAGCGTACCGACGAGCTGATGCGCAGCGTCTTCGCCGAACTGCGGCTGGCGTTCCACGTGGTCGACGAGCCGCGCCGGCTGCACGAACCGTACATCGCGCGAAACCTCCGGATCCTGGAGGCACTGCGGGCCGGTGAGCGGGGGAAGGCCGAGCGCCTGCTCGCCGGCTACCTCGACGACTCGCTGGAACGCGTGGTGGAGGTCTACCGGCGCCGCGTCGGCGAGACCCGGTGAGGGAAGCGGGGGACCGCGCGGCCGGCCACCGCGAGTCCGCGGCCGGCGGACCGCCCCTGTCCCCGGCCGGGTCCGGCGGACCATCCCTGTCCCCGGCCGGGCCGGCGGAGCCGTTCCGTGCCGTTTGGGTCGTTGTCAGACCGAGGACCTAGTCTGTGCACCGTGACTTCGCCTGCATCGACGGACAGCGCTCCGCCCCAGCTCAGCGCGGGGCCGCGCCCCGCCATGGGCCCGGCCGCCGACGAGGGACTGGCGCGGCGGCTGCGCGCGCTCGCCTGCACCGCGCCGCTGCACGACCTCGACGCGCGCAAGGCGAACCTGGCCGGTGAGTACTCGGTCTACGGCATGGCCGAGATCGCCCTCGCCGCCATCGACCTCGTCACCCTGAACATGGACTTCGACACCGGCGCCGACCACGACCAGGTCGTCGCCCGGCTCGTGCCGCGGATCGCCGCCCAGGCCCCGCGGCGGCCCGCCGCCGAGCACGAGCGGGTGGCCCGCTGGGTCCTGGAGAACCTGATCAACGTCGGCAGCGTCGACCGCGGCTTCCGCGCGGTGTACGGCACCTTCGACCCCGACGGCACGTACGTCCGCCGTGACTACGACTTCAAGCTGATCGAGGAGGTCCCCGGCCCCGGCGGCACCGTCTACCTCCGCACCACCGACGAGGCGGTCAACGTCCTCGTCGGCGCCCTCGACACCGATGTCACCAGCGCCCAGATCGCCGCCGAGGTCAAGCTGGAGGTGCTGATCAGCCGCGGCCGGCTCGCCGACGCCCAGCTCGCCGCCGAGCAGGCCCGGTACCGGACCGTGCAGTACTCGGAGACCCTGCGCAAGGCGCTGGACGCCACCCGCCGCAACGTCCGCGCGGTGGACTGGCTCACCGCCGTGCCCGACATGATCGCCGAGGCCCTGGACCACGTGGCCGACCGCTACCGGCACGAGAACGCGATCCTCACCAACATCCGCAGGGCCCGCGACGAGTCCGAGGACCCCGAGCACAAGCGGCGCGCCGCCGAGCTGGTCGACATCGTCAAGGACTGCATCCGCCGCCACACTCAGCTCCAGTCCCGCCTGCTGGAGGCCGGCCCGCTGTTCCGCGCCGAACAGGACCGGCAGGCCTTCGCGACCCCGGCCGCCACCGCCGGGATGGACCTCTACGGCCAGCTCGTCGCCCCGGTCCTGCCGCTGCCGCTGGAGCAGGCCATCCGCGTCACCGACGCCTGGTTCGCCAAGGGCACCGGCCTGCGCACCCCGGCCTCGGTCCGGGTCGGCGACCTCGTGGACATCCTGCTGACCCCGCCGGTCGAGCGGGAGCACCTGGGCGCCGAGATGCCCGAACCCGACCTCATCGCCACCCCGGACGACAGCCGGTTCAGCGAGGAACAGCTCGCCGCCGCCATGGAACTGCTGGACCTCCCGGCCGACGCCCCGCGCCGCCTGTCGGGCCTGCTCGCCGACGCCCGCCGCCAGGACCCCGACCTGCCCTACCTGGTGGCCCTGCTGGCGGTCCACGCGGCCAGCCCGCCCGTCGGCACCGCCTACCGGCAGGGCGAGGAGAAGCTCCTGTTCGCCGTGGACGACGGCACCGAGCTGGACGACCCCGAGTTCGGCGGCGCCGACCTGATCGTCGGGACGGCCCTGCTGGACGCGGCCGGGATGGCGGCGGACAGGACGGAAGCAGCATGAGTGAGCACCACAGCGAGGAGCACCGACCGTGACCGAGCACGTCGAGTGGAGTGAGCCGGAGGCACCCGCCCCGACGGCGCAGACCCCCGTCACCCCCGCCGACGCCGCCGACGCGGCGCGGCTCGTCGCCTTCGGGCTCCAGCCCAAGCTGCTGCCCGCCCGCGACCAGGAGTACGCCGACCTGCTGCGCCGCTACCGCGAGGACCCGCCCTTCGCCCGCCTCGCGGACGCCGTCGCCGCGGGCCTCGGCCTCGTCGTGCTGGAGGTGTCCCCGCGCGCGGGCATGGCCGTGACGGCCGCCGAGGACTCGGTCTTCGCCGTCCGCATGGGCGACTACGCGCGCCGTACCGCCGCCGACTCCGGCGACCGCTTCCTGCACGGGCTGGCCCACCTCGCCGTCGCCGCCATGGCCTACCCGCGCCCCGAGGACCTCGCCGACGACGGCTACATCGGCCGGGTCACCGTCAACGGCGTCGACGCCTTCGTCCGGCAGGCCTGCCGCCGCCTGGAGGAGCGCGCCGCCGAGCAGGGCGAGAACACCGACCCGGCGACGGACGCGCCCGGCCTGGAGGCCGCCTGGCGGATCTGGGCCCGGCGCAGCGCCACCGGCGCCACGAAGGACGCCCGCCGCCCGGCCGCGTCCACCACCGGAATCGTCGCCAAGGCCGTCACCTTCCTCACCGACTCCGGCTTCCTCCAGCGCACCGGCGACGACAACGGCGGCACCTACCGCACCACCGCGCGCTACCAGCTCCAGGTCCGCGACATGGCGGGCGGCGCCGCCATGGCCGAACTGCTGGAGCTCGGCGTCGTCCCGGTCACCGACGGCACGCCGACCCTGATGCCCGCCGAGGAGACCGACGACCTGGAGCTGGTGGCCGACGCCGGACTGCCGTTCCACTCCGGGTGAGCCGCCCGCCCCCACCCTCGACGAACCACCCGTACCTCCCCGATCTGCCGAAGTCTGACGAGAGTCCGCCATGTACGAGCTGTCCCGGGTCCGCCTCTACTCCATCGGACCCGCCGGTGCGCGCTACGCCGACACCGTGCTTGACCTGCGCGGTGTGGGCCGGCCCGTGCCCGACCCCGCACCCGCCCAGGCGGAGTTCTTCGAGGAGGAGCCCGTCGGACCGCCCCGGCGCCCCGCGCCCGCCGGCGTGCTCTTCCTGGAGAACGGCGGCGGCAAGTCCGTCCTGCTCAAGCTGATCTTCTCGGTGATGCTGCCGGGCCACCGCAACACCCTCGGCGGCGCCAGCTCCGGTGTGCTGCGCAAGTTCCTGCTCGCCGACGACTGCGGCCACGTCGCCCTGGAGTGGCAGCACGTGCAGACCGGCGAGTGCGTCGTCGTCGGCAAGGTCAGCGAATGGCGCGGGCGGCAGGTCTCCAACGACCCGCGCAAGTTCGCCGAGGCCTGGTACTCCTTCCGGCCCGGCCCCGGACTGACCCTGGACAACCTGCCGGTCGCCGAGTCCAACGCCGTACGGCCGCCCGTCGAGGGCCAGTCCGGCGCACAGGGCCGCCGCCGCACCATGAAGGGCTTCCGCGACGCCCTCACCGAGGCCGGCAAGGCCTACCCGCACCTGGAGGTGCACTGGGAGGAGATCCACGAGCGCTGGACCGAACACCTCGGTGAACTCGGCCTCGACCCCGAACTCTTCCGCTACCAGCGCGAGATGAACGCCGACGAGGGCGAGGCCGCCGGCCTGTTCGCGGTCAAGAAGGACTCCGACTTCACCGACCTGCTGCTGCGCGCCGTCACCGACACCCGCGACACCGACGGCCTCGCCGACCTCGTCAGCGGCTTCGGCAACAAGCTGGGCCGGCGCGCGGAACTGATCGCCGAACGCGACTTCACCGCCGGGTCGGTGGACCTGCTCGGCCGGATCGTCGAGGCCGCCGAGACCCGCTCCCGCGCCCGGGACGTGCACGCCGGCGCCGAGCGGCGCACCCGCACCCTGGCCCGGCGGCTGTCCGCGCGGGGCGCCCAGGAGCGGGTGCGCGCCGCCGACCTCGCCCAGCGGGTCACGGCCGCCGCCTACGCCGTCACCCACGCCGAGACCGCCCGCGAGCGCAGCGCCCTGATCACCGCCGAACTCGCCTACCGGCACGCCTCCCTGGCGCTCGCCGCCGCCGAGAAGGCCGCCGCCGCGCAGAAGCGCGAACTCGCCGACGCGCGCACCCTGCACGCCGCCTGGCAGGCCGCCGAGGCCGTGCTGCGGCACCGCGCCGCCGCCGACCGGGTCGCCCGCGTGGCCGCCGCCATCCAGGAGGCCGAACAGGACGCCGCCCCCGCGCTCGCCGCCCGCGCCAAGGCCGCCGTCGACCTCGTCCGGGCGCTGCACGCCGCCGCCGAGAGCGCCGAGAACCTGGCCCACGAGGAGGAGGAGCGCTCCGCCGCCCTCCAGGAGGTCAGCGACTGCGCCTACCGGGACTCCACCGCCGCCGCCACCGAGGCCCAGCGCGCCCGCAGCGAGGCCGGACACCTGCGCCAGCGGCTCACCGAGGTCGAACAGGAGACCGCCGAGGCGGTCCGCGCGGGCTGGCTCGACGACAGCGCACCCGACGCCGACCCCGCGCGGGCCGCCCTCGCCGCCAGCGACGCCGAGAAGTCCGCCGTCGCCGCCTGGGACACCGCGCGCGAGGCCGCCCGCCGGGCCGCCGAACACGCGCGCGAGGCGGCCTCCGCCGAGTCCCGCGCGGAGCTGACCGCCGCCCGCGCGGCCGACGCCGCCCTCGCGGCCGGGCGGGCGTACGAAGGGGAGCGGCGCACCGCCGAGGCCCTGGCCGCCGAGGAACGGCTCGCCGAACTGCTGAGCCTGCCCGGCGCCCCTGCCGGATCCCGGGCCCTGGTACCGGGACCGCGCACCGGCTCCCCCGAGGAGGAGGGCGCCCGCCCCGCGGGCACCCTCACCGCGGAGGAGCTGGACCGCTTCGCCGACGAACTGCGCGAACTCCTCGACGACGCCGTCTCCTCCGCCGAACGGCAGCTCTTCGAGCTGCGCACCGCCGCCGCCGACGACGCCCGGATCCTCGGCGCGCTCGGCGACGGCGGGCTGCTGCCGCCCGGCCCCGACGTGCTGGCCACCGTGGAGTTCCTGGGCGAGCACGGCATCCCCGCGCTGCCCGGCTGGCGCTATCTCGCCCAGGCAGTCGACCCCGCCGACCACGCGCGCGTCCTCGCCGCCCGGCCCGAGCTGGTCGACGGCGTGATCATCACCGACCCCGGCTCGCACGCCCGCGCCCGCGAGGCACTGAGCGACGCCGCGCTGCTGCCCCGGTCCGCCGTGGCCGTCGGCACCGCCGCCGCCCTGCTCGCCCCCACCCCGGCCGCCGACTCAGCCGACAGCGGCGTCTTCCTCGTCCCGCCGAACCCGGCCATGCACGACGAGCACGCCGCCGACGAGGAGCGGCAGGCGCTGCGCGCCCGGGCCACGGAGCGCGACGCGGAGATCCGCACCCTCGCCGCCCGGCTCGGCAAGGACCGCGAGCTGGCCGCCCGGCTCGCCTCCTGGCGCACCGGCTGCCCCGCCGGACGCCTCGCCGAACTCGCGTCGGCCGCTCAGGAGGCCCGCGCGTTCGCCGAGGAGGCCGAGGCCGAGCTGGCCGAGGCGCGCACCGTCCGCGCGGAGGCCGAGGAGACCGCGGCCGAGGCGGCCCAGGTCCGCGACGAGAAGCAGGAGGCCGCACAGCGGGCCCGGCGCGCCGCCGACGCCCTCGCCGGACTCGCCTTCCGGCTGCGCGAGCGGGCCGGCTGGCAGGCGAAGCTGCGCGAACTCGCCGACGAGGCCACCGAGTCCGAGGCCCGCGCCCAGAGCTGCCTGGAGCGGGCCCGCGCCGCCGACGAGGACCGCCGCGCCGCCCAGCGCGCCGCCGATGACGCCCGCCGTACCGCCCGCGCCCTGCGCGCCGAGCGCTCCGAGATCGCGGGCGCCCCCGACGACGTGCCCGAGGACGACTCCGCGGCACCGCAGGCGTCGCTGCCCGCCCTGCGCGAGGCCTACCGCGCGGCCTCCCAGGTGTACGAGAAGGTCGGCGTCGGCGCCGACCTGCGCGCCGAGCAGGCCCGCGCGGAGAGCGACGAGAGCGCGGCGCGCGCCGAGCTGGACCGGCTCAGCAACAAGGTCCGCACCCGCGCGGAGCAGCTGCTCCAGTCCCCCGACGGGGCCGACGGGCCGTCCCGGCAGGCCGCCGCCGCCCGCGCGGAGGAGCTGGTGCAGCTGCTGGAGACCCGCATGTCCAGTGCCAGCGAGCAGCTGGGCCGGCTGCGCGGTGAGGCCGAACGGCACGCCCCCGAGGACGGCGAGGCGCACACCGAGCTGCCCGAGGAACTGGTGCCGCGCGACGCCGAGCATGCCCAGGCGCTGCTGCGCACCGCCACCGCCGAACTCGCCTCCCGCACCGAGGCACTGGCCCGGGCCCGGGAGGCGCACGCCGAGCTGCTGGCCGCCCACCGCGCCGCCGAGGACGCGGCCGGCGGCTTCGACGAGATCGCCGCTCTCCTGCGGGACCTGTTGCGCGAGCCCGCCGGTGAGGAGGACCAGGAGCAGCCCGAGCCGTATCCGGGCGGCCTGGAGGAGGCCCGGCGGTCCGCCGCCGAGGCGCGCCGGTCGCTGCGCGGCTGCGCCGCCGACCTCTCCGCCGCCGAGGCCGCCGTCCGCGAGGCGAGCGACGTCCTGGTCCGGCACGCCAACTCCACCCGCTACGAGCAGGTGCGCACCCCCGCGCGGCAGCAGATCCGCGAGCTTCCCGCGTCCGCCCTGCCCGAGCACGCCCAGCGCTGGGCCGAGGCCTTCGCGCCCCGGCTGCGCGTCCTCACGGACGAGCTGGCACAGCTGGAGCGCAACCGGGACTCGATCGTGGACCGGCTGCGCGGACTGGTCGAGTCCTCCCTCGCCACCCTGCGCTCCGCGCAGCGGCTGTCCCGGCTGCCGGAAGGGCTCGGCGAGTGGTCCGGGCAGGAGTTCCTGCGCATCCGCTTCGAGGAACCCGACCAGGCCACGCTCACCGAACGGCTCGGCGAGGTCATCGACGAGGCCACCCGTGCGGCGGTCAGGAAGAACTCCGACCTGCGCCGCGACGGCATGTCCCTGCTGCTGCGCGGGGTCGCCGCGGCGCTCCAGCCGAAGGGCGTCGCCGTCGAGATCCTCAAGCCGGACGCGGTGCTGCGCGCCGAGCGGGTGCCCGTCGGCCAGATGGGCGACGTGTTCTCCGGCGGCCAGCTGCTCACCGCGGCCATCGCCCTGTACTGCACGATGGCCGCCCTGCGCTCGAACGACCGGGGCCGCAGCGACAAGCACCGCCACGCGGGCACGCTGTTCCTCGACAACCCGATCGGCCGGGCCAACGCGACCTACCTGCTGGAACTCCAGCGGGCCGTCTCGGACGCGCTTGGCGTGCAGCTGCTGTACACGACCGGTCTGTTCGACACCACGGCGCTCGCCGAGTTCCCGCTGGTCATCCGTCTGCGCAACGACGCGGACCTGCGGGCGGGCCTGAAGTACATCAGCGTCGAGGAACACCTCAGGCCCGGCCTGCCCAAGCCGTCGCAGCCGGGGGAGGCGGGCCACAGCGAGATCACGGCGACCCGGATGTACAAGCGCCCGGCGCCGAGCCTGCCGTAGGCGCGGCCGTGGTGCACCGCCGGCCCGCGCCGCGGTCCGGCGGGGCGCCTTCGGCCCGCACAGGGCCGCTGACGCTGCCGTAACGGTGGAGTGAAGCCGTACCCGTGGAGGTGGAGCCGTGACGGTGGAGCGCATCCGTACCGGTGTGGTGAAGCCGGGACGGTGGAGCGAAGCCGCATCGCGGGCACGGTGTGCTCCGCGGACGACCTCGCGTCAGAAGCCGCGGCCCGTACGGCGCGACACCCCGGCGCCCGCCGCCACCGCGCGCCTGTCGAACCCGGGCAGCCGGCCGGCATGCAGCCGGTACACCGGCCCCGAGACGCTGATCGCGGCGAGACCTCGCCGTCGTGGGCCCGCCCGGACAGGCGCGGCCACGGCGGTGAGGCCCGGCTCCGGCTCCTCGACGGTGACCCCGTGACCCTGCTCCACCACGGCCCCCGGCTCGCCGCGCAGCGTGGCCGGCCCCGTGCGCAACCGCCTACCCGACGGCGGACGAGTGGCGCCGCCGCTGCGGAGAGGGCCGGGACCGCGCCCTCACGGATGCGACAACTGCTCGGCGCCGCCGGGCCGGTGTATGCGACCCTGCACCCGCTCGGCGGCCCGGGCCTGCCGGCGCACCCGGCGCCGCTCGCGGCGCAGTGCGCGGGCCGTGCTGCTGGGCGTCGACACGACGCCGTTGCGCTGGTTCCACACCTGGCGGGTCACCCATACGTCGAGCACGGCCCACGTGGCGGCCACTGTGCTGGCCACGCTGCTGAGGACCATCGGGAAGGCCAGCCAGGACCCCGCCAGGGTGCTCAGCAGCGCCACCATGGCCTGTATCAGCGTCAGCGCGATGACGAGCACCGCACGCACGGCCGCCGTACGGACCGGGTCGGGCAGCCTGCGCCGCTTCGCGGGCTCCTCGACCCACAACGGCCGGTACTGCGGCCGCTCCCGACCGCCGTCCGGATCGCCGGACACGAGGGCACCCTCCGTGCCCACGACCGCCTCGCTCCGCTCCGCCGTGCCCATCACCGTGTCACTCCCCACCGCCAGCAGACCGCTCGCTCCCGGTCCGAAGACCCGGCTCCCCAACGGCTGCCCGGCTTGCGCTGTTTTACGCCGCCCGGGCGCGGGACACGGCTCCTGTGGCCGATTCCGCCCCCATTCCCGTCATGAAGGACGAACAGCCCTCCCCGAAGATTCCCGAAGATCGCTCGTGAACGAAAAAATCCGGCCAATCGTCCGGTCACACCCGTCGCTTCCGGCTGCTCGGACACCACCCGATTCGGGGAGGCAATCTCCCGCAATGACCGGACAACTCCCCATGTCCCGTACGCAGTACGGAAGTTCGGCTTCCGGAACGGTCTTCGAGTTAGCCGTTCGTCGGTAGTAGGCTCGCGCCGTTTGTTGACGCACATGTGTGCCCCCTGCCGGTGGGGGTCGAGCTGGGGGAGGCCATGCGCTTTCGCGGGAAGTCCATCCGCCGGAAGATCGTGGCGCTGCTTCTCGTGCCGCTGGTGTCCCTGACCGCGATCTGGGCCCTGGCGACGGTACTCACGGGCCGTGAGGCGGGCCGGCTGTTCAGCGCGTCGTCCCTCGCCGAGCAGATCGCCTACCCCGCCGAGGACACCGTCCGCGTCCTCCAGCAGGAACGCCGCCAGACCCTCGTCCATCTCGCCGATCCCCGCGCCTCCGACGGCCTCGCCGCCCTCAGGCGCAGCCAGGCCGCCACAGACGCGGCCATCGCCGAGATCCGCCGCAACGCCGAGGACGCGGACGTGCGCGACGCCCTGGGAGAGGCCGGCAGCGAGCGGCTGACCGCCGTACTGGACGCCTTCGACGGCATCGGCTCACTGCGCGACAGCGTCGGCGACGGCACCGTCGACCGCGCCCAGGCCTTCACCCTGTACAACCGGCTGATCGATCCGTGCTACGCGCTGCTGGCCAACCTCCACGTCGTCGACGACGTGGACCTGGACACCCAGTACCGGGCACTGGTCAATCTCTCCCGCGCCCGCGAACTCCTCGCCCGCGAGGACGCCCTGCTCGGCTCCGCCCTGATCGTCGGCAGGCTCTCCCGCGACGAGGTCCGCCGGATCTCCGACCTCATCGCCCAGCGCACACTGCTCTACGACGTCAACCGGTCCCTGCTGCCGACGGCGGAACGCGACCGGTACGAGAGCTTCTGGAAGAACGCCGACACCGCCCCCCTGCGCGTGGCCGAGGAGGCCGCCGTCAAGCACCGGTCCGGCACCCCGGAGGGCGTCACCGCGCAGAGCTGGGACACGGCCGCCGGGAAGGTCCTCGACAAGCTGGGCACCCTCGACGACGAGGCGGCCGACCGCTACCAGCAGCGGGTCGACCCGATCGCCACCGCCGTGATCGTGAGGTCCGTCGCCGCCTGCGCGCTCGGCCTGATCGCCCTGCTGGTCTCCCTCTTCGTCTCCGTGCGCATCGGACGCGGCCTCATCCGCGATCTGCGCCAGCTGCGCCTGGAGGCCCACGAGGCGTCCGGGGTGCGGCTGCCCAGCGTGATGCGGCGGCTGTCCGCGGGCGAACAGGTCGACGTGGAGACCGAGGTGCCGCGCCTGGAGTACGACAAGAACGAGATCGGCGAGGTCGGCCAGGCCCTCAACACCCTGCAGCGCGCCGCCGTCGAGGCCGCCGTCAAGCAGGCCGAACTGCGCGCCGGGGTCTCCGAGGTCTTCGTGAACCTCGCCCGCCGCAGCCAGGTCCTGCTGCACAAGCAGCTGACCCTGCTCGACACCATGGAGCGCAGGACCGAGGACACCGAGGAACTCGCCGACCTGTTCCGCCTCGACCACCTGACCACGCGGATGCGCCGGCACGCCGAGGGCCTGGTGATCCTCTCCGGCGCCGCGCCGTCCCGGCAGTGGCGCAAACCCGTCCAGCTCATGGACGTCGTGCGGGCCGCCGTCGCCGAGGTCGAGGACTACGAGCGCATCGAGGTCCGCCGCCTGCCGCGGATCGCCGTCACCGGGCCGGCCGTCGCGGACCTCACCCACCTCGTGGCGGAACTCCTGGAGAACGCGACCGTGTTCTCCCCGCCGCACACCGCCGTCCAGGTGGTGGGCGAACGGGTCGCCAACGGCTTCACCCTGGAGATCCACGACCGGGGCCTCGGCATGGCGGCCGACGCGCTCCTCGACGCCAACCTCCGGCTGGCCGAGACACCGGAGTTCGAGCTCTCCGACACCGACCGGCTCGGCCTGTTCGTGGTCAGCCGGCTCGCCCAGCGGCAGAACGTCCGCGTCTCGCTCCAGCCCTCCCCGTACGGCGGCACCACCGCCGTGGTCTTCATCCCCGACACGCTGCTGACCGACGACGTCCCGGACACCAACGGCATCGGCTTCCGCCTGGACCGGCCCCGGCCCGGCCAGGACACCGAGGCCGGCGCGGGCCGCCGCCCCGCGCTGTCCCACGCGCCGGTGCAGCTGCCCGGCCTGCCCGCCTCGCTGCTCGACGGGCCGGTCGAGCTGGAGGCGCCGGTCGACCTCGACGCGATCGGGGACTTCCCCGGCGTGCTCGACGGCGAGGAGAGCGAGAACGGCGGACTGTTCCGCCCGCGCCGCTCCCTCCTGCCCGCGGACGAGGAGCCGCCCGGCCGCCCCGGCGGACGTCACCACGCCCCTCCCTCCCGCCCCCGCGGCGTACCCGTGGGCGACGGCACCGACGAGGACGACCACCTCGACGCACCCGTCCCGCTGCCCCGCCACCGCACGCCCAAGCTGGTCAGCTCGCACGGGCGCCCGGTCACCGGACAGCGCCCCCGCCGCCCGGACCCGGAGGACGAGACGGCGGCCGGCCCGCGCCGCCCGGACCCGGACCGCACGGCCCCCCTGCCGACCCGCCGCCGCGGCAGCTCACCACTCGGTCGCGCCGGCACCCCGCCGGGCCACCGCGACGACCGCCCGGACTCCCCGGACCACGTCGGCCTCCCGTCCCTCCCGGCCCGCCGCGAGGGCCGCGACGGCGGCGCGAACCTCCGCGACGACAGGGGTACGGCCACCGGCACCCCGGGCACGGGCGCGAACAAGGACACCGGTTCCACCGCACTGCCCCGCCGGGTGCGTCAGGCCAGCCTCGCACCGCAGCTCAGGCGGGAACCCGCACGCCCCACCGACGACCGGGCGGCGCCCGCCGAGCGGGACGCCGACGAGGTCCGCAGCCGTATGTCCTCGCTCCAGCGGGGCTGGCGGCGCGGCCGCGAGGAGAACGCCGCGGGCGACGACGCCCGGAGCGGCACAGCACCACGAGGAACGACTAAGGGGGACGGTCGATGACCGCACCGAAGGCGACCGACCACGCCACCACCGGCAGGACCGGCGAGCTGAACTGGCTGCTCGACGACCTGGTGGACCGCGTCGCAAGCATCCGCAAGGCCGTCGTCCTGTCCGGCGACGGGCTGGCCACGGGGGTCTCCAAGGACCTGAGCCGCGAGGACGGCGAGCACCTGGCCGCCGTGGCCTCCGGATTCCACAGTCTCGCCAAGGGCGTCGGCCGCCACTTCGAGGCGGGCGACGTCCGCCAGACCGTGGTGGAACTGGACGAGGCGTTCCTGTTCGTCACCGCCGCCGGCGACGGCAGCTGTCTCGCCGTGCTCTCCGACGCCGACTCGGACATCGGCCAGGTCGCCTACGAGATGACGCTCCTGGTCAAGCGGGTCGGCCCGCACCTGGCCACCGCCCCGCGCACCGACCTGCCCGCGGGCGGGTAGTGGGATGACATGAGCGCTGACGGTCAGGCAAGAAGCCACTGGTTCGACGACGAGGCCGGGCCGGTCGTCCGCCCGTACGCCATGACGCGCGGCCGCACCAGCCACGCGGCCCAGCACCGCCTCGACCTGATCGCGGTGGTCGTCACCGAACCCCACGCGGGCGACCCGGAACGGGATCCGACGCTGTCCCCGGAGCACGTGGAGATCGTCGGGCTGTGCCGGGACGCCCCGCAGTCGGTCGCCGAACTCTCCGCCGAACTCGACTTGCCCATCGGCGTCGTCCGGGTCCTCGTCGGCGACCTCGTGGACGCGGGACTCGTGCACGTGAACCGTCCGGTGCCCCCGGCCGAACTGCCGGACGAGAGCATTCTGCGCGACGTGATCAGCGGCCTGCGGGCGCTGTGAGCGGCGCGGGGGCCGCCGCGCGCGGAATGCGGCCCACCGCCCACCGACCTTCATCAAGCAGGAGAAGAGACCGATGATCTTCGGGCGTTCCGAGCGTGGCAAACCCCCGGTCGAGCCCGTCACGTTCAAGATCCTCGTGGCCGGCGGCTTCGGCGTGGGCAAGACCACGCTCGTCGGCGCGGTCAGCGAGATCAGACCGCTGCGCACCGAGGAACCGCTCACGGAGGCCGGCCGTCCGGTCGACGACATCAGCGGTGTGGAGGGCAAGCACACCACCACCGTCGCGATGGACTTCGGCCGCATCACGCTGCGCGAGGACCTGGTGCTGTACCTCTTCGGCACACCCGGCCAGGAACGGTTCTGGTTCATGTGGGACGAACTGTCCGAGGGCGCGCTCGGCGCCGTCGTCCTCGCCGACACCCGCCGCCTGGAGGACTGCTTCGCGGCCGTCGACTACTTCGAGCGCCGTTCCATCCCGTTCCTCGTCGGCGTCAACTGTTTCGAGGGCGCCGCCCGCTACCCGGCGCAGGAGGTCCGCAGGGCACTCGATCTGGACGACCACGTACCCCTCGTGCTGTGCGACGCGCGCGACCGCGAGTCGGTCAAGGAGGTCCTGATCGGCGTCGTACGGCACGCGATGACCCACGCCGCGGAGCGCCGCCGGGCCGTCACGACCTGACGCCGCTCCCCGGGCACGACCTGACGCCGCTTGCGGGTA
Organism: Streptomyces glaucescens; assembly: GCF_000761215.1. GTDB lineage: Bacteria > Actinomycetota > Actinomycetes > Streptomycetales > Streptomycetaceae > Streptomyces > Streptomyces glaucescens_B. The sequence continues at coordinate 1,284,149 of NZ_CP009438.1, read as the reverse complement.
CGGCAGGCACGCCCGTTCCCCGGGTGCGGCAGGCGCGCCCGTTGCCCGGCACGGCACGGCCCGTACCCCCGCCGACCGGGGTACGGGCCGCAGACCCGTTCGGACACCCCCTGCGGGCGGGACCAGCCGTCGCCGTCCCCACCCAGTGGACGCCGCTCCCCGCGGCCCCGCACCGGGCCGCGCCACGCCGCGGTGAAGACCGGCTCGCCCGGTGCCCGGCCATCCGGGACGACCAGCGCACCCGGCAGCCTCGCTGATGCCCCATCAGCTCGCGCCCGCCCCGGGCGCCGGGCACCCCGGCCGCCGCGGCACCCCCCGCACACCCCGCAGCACCTCGTGACCCGGCATCCCCGCACGGCCCCGCACCCAGCTGGTCCCGCCCAGCGCCTTGGCCGCCTTCTTCAGGGGGGCCAGACAGGCAGCCGCCTGCCGGTGGTCCGCCACGCTGCCGGGCCCGCACACGACCGTGGCCAGGGACAGCGTCACCGCTCGCCCGCCCGCCGACCAAGGAGCGTCCAGCACCGAGGCGGCCAGCGGATCGAGGCCCTCCGGATCCGCCAGCACCAGGAAGTCGTCCCCGCCGATGTGCCCCACCCGGACGCTCCCCGACGCCGCGAGCTGCAACGCCCTCCCCACCGACCGGATCAGTTCGTCACCCGCCGCGAATCCCGCCCCGTCGTTCACCTGCTTGAAATGGTCCACGTCCAGCCAGCTCAGCGCGAACGCCCGCCCGTCCGCGATCCGCCGGTCCACCTCACCGGTGATCGCGTCCGAACCCGGCAGCCGGGTCAGCGGATTGAGCCCGGCCGCCTCCTCGACGCGGGACTCCGCCAGCGCCCGCACCAGGTCGGCGAGGCGCACGACGCCCACGCACCGCCCGGACCCGTCCACGACGGCCACATCGTCCGACGTACGGTCCCGCTCCCCGTCCGCCACCACGTCCAGCACCTCCCACGCGGTGGCGTCGACCCCCACCGTCCGCGGCGGATCGCCCAGTCTGGCGGCGGGCCGGTCGGCGTACAGCGCGTGCCCGTACCGCCCCGACATCGACAGCAGGAACCGGGACCGGTGCACCGAGCGGACCGGCACCCCGTTCCGGTCCACCAGCAGCACCCCGGACACGTCCGGTGACCCGGTCAGCAGCGTCCGCACCCGCGACGCGGACGCCGTGTCCGGCAGCAGAGCGGCCGGCCGCACGAACTCCCGCACCGACGGACCGGCCCGTGCCGCGCCGCCCGGACCGGGGGAGCGGGGCGGCACGTAGACGTCCGCCGCGGGCCGCCTGGCCGGCGGGGCGAACAGCGTGCCCTGCGCCAGCTGCGCCCCGGCCGACCGCGCGGCCGCGCACTGCAGTTCGGTCTCCACGCCCTCGACGGCGAGCAGCGCCCCCGACTCGTCGCACAGCGTCCGCATGGCCCGCACGACGGCCGGCCGGGACAGCAGCGAGCCGTCCAGCTTCACCAGATCGGGCGCCAGGTCCGCGAGCAGCCGCAGGGGCACGTCGCCGTCCCCGACACCGTCCGCGCTGACCCGGAAACCCGGCTCGCGCAAGGCGGCCACCGCGTCCAGCAGAGCCTGTCGCGGCACATGGGTGTACGGCGGGACCACGTCCACGGTCACCTCCCAGGGCAGCCGCCCGGCCGCCCGCACCGCGTCGGTCAGCGACGTGAGCCCGCCCAGGTCGGCGAGGGTCCCCGCGAACACGTTGACGTGCAGCGGCAGCAGCGTCTCGTGGCGCACGGCCGCCCGGACCGCGAGCACGGCCAGCCGGCCGTCGAGTCCGGGATCCCTGCGGGCCTCGGCCAGGACGTCGCCGGTTTCCGGGCGGGCGAGGACCTCCAGTGCCGCGACCGCACCGGTGGACAGGTTGACCACCGGCTGGAATGCGAAGCGGAGCGTGTCCGACCAGGTGTGCACGGCAGCATGATGGCGCCGGCCGCACTGGGCCCGGCGCAGTTCATGAGACGTTCACACAGCATTCCCGGCCGGTCACACAGCGTACGAACGACTCACCGCGCAACGACCGGCCGCACGCGGGAGGCCGTACGCACGATCGGAAGCGGACCCGCGTCCGGCCACTTCCCCACCGCCCCCACCGCCTGGTAGACGCAGGCGACATGACACGAATCGCCTGCCTGGCCCGCCGCGTGATCGTCGCCGCGGCCACCCTGCTGGCCGTGACCACCGCCGCCCCCACCGCCACCGCCCGGCCCGCCACCGACCCCGCAGCACCGCGGGACTTCGTCGCCCTGCGCACCGTGGACCGCACAATCCTCCAGGAGATGCGCTACTTCACCCCGCACAACTTCGTCGGCCGGCGCATCGACGGCTACCGGCAGCCCCTGTGCGTCCTCACCCGCCCCGCCGCCGAAGCCCTCCACCGGGCGCAGACGAAACTGCTGCGCCAGGGCTACACCCTCAAGGTCTACGACTGCTACCGGCCGCAACGCGCGGTCGACCACTTCGTCCGCTGGGCGAAGGACCTCGGCGACCAGGCGATGAAGGACGAGTTCTACCCGAGGGTCGACAAGACCCGGCTCTTCGCCGACGGTTACATCGCCGAGAAATCCGGCCACAGCCGCGGCTCCACCGTCGACCTCACCATCGTGAAGCTCCCCGTGAAGCACGCCGGGCCGTACGTCCCGAACCGGCCCCTGGTGCCCTGCTACGCCCCCCAGGACGAACGCTCCCCCGACAACTCCGTCGACATGGGCACCGCGTTCGACTGCTTCGACACCCTCTCCCACACCCTCGACCCACGCGTCCGGGGCGAACAGCGCGCCAACCGGCTGCTGCTGAAGAACACCCTCGAAGCCCTCGGATTCGTCAACCTCGCCGAGGAGTGGTGGCACTTCACCTACAAGCCCGAGCCCTACCCCGACACCTACTTCGACTTCCCCGTGTCCGCGAAGTCCCTCGCCCACGGCCGCTGACCAGCCACCCCACGGGACGCCCTCTCCACGATCGGATACAGTGCGCGGCGTGTCCGAACCCCAGCTCGCCAACTCCGGCCCCGGCTCCCACTGTTCGAGCTGCGGAACGCCCTACGGAGAGGGCGCCCGCGACTGGCCCCGCACCTGCCCCTCCTGCGGCTCCGTCGCCTACCGCAACCCCCTGCCCGTCGCGGTCGCGCTGCAGCCCGTGCGCGACGCCCAGGGCACCGCCCTCGTCGTGATCACCCGCACCGTGCCCCCCGCGCGGGGAGGCGTCGCACTGCCCGGAGGCTACGTCGACCACCGCGAGGACTGGCGCCAGGCCGTCGTCCGCGAACTCAAGGAGGAGACCGGCATCGACGCGGCGGCCCACGACGTCCGCCTCATCGACGCCGCGTCCTCCCCGGACGGCCACCTGCTGCTGTTCGGGCTGCTCCCCGAGCGCCCCGCCGACGAACTGCCCGCCTCCGCCGCCACCGACGAGACGGAGGGCTGGCACCTCCTGCGCGGACCCGAGGAACTGGCCTTCCCGCTGCACACCCTGGCCGTCCGAGCCTGGTTCGAGGGCCGCTACGCCTAGGGCCTTTCGTTTGGATCAGCCCGGCTTGAGGTCCGGAGCCTCTCGACCGACCCGAGCGGGGTCTGGTGCGTGCGGCTGCGAGGCGGTGAGGGAGTCGACGCGGAGCGTCGGCGACCGACGACAACGCCGCGGATGCGCGTGCCAGGCCCCGCGACGCCGGGGTGATCCAAACGACAGGCCCTAGCTCCGCCCACGGCGGGCTCCCGCTCCCGCGTGGCTCTCACCCCTCCGCGAGCCCGCGGATCCGCACCGGGCAGGGCGGCTCGGCCGGCCCGCCCCCACCGTCCCGTTCGACCACCACCCGCCGGCCCGAACGGCGGGCCACATAGCGCTCGACAGCGGGCTCCTCCCAGCCCTCCCCGGCGTCCGGCACCACCAGCCCGCCACCCGCCCGCCCCCGCGCGGGAGCCCACACCTCCAGCTCCGGACCACCGTCGTCCCCGCGCACCGGCAGCACGGCACCCGCGCGCGCGAACACCGGGATCCGCGACAGGGGAGCGTCGGCCGCCACCCGCCCGGGCCCCTCGTACGCGCGCCCCGTGGCCGTGTCGTACCAGCGCCCGCGCGGCAGCTGCACCGTCCGCCGCCGCACACCAGGATCCAGCACCGGCGCCACCAGCAGGCAGTCGCCCAGCAGGAAGGCGTCCTCACAGTCGCGCAGCGCCCGCTCCTCCGGCGCCCCCCACCACACCGGCCGTACGAAGGGCGCCCCCGTACGCCGGGCCAGCTGCGCCAGCGTCACGAAGTACGGCAGCAGCCGCCGCCGCTCCAGCAGCGCCCCGCGCGCGTGCTGCAGCACCTCCGGCCCGAACTCCCACGGCTCCCTGGGCCCCGCCCCCGGACCCGCGTGGGTGCGGAACAGCGGCAGATACGCGCCGAGCTGGAACCAGCGCAGGAACAGCTCCGGATCGGGAGTGCCGTCCCGGTCGCCCACATCAGGCCCCGAGTACGGCACCCCGCACAGGCCGAGCCCCAGCACCAGCGCCAGCGACGCCCGCAGCCCGCCCCAGCCCGTCGCCACCTCACCCGACCACGCCCCGCCGTAACGCTGCATCCCGGCCCAGCCGGAGCGCGACACGACGAACGGGCGCCGGTCCGGCGCCAGCCCGGCCAGCCCCTCGTACCCGGCCCGCGCCATGCACAGCGCGTAGACGTTGTGCGCCTCGCGGTGATCACCCCCGCGCCCGTCCAGCGCGTGCCGGGCCGACCGGGGCAGCGTCGTCTCGCCGAACGCCGCGAACGAGGTCGGTTCGTTCATGCCGTGCCAGAACCCCGAGAAACCCCGGTCCAGCCGCTCCTCGTAGAGCCCGCCCCACCACCGCCGCACGCGCGCGTGCGTGAAGTCCGGGAACACCGACTCCCCGGACCTCGCCGGCCCCCGCACCAGCCGCCCCGACGCGTCCCGCACGAACGCGTCCCCCGCCGTGCCGCCGTCGTACACGGCGTCGCCCGGCTCGGCCTTCACCGCCGCGTCCACGACCGACACCAGCCGGATCCCGTCCTGCCGCAGCTCCTCCGCCAGCTGCGGCAGCTTGGGAAAGCGGTCCGGGTCCACGGTGAAGACCCGGCGCTCCTCGTGGTGATCGATGTCCAGGTGGACCGCGTCCAGCGGCAGACCGCGCTCCCGGTAGCCCGCGACGACCCGCCGCACCTCCTCCTCACTGCCGAAGCCCCACCCCCCGTGATGGTGACCCAGCGCCCACGCCGGCGGCAGCGCCGGCGCCCCCGTCAGCGAGGCCCAGGCGAGCAGCACGCGCGCGGGGGTGCCGACCATCACCCAGCAGCGCAGCGGACCGCCCTCCATCCGCAGCTCGCTCGTCCCCGCCCGGTCGTGGCCCGAGCCGGCGCCTTCGACGCCCTCCCGCAGCAGCACCGTGCCGTCCCATGTGCTGTCGTGGAAGGCCAGGTGCGTGCCCGCGTCGCTCACCACCCACTGCACCGGCATGGTGATGTACAGCGGATCGTCCCCCGGCGCGAAGGCCCGCCCGGGATCGCTGTTCCACAGCCGGTACGCGCCGTCCCGCAGCCGAGGCCCCGACGCCCGGCCGCCCAGCCCGAAGAACCGCGCGTCCGCCGGCACCTCCGACCGCTGCGTCCAGCGCGCCGGGCCCCCGCCGGCCGGCTCCCACCACCGGGGCGGCAGATCACGGCGCAGCGTCACCCCACCGGGAGTGCGCACCTCGATCGCCCCCAGCCGCGACACCACCACCGTCATCCGCTCGGCCACCACCCGCCAGCCACCGTCCTTGTCCGGCTCCAGTACGGCCCGCGGATCGGGATCCGGACAGCGTCCGGCGAGCGCGTACGACGGCTCCGGACCGGCCCCGTCCCAGCCCCAGAAGACCGCGCCGCCCACCGTGACCGCGATCCGCAGCCGCGAGCCGCCGAACCGCAGCGTGCCCCCGCCGGGCCCCGGCTCCGCCGACTCCAGCACACCGGGCACCCGCGCGCGCTCCGCACCGCGCGGCGGCAGCCCCACGGCGTCGGCCCGCCGCCTGCGCCAGGCCGCCCGCACGGTACGCAACCCCTGCGCCGCCCCCACGGAACCGACCGCCTTCAACGAACGCACCAGGTCACGACCGTCCATGCTGCTCACCCTGCCACTGTTCGGACGGTACGCGGGTGTCGTTCAACTGCCGTTCACCCGTGCCGCGACCACATCTTCACGAGAGGGACTATGTGCGGCGCACCCTGGTGCAGAAGTCGATCACATGGCATCGTCCGTGTCAGCCGCGTCACGCGCACACCCCAGCACGTGCGCGGAGGACGCACACGACGCGCACAGTCCGGGAGCCGCCCCATGTCGACCCTGAACCCCCAGCCGCTCTGGCAGCCCGATCCGGAACGCATCGCCCAGGCACAGATCACCAGGTTCCAGGCCTGGGCCGCCGAGCACCACGGCGCCCCCGCCCAGGGCGGCTACGCGGCACTGCACCGCTGGTCCGTCGAGGAGCTGGACACGTTCTGGAAAGCCGTCACCGAATGGTTCGACGTCCGCTTCTCCACCCCCTACGCGCGCGTGCTCGGCGACCGCACCATGCCCGGCGCCCAGTGGTTCCCCGGAGCCACCCTGAACTACGCCGAACACGCCCTGCGCGCCGCCGCCACCCGCGCCGGCGAACCGGCCCTCCTCTGCGTCGACGAGACCCACGAGCCCCGCGCCGTGACCTGGTCCGAGCTGCGCCGCCAGGTGGGTTCCCTGGCCGCCGAGCTGCGCGCCCTCGGCGTACGCCCCGGCGACCGCGTCAGCGGCTACCTCCCCAACATCCCGGAAGCCGTCGTCGCCCTCCTGGCCACCGCGGCCGTGGGCGGCGTCTGGACCTCCTGCGCCCCCGACTTCGGCGCCCGCAGCGTCCTCGACCGCTTCCAGCAGGTCGAACCGGTCGTCCTGTTCACCGTCGACGGCTACCGCTACGGCGGCAAGGAACACGACCGCCGCGAGACCGTCGCCGAGCTGCGCCGCGAGCTGCCCACCCTGCGCGCCGTCGTCCACGTCCCCCTCCTCGGCACCGGAGCCCCCGAGGGAGCCGTCGAGTGGGCGGCCCTGACGGGCGCGGACGTGGACCCCGAGTTCGAGCAGGTCCCCTTCGACCACCCGCTGTGGGTCCTCTACTCGTCCGGCACCACCGGCCTGCCCAAGCCGATCGTCCAGTCGCAGGGCGGCATCCTCGTCGAACACCTCAAGCAGCTCGGCCTGCACTGCGACCTGGGCCCCGGGGACCGCTTCTTCTGGTACACCTCGACGGGCTGGATGATGTGGAACTTCCTCGTCTCCGGCCTCCTGACCGGCACCACGATCGTCCTCTACGACGGCAGCCCGGGACATCCCGACACCGGCGCCCAGTGGCGCATCGCCGAACGCACCCGAGCCACCCTCTACGGCACCTCGGCCGCCTACGTCATGGCCTGCCGCAAGGCAGAGGTGCACCCCGGACGGGACCACGACCTCTCCGCCGTGCGCTGCGTCGCGACCACCGGCTCCCCGCTCCCCCCCGACGGCTTCCGCTGGCTCCACGACGAGGTCCGCGACGACCTGTGGATCGCCTCCGTCAGCGGCGGCACCGACGTCTGCTCCTGCTTCGCCGGCGCCGTGCCCACCCTCCCCGTCCACATCGGCGAACTCCAGGCCCCCGGCCTCGGCACCGACCTGCAGTCCTGGGACCCGAGCGGCAAGCCCCTCACCGACGAGGTCGGCGAACTCGTCGTCACCAACCCCATGCCGTCCATGCCGATCTACTTCTGGAACGACCCCGACGGCAGCCGCTACCACGACAGCTACTTCGACACCTACCCCGGCGTCTGGCGCCACGGCGACTGGATCACCGTCACCTCCCGCGGCTCCGTCGTCATCCACGGCCGCTCCGACTCCACCCTCAACCGGCAGGGCGTGCGGATGGGGTCCGCCGACATCTACGAAGCCGTCGAGCGCCTCCCCGAGATCAGGGAATCACTCGTCATCGGCATCGAACAGCCCGACGGCGGCTACTGGATGCCCCTCTTCGTCCACCTGGCCCCCGGAGCCGTCCTCGACGAGGCCCTCCTGAACCGCGTCAAGCGGACCATCCGCGAACAGCTCTCCCCGCGCCACGTCCCCGACGAGATCATCGCGGTGCCCGGCATCCCGCACACCCTCACCGGCAAGCGCATCGAGGTCCCGGTCAAGAGACTGCTCCAGGGCACCCCTCTGGAGAAGGCCGTCAACCCCGGCTCCATCGACAACCTCGACCTGCTCCGCTTCTACGAGAACCTGGCCCGCGAGCGCGCCTGACCCCGCCACCGAAGACCCCCCGCGGCCTCGGACGCCCGCAACCCCGGCCGTCCGAGGCCGCTCGCCCGCCGCTGTCAGTGCTCCCCGTTACGGTGAGTGAGCATTGACCGACCGTGTGCACAGGGGGAAACATGACGCACACCGACGACCTGACCATGCGACGCGTCCTGCGCCGCGAGATCGCCGGCACCATCGGCCTGCTCACCGACGAGCACGACTTCCGTGCCATGCGGCGCTACCGCAGCTTCACCTTCGAGGACCACCGGATCTACCTCCAGCAGGTCGAGGCGCTCCTCAAGACCCGAGCCGCCCAGGGCACCCACACCACGGTCGCCCTCTTCGACCCCGAGGAGTACGCCGACTACTGCGCGGACCGGGGCCTCGACCCCGACACCCCGGCCAGCCGCGGCCGCTTCACCGCCGAACTCGCCGCCACCGGCCCCACCGTTCCCTACGAGGGCCAGCCCCTCACCGACCTCGTGCCCACCCTCGTCGACGAAGCCGTCCGCCAGGCCACCTGGGACTACGCCTCCGCCCTCCTCGCCCGGCTCGGCACCTGCGCGACCTGCGGCGAGGACCTCGGCCGCTCCGCCTTCACCCACGCCTCCGCCCTCCTCGTCCGCATCCTCGACACCGCCCCGCCGGGCCGCCGGCACCTCGTCTGCAGCGTCTCCGGCGCCGCCGAACCCGTGGTCGCCGTCCTCCACGCCGACGACCACGACGGCACGACCGAACTCGACGAGACCGAGGCCCTGGAGTTCACCACCGTCCTCGCCCTCGGCATCGCCACCCGCGGCCCCGGCGGACTCGTCATGCGCACCAGCGCACCCGGCACCGCCGACCGCGTCTACGGCTGGCGGATGCGCGGCAACGGACTCGAACCCCTCACCGCGGGCGAGGTCTTCGACGCCTACTGCACCGACGCGGAATCCGGAGAGCTGATCTCACCCGAATCAGGGGTCGACTACTGCGCCCCGCCCGACCTCGGCGACCTCGGACCCGCACCCCACCGGCACCGGCACTGAACGCGGCAGGGGCGCCCCACCCGAAGGCGGAGCGCCCCTGCGGCCGGCGAACAGCACCGGGCGGGCCGGACTACTCGCCGGACAGCACCGCCTGAGCGGCGCCGCGCGCCTCCTCGGCCGTGTCGGCGGCACGCGCGGCCGCGGCCGCACGCTCGCACTGCGCCAGCGTGTACTTCGCCAGCGTCGCCCGCACATACGGAATCGACGCCGCACCCATGGACAGGGAGGTGACCCCCAGACCGGTCAGCACACACGCGAGCAGCGGGTCGGACGCCGCCTCACCGCACACACCGCAGCTCTTCCCCTCGGCCCTCGCCGCCTCGGCGGACAGCGCGACCAGGTCGAGCAGCGCCGGCTGCCACGGGTCCTGCAGACGGGACACCGCACCGACCTGACGGTCGGCGGCGAAGGTGTACTGCGCGAGGTCGTTCGTCCCCAGCGACAGGAACTCGACCTCCTGGAGGATCGAGCGGGCCCGCAGCGCCGCCGACGGGATCTCCACCATCGCACCGAACTTGGCCCGCACCCCGGCCGCCCGGCACGCGTCGGCGAACGCCCGGGCGTCCGTGCGGTCCGCCACCATCGGCGCCATCACCTCGAGGTGGACCGGCAGCCCCTCGGCCGCCTTCGCCAGCGCCGTGAGCTGGGTGCGCAGCACCTCGGGGTGGTCCAGCAGCGTGCGCAGCCCGCGCACACCGAGCGCCGGGTTCGGCTCGTCCGCCGGGGTCAGGAAGTCCAGCGGCTTGTCCGCGCCGGCGTCGAGCACCCGCACCACGACCCGGCCCTCCGGGAACGCCTCGAGCACCTGCCGGTAGGCCTCGACCTGCTTCTCCTCGGACGGAGCGTTCTTGTTGTCGTCCAGGAACAGGAACTCGGTCCGGAACAGACCGACACCCTCCGCGCCGGCCTCGACCGCCGCGGCCACGTCCGCGGGCCCGCCGATGTTGGCCAGCAGCGGCACCTTGTGACCGTCGGACGTGACCCCCGGCCCCGTCGACCCCGCCAGCGCGGCCCTGCGCTCGGCGGCCGCCGCCTCGAGCTGCGCCTTCTTCTCCTCGGTCGGGTCCACGAAGACCTCGCCGCTGCTTCCGTCGACGGCGACGATCGTGCCCTCGGCCAGCTCACCGGCGCCCGGCAGCGCCACCACGGCCGGCACCCCGAGCGCCCGCGCCAGGATCGCGCTGTGGCTGGTCGGCCCGCCCTCCTCGGTCACGAAGCCCAGCACCAGCGCCGGGTCGAGCAGCGCCGTGTCCGCCGGAGCCAGGTCCCGGGCGACCAGCACGTACGGCTCGTCGCTGTCCGGCACACCCGGCATCGGCACGCCCAGCAGCCGGGCGACGATACGGTTCCGCACGTCATCGAGGTCGGCGACGCGACCGGCCAGGTACTCACCGGCACCGGCCAGCAGGTCCCGGTAGGCGGCGAACGCGTCGTACACGGCACGCTCGGCCGTGCTGCCCACGGCGATCCGCCGGTCCACGTCCGCGATCAGCTCGGGATCCTGGGCCATCATGGCCTGCGCCTCGAGCACGGCCTGGGCCTCGCCGCCCGCCAGGTTGCCGCGCGCCATCAGGTCGGCCGCCACCGCGTCCACGGCCTGGCGGGCGCGCCCCTGTTCGCGCTCCGCCTCCTCGGCCGGGATCTGCTTGGCGGGCGGTTCGAGCACCGCCGTCCCCATGTGCCGAACCTCGCCGATCGCCACCCCGTGGCTCACGCCGACGCCTCGCAGCGTTGTCTCCATCTCACCCGTCTCCGATAGTGCGGCGGACCCCGCCGCCGCGATGGTTGTCCTGCCTGGCCGCCCCACGGCGGCGTGACGTCACTTCCAGACGAAAAGGCCGTCGCCGACCTTGACGTCTCCGTCCTCGCGCAGCTCGGAGAGCGCCTCGGCGGTGGCTTCGAGCGCCACCACGGGGCAGACCGGGGACTTGCCGGCCGCCTCGACGGCCGCCGGGTCCCAGCGCACGACGGCCTGGCCGCGCGTCACGGTGTCGCCCTTGTTCACCAGCAGCTCGAAGCCCTCGCCGTTGAGCTGCACGGTGTCGATGCCGAGGTGGGTGAGCACCCCGTGCCCGTCCGGGTCGACGACCACGAAGGCGTGGGGGTGGAGGGAGACGATGACTCCGTCGACGGGGGCGACCGCCTCGGAGGGCTCGCGTACGGGGTCGATGGCGGTGCCCGGGCCGACCATGGCCCCGGAGAAGACCGGATCGGGCACGGCGGCCAGTCCGATGGCGCGTCCTGCGAGCGGGGACGTCACGGTGGTCATGGGAAGCCTCCCAGGGGTGGAGATGGATGGGCCGTCACTGTCTGTCCCGGACGATGCACTGAGCAGCAGCGTAT